>WHSL01000118.1 GCA_009380095.1 Streptosporangiales bacterium | reverse complement strand
CGCGGAGGGCCGAGACGGCCTGAGCGACGTGGTCGTGCTGTGGCGCACCCCCGGCTACGCCGACTATCACTGGCTGGCACGCCCGGATCTCGACGAGGCCTTCGGCGCCGGCACCAGGAAGAAGGTGCTCGACCTGCTCCTGGGGCTCGACCACCGGGACGCCGAGGACGCCGAGCTGCTGAAGCTCTTCGGGGCCAAGTCGTTCGTCCGCACCACGAACGCGGCCTACGACAGGATCGAGGGTGTGGCGCGCGACCTCGGGCTGCTGCGGTGAGCGAGGCGCCACCGGTGGTCCGGCTCCGCGGCGCGGGGTGCCGGTTCGGCCCGCGCGAGGCGCTGCGGGATGTCGACCTCACGATCCACGCCGGGGAACGCGTCGCGGTTCTCGGCGCCAGCGGCGCCGGCAAGAGCACGCTCCTGGCCCTGCTCAACGGGTCGCTGGAGCCGACCACGGGCAGCGTCGAGGTCTTCGGCGAGGACCCGGCACTCCTGTCCGTCCCGCGACGGCGGCGGCTGCAGCGGCGCATCGGCTCGGTGAGCCAGGACCTCGCCCTGATCGAGCAGGTCCGGGTGCTGCACAACGTCAACGCGGGCAGGCTCGGCCGGTGGAGCACCACCCGTGCGCTGGCCTCGCTGGTCTGGCCGCACTCGCTCGACGTGGTCGTGGACGCGCTCGACCGTGTCGACCTGGGCTGGGCGCTGCACGAACGGACCGAACGGCTGTCCGGAGGCGAGCGGCAGCGGGTCGCGATCGCCCGGCTCCTGGTGCAGGCACCGGAGCTGGTCGTGGCCGACGAACCCGTCTCCAGCCTCGATCCGGTGCGCGCCGCCGAGATCCTCGGCCTGCTCCGCACCTCGCCGGCCGTACGGACGGTCGTGGTCGCCCTGCACCAGCCGGCCCTGGCCCAAAAGCACTGCGCTCGCGTGCTGGGCCTGCGTGAGGGCCGGCTCGTGCTCGACCTCCCGGCCGCCGAGGTGAGCGATGCGGCCCTGAACGATCTCTACGCGCTCGTATGACGGTCCGACTCGACGCCCCACCCTCACCACCCGCCGCGGCCCCGGCGCGGCGCCGGGCGGTGAGCGGGCGGAGAGTCGTGCTCCGCAGGCTCTCCGGGCTGCTGGCGGTGGCCGGGCTGCTGGCCTGGGCGGTCGATCGCGCCCTCCCCGCGGAGGGCGAGCTGGTCAACCGCGGTGGGCTGGCCCTGCTCGACGACCTCGCGGCGACCGCCCTGCACCCCTCCCTCGACGCCGCATTTTGCGGGGTGGTGCTCGAGGCCACGGTGACGACGCTGGCCCTCGCGCTGCTCGGGACGGCCGGAGCGCTGGTCGTGGGCCTGGCCGGCGGCCTGATCCTCAGCGACGTGGCGTGGGATCGTTCGCCGCCCTGGCCGGTACGGGCCGGACGGCTCCTGCTCCGCGGCGTACTGGTGGCCGTCCGTTCGGTGCACGAGCTGGTCTGGGCGCTGTTCCTGGTCAGCGTGCTCGGGCTCGACCCGCTCGTGGCCGTTCTGGCGCTCGCCCTGCCGTTCGGAGCGCAGAGCGCCCAGGTCTTCGGGGAGACCCTCGACGGCGTGCCCGGCGCTCCGCTGCGCGCGCTCCGCGCCGCGGGCGCCCGCCGTTTTCCGGCCCTGGCGTACGCCCTGCTGCCGGGCGCGGCTCCGCTGCTGCTGTCCTACTCGTTCTACCGATTCGAGTGCGCGCTGCGGTCCACCGTCGTGCTCGGCGTCGCGGGGGTCGGCGGCCTGGGGGTCGAGCTCACGTTGAGCCTGCAGTCGCGCAACTGGGGCGAGGTCTGGACGCTCGTCGCGGCGCTGCTGGCGCTCGCGGCGGTGGTCGAGCTGTGGAGCAACCGGGTCCGCTCCGACGTCGCCGTGGTGACCTGCGCGGACTGGTCGGCCGGGCAGGCGCGCGCCGCCCGGTCGCCACGGGGCCTGTCCCGCTCGACCCGCTGGTCGCTGGCCCTGGTGGTGCCGGCGATCGCGGGAGCCTGGTGGTGGGTCGGTCCCTCACCGGCCGGACTCGTCTCCACCCGTACCCAGGACCTCGGCGGACGGCTGCTCCTCGACCTGTGGCCCCCGGCCCTCCCCGAGGGCGGTATGCCGGCCTTGGCCGGTGCCTCCCTCGACACCGTGGCCATGGCCGTCCTCGCCATGGTGGTGGCGGTCGTGATCACTCTGGTCGTGGGCCCTTGGGCCGGGCGCCCGCGCGCCGACCGGCGTGGCCCGGCGGCCTGGGGCCGGAGGGCCCTCTGGTGGCCGGCCCGGCTGCTGCTCCTGGTGCTGCGGTCGATTCCCCCGACGGTGTGGGCCGTGGTCGCGCTCTTGAGCCTCTTCCCGGGAGTGCTGCCCGGCGCGTCGGCGCTGGGGCTCTACACCGGCGGCATCCTGGGCCGGCTCGTCGCCGAAGCGTGGGAGACCATGGACCTCAGGCCCCGGGACGCGCTGCGCGGCGCGGGCGTGCCGCGCGTGGTCTCGGCCGTGCTGTCCATCGGCCCGCCGTCCGCGAACCACCTCGTCACGTACACGCTCTACCGGTTCGAGATCTGTGTGCGCGACACCGTCATCGTCGGCGCCGTCGGGGCCGCGGGCCTGGGCCGGTTGCTCGGCGAGCGTCTCGCGGCCTTCGACTTCTCCGTGGTGACCAGCATTCTGCTGGCGTCATTGCTGATCAGCTTCGCCGTGGAGCTGCTCGGACGCCGGCTGCGGCGCGCGCTGCGAGGGTGAGCCCGCTGGGCCGCCCCGCGCCCGGGCGTCAAACCTCCGGTGGGCGTCGCGAATCGGCCGAGGCCGTACGGGTGGCGCCGATGGAGGCGACGATCACGCAGGCGACCGCGACCCACTGGCGGCCGGAGAGCAGCTCGCCGAGGACCACCATGCCGACGAGCGCCGCGGCGGCCGGCTCCAGGCTCATCAGGACGCCGAACACCCGCGGCGGCACCTTGCGCAGCGCCTCCATCTCCAGCGAGTACGGGATCACCGACGACATCAGGCCGACACCGAGGCCGAGCAGCAGCAGCTCCGGCCGTAACAGATCCGCCCCGCCGGAGGCCACGCCCATCGGCGCGATCACGACCACGCCGACCGCGCTCGCGATGGCCAGCCCGGACTGGCCGGAGAAGCGCTGCCCGGTGGCGGCGCTGAGCAGGATGTAGCCGGCCCAGCAGGCCCCGGCGGCGAGCGCGAACAGCACGCCGACGATGTCGATGTCGCCGTCCCCGCGGGCCAGCAGCAGCACGCCCGCCCCGGCCAGCAGCACCCACACGAGGTCCAGCTTGCGCCGCGAGCCGATCACCGACACCGCGAGCGGGCCGAGGAACTCGATCGTCACCGCCACGCCCAGCGGGATCCGGGCGAACGACTGGTAGATCGCGAAGTTCATGAACGCCAGGCACAGCCCGAAGCCGACCGCGACCAGCCAGTCGGCGCGGGTGCGGCCGCGCAGCCGGGGCCGTACGAAGACCAGCAGGACCGCGGCGGAGGTGAGCAGCCGCAGCCACACCACCGCCGCCGGGGGCAGCGCCGCGAACAGGTGCTTCGCCATTCCGGCGCCGAGCTGGACGGTGAAGATGCCGATGAGGATCAGCCAGGAGGGCGGGACCGCGTCGGCGGCGGCGCGGGCGAACGCGCCGGGGGAGCGGCGCGGACCCTCGTACGGGCCCTCGCCGGGGAGGGCGGACGAGGCGGCGGACACCCTCACTCCCAGCGGAAGAACCGTGCCGCGGCGGCCGTCGCCAGCACTGCCCAGGCGAGCAGGACCCCCAGGGCCGCCAGGGGCGGCGCCGCGCCGTGCTCGAGCACGGCCCGCAGCCCGCCGCTCAGCGCGGAGATCGGCAGCAGCTCCAGGGCCGGGCGCAGCGCCTCGGGGAAGGCGGACAGCGGGAAGAACACGCCGCCGACCAACAGCAGCAGCAGGTACACGAGGTTCGCGGCGGCGAGCGTGGCCTCCGCGCGCAGGGTGCCGGCCATCAGCAGGCCGAGGGCGCTGAACGCGGCGGTGCCGGCGACGATCAGCAGCACGACCGCGACGGCTCCGGCGGGGCCGCCCTGCGGCCGCCAGCCCAGCCCGAGCGCGACCGCCCACAGCACGGCGAGCTGCAGCAGCTCGATCGCGATCACGCTGACGGTCTTCGCCGCGATCAGCCCGAACCGGGAGAGCGGGGTGGTGCCGAGGCGCTTCAGCACGCCGTACCGCCGCTCGAAGCCCGTGCCGATGGCCTGGCCGGTGAAGGCGGTCGACATCACCGCGAGCGCGAGCACCCCCGGGGCGATGAAGTCCACGCGGCGCTCGGTGCCCAGGTCGAGGACGGGCGCCAGGCTCGCGCCCACCAGCAGCAGCACCGGGATGATCAGGGTCAGCAGCAGCTGCTCGCCGTTGCGCAGCAGCGTGCGCAGCTCCATCCCCGCCTGGGCGAGCACCATCCGCCCCATCGGCGCGGCCCCCGGCGCCGGCACGAAGGCACTGACGCTCATCCGCGCAGCCCTCGCCCGGTCAGCTCCAAGAAGATGTCCTCCAGGGTGCGGCGTTCGACGCGGAGGTCTTCGGCGAGCACGCCGTTGGAGGCGCACCAGGCGGTCACCGTGGCGAGCAGCTCAGGGCCGACGCCGCCCTCCGCGGCCGCGGCCTCGATCACGTAGTGGCCGGTGGGCTGCTCCTTGGCCACGCAGCCGACCGGCAGCGCCGTCAGCAGCTCGTCCAGGTCGAGCCCGCCGCGGGCGCGGAACCGCAGCTCGTCGCGCGCGCCGGTGAGGTCGGAGGTGGTGCCCTGGGCCACGACCCTCCCGTGGTCGATGATCACGACCTGGTCGGCGAGCCGCTCCGCCTCCTCCATGTAGTGCGTGGTGAGCAGCACGCTCGCCCCGGCCTCCCGCAGCTCCTCGATCAGCTCCCAGGTGGCGTGCCGGGCCTGAGGGTCGAGGCCGGCGGTGGGCTCGTCGAGGAACACCAGCTCCGGCCGCCCGATCACGGCCGCGGCGAGGGAGAGCCGCTGCTGCTGCCCGCCGGACAGCCGCTTGTACGGAACCCGCACCACCGCGCCGAGCCCCAGCCGCTCGATGAGCAGCGCCGGGTCCACCGGGTGCGCGTGGAAGCGCGCCATCAGCCGCAGCCACTCACCGGCCCGCGCCGCGGTCGGCACCCCGCCGCCCTGCGGCATGACGCCCACCCGGGGCCGCAGCGCGCGGGCCTGCCGGATGGGGTCCAGGCCGAGCACCTCGACGGTGCCCGCGTCCTGCCGGCGGAAGCCCTCGCAGATCTCCGTGGTGGTGGTCTTGCCCGCGCCGTTCGGTCCCAGCAGGGCGGTGACCTGCCCGGCCGCGGCGGTGAAGCTCAGGCCGTCGGCGGCGGTGACCGCGCCGTAGCGCTTGACCAGGCCACGCGCCGTGACAGCGGGAGATGTCATGAGCACGAGTCTAGGCGCGCGCGGAGGTGCGACACGCTGCGGCCCGTACGGTCACCGTGCGTGGACCAGGGCGAGTCCGGCCAGGGTGATCGCCATCAGCAGCAGCGTGGCGATGCCCCCGAGCAGCACCGCCCGCCCGCCGCCGCGCACGATGGCGCGCAGGTCCACGCCGGCGCCCAGTCCGAACATGCCGCCCGCAAGGGCCAGCGACGCCGCGGTGGTCGCCGCCGGTACGGCCTGCTCCGGCAGCAGCCCGGCACTGCGCACCGCCATCGCGGCCAGGAACCCCACCACGAACAACGGCACCAGCGGCGTACGCCTCCCGCCTGCGCGGGCCGATGGGGGCGCGGCGCTCCGGCGAGGCGGGCCCGTGGCGGCGCGGTCCGGCGCGGGCGTGGAGGTGCCGGTGGACGCGGGCGTGGAGGTGCCGGCGGGCGCGGCCGTGGCGGTGCGGCGGCGGGTGAGGCTCACGCCGGCGACGAGCGGCGCGAGCAGCACCACGCGGCCGAGCTTGACCAGTACGGCGGCGCCGAGCGCGGCACCGCCGGCGGCCGAGCCGATCGCCACCACCTGGGCGACCTCGTGCACGCTGGCCCCGGCCCAGGCGCCGAACGCGGGCGCGCCGAGGCCGAGCGGGCCGGTCAGCAGGGGGAGGAGCAGCGGGTAGAGGGCGATGGCGAGGCTGCCGTACAGGGTGACGATCGCGACCGCGGTGGCCGCGTCCTCCGGGTGGGCGTCGTCATCGCCGGACGTCGTCTCCTCCATGGCCGCGACCGCCGAGGCGCCGCAGATGGAGACGCCCGTGGCGACGAGCAGCGACCGGCGCGGCGACACTCCGAGGCGCGGCCCGAGCAGCCGGGTGAGCGCGAACGTCGTCCCCGATCCGGCCACGATGACCAGCAGGGTTCCGGCGCCGAGCGTGATCACCTGGTCCACCGCGAGCTGCAGCCCGAGCAGCACCACACCGGCCCGGAGGGACCGCTTTCCCACCCGCGCCACGCCCGGCAGCACCCCCCGGGCCCACCGCCCCGAGTTCGCCAGCCCGATCCCGAGCAGCAATGCGACGGTCAGCGGACCCGCGACCGGCACCAGCCGGCTGACCCCGTACGCGACCGCCACGGCCAGACCCACCACCACCAGATCCACCACCACCAGCCCCGGCACCACTCTGTGCGACAGGCGGCCGAGCGGGTGCGGGTGGGCAGGACATCGAGGTTCGGGGGCCGCCACGGGGGCGGTTGACGGAGGTTCGGTCTGGGTCACATTTCCACGGTGGACCCCGAGCGATCACCCCGGTAGCCGTCGCCCTGCTGGCAGGCCATAGACTCCGGCTATGACCGACCTGCCCGACCTGGACTCTCTCGCCCTACTCGTGGCGGTCGGAGAGCTGGGCAGCCTCGGGCAGGCCGCCCGCGCCGCCGGGATCGCCCAGCCGTCCGCGAGCAAGCGCATCGCGGTGCTGGAGCGCCGGCTCGGCGTACCGCTGCTGGACAGGTCCCCGCGCGGCTCCGCGCTCACCGAGCAGGGCCGTCTCGTCGCCGGCTGGGCGGACCAGGTGCTGGGCTCGGCACGCGAGCTGATGCGCGGCGTCGCGGCGCTGCGGCAGAGCCGGGCCGCCGCGCTGACCGTCGCCTCCAGCCTCACCATCGCCGAGTCGCTGATCCCGCGCTGGCTGCACGACCTGCACGAGGAGCGGCCGTCCCTGCGGGTCGGGCTCACCGTGGTCAACTCCACCGAGGTGGCCCAGGCCGTCCTCGCGGGCGAGGCGGAGGTCGGGTTCGTGGAGGGGCCGGGGACGCCGCGCGACCTCGCCCGCCGGGTGGTCGCGCGGGACCGGCTGGCCGTGGTGGTCGCCCCGGATCACCCCTGGGCGCGCCGCCGTTCCCCGCTGCGCGCCGCCGAGCTGGCCGCGACCTCGCTCGTCGTACGGGAGAAGGGGTCCGGCACCCGGGACACGCTGGAGCGCGCCCTGCGCGGACTGCCCGCCGCCCGGCCCGCCGCCGAGCTGGGCGCGAACTCCGCGGTCAAGGGCGCGGCGGCCGCCGGGATCGCCCCCGCGGTGCTGAGCGGGCTCGCGGTGGAGGCGGAGCTGGCGGCCGGGCGGCTGGCCGAGGTGCCGGTGATCGGGCTGGACCTGCACCGCGCCCTGCGGATGGTCTGGCCCCGCGGCCGGCGCCTCATCGGCCCCGCGGCGGACCTGCTGCGCATCGCGCTCCGCGGTAGCGGTACCTGAATCACCGCGGTACGTGAATCACCGCGGTACGTGAATCACTTCGCGTGCGGCACATCACGCTCAGTGCGGCGAAAACCGGATGAGCAGGGACGTTATTCGCGCTTCGACCGGCGTTCGAACCGGGTGTCCGGGCATCTTCCCGTCATTTCTTGCGATCGCGTTCCAGGGATCACCGATGGCGGCTAATATCTGCCGCTACGTCACCCAGACCGGCCCCTGAGTGACGATCATGCGACCAGGAAGGCGGCTACGGTGACGGCTGTCCAGGCGACGGAGGAGAGCACCCACCCGCGAAAGGCTCGTCGCCGCAACCCCTACTTCGACAACGCGAAGTTCCTCGCCATCATCCTCGTGGTGATCGGCCACGCGCTGTCCCGCCGCTACGACCTGCCGCTCTCCAAGGGGCTGTACGCGTTCGTGTACGCCTTCCACATGCCGGTCTTCATCCTCATCACCGGCTACTTCGCGCAGCGCTTCACGCAGGCGGACGGCAAGGTGCGCAAGCTGATCAGCGGCGTCATCGCGCCGTACCTGATCTTCGAGGCGCTGCTGTCCGCCACGAACTGGCTGGTCACCGACGAGGACTTCGGCTTCACGCCGCTGGAGCCGTACTGGATCAACTGGTTCATGGCCGCGCTCATCGTGTGGCGGCTGTCCACCCCGGTCTGGCAGCAGCTGCGCTGGCCGCTGCTGTTCGCGATCCTCCTGTCGCTCGGCGTGGGCCTGGTCGACCTGCCGATCGAGAAGACCATGCACCGCGCCTTCGGCATGATGCCGTTCTTCGTGGCCGGTCTGCTGCTGCGCGAGGAGCATCTACGGTGGCTCCGGCAGCGCTGGGTGAAGATCGCCGCCGCGGCCGTCATGGTCTGCGCCGTCGTGGGCGCGATCATCGTCGTCCCGCACGTGTCCATGGAGTGGGTGTTCTGGCGCAAGAGCTACGACGGCATGGGCCAGACGGCGCTGCTCGGCCTCGTCGGCAGGGCCGGCATGATGGCCGTGGCGTTCGCCCTGGTGGCGGCGTTCCTCGCGCTGGTGCCGACGCGCGAGACCTGGTTCACCAGACTCGGCCCGCTCACCATGTACGCGTACTTCGGCCATGCGCTGATCTACATCGTGGGCGACGGGCTGAACTGGTGGGACGCCATCCCCGGCGGCTACCTCGGCATCGCCATCATCCTCACGGTGAGCGCGCTGCTCGGCGCCGCGCTCTGCACCACCGCCTGCCGCTTCGTCCTGCGGCCGTTCGTGGAGCCGCCCGTCGAGTGGGCCTTCAAGGAGCCGCCGGAGAAGCGCAGGGAGCAGCAGGAGGAGGCCGCGGCCGCCCGCGCGTCCGAGCCCCGTTCAGGTTAGGCAACCCTTCGTGACCCAATCCATCGGGCGATCGTTTGTCCGCGGGGATGGAATTAGGGCACACTGATGTTGTGAAAAACGTGGGCGAGGAGTACGGCGACGCGACGGGGCTGCCCGTCCGTGGCGCCGTTCCGGAGCGCGACACCCGTGCGCGGGTGGCGCGGCTCATCCTCGAGCACGGTGCGAGCACCGCCGCCACCCTCGGCGAGCGGCTCGGGCTGACCCCGGCGGCCGTCCGCCGCCACCTCGACATCCTGCTGGCGGAGGGGATGATCGAGGCACGCGAGGCCCGGCCGTGTGACAAGCGAGGGCGTGGCCGTCCGGCCAAGCTCTTCGCCATCACCGACGAGGGGCGGAGCGCGTTCGTCCACGCGTACGACGACATGGCGTCGAGCGCACTTCGCTTCCTGGCCGAGAAGTCCGGGCCGGGAGCCGTGGCGGAGTTCGCCCGACGCCAGGTCGCCGACCTGGAGCAGCGCTATCGTCCCCGGGTGCAGCGCAAGCCGCGGCACGCGCGGGTGCGGGCGCTGGCCGAGGCGCTGTCCGCCGACGGTTACGCCGCCTCCGCGAGCGAGGCGCCGGCACCGGCGGGCGGGCAGGAGCTGTGCCAGCACCACTGTCCGGTGGCGCACGTGGCCGCGGAGTTCCCGCAGCTGTGCGAGGCCGAGACGGAGGCGTTCGCGCGACTGCTCGGCACCCCCGTGCAGCGCCTGGCCACGATCGCGCACGGCGACGGGGTCTGCACCACCCACGTGAGCCCGCACGACCTGAACGCGCGTCCCCAGCGGATGGGGACCGAGCCGCATAGCGAAGCTGTTCTTAAGCAAACAGAGCGCGACGTAGAAGTCCGGGAGGACAAGCAGTCATGACGACGACCGCTCATCCCGAGCTCGATGGGCTTGGTAAGTATGAGTACGGCTGGGCCGACTCCGACACCGCGGGCGCCTCGGCCAAGCGCGGCCTGTCCGAAGAGGTCGTCCGCGACATCTCCGGCAAGAAGGGCGAGCCCGAGTGGATGCTCGACATCCGCCTCAAGGGCCTGAAGCTCTTCGGCAAGAAGCCCATGCCGACGTGGGGTTCGGACCTGTCCGGCATCGACTTCGACAACATCAAGTACTTCGTCCGGTCGACCGAGAAGCAGGCGACCAGCTGGGAAGAGCTTCCGGACGACATCAAGAACACCTACGACAAGCTCGGCATCCCGGAGGCGGAGAAGCAGCGCCTCGTCGCCGGCGTCGCGGCTCAGTACGAGTCCGAGGTGGTCTATCACCAGATCCGTGAGGACCTGGAGCAGCAGGGCGTCCTGTTCCTGGACACCGACACCGCGCTGCGGGAGCACCCGGAGATCTTCCAGGAGTACTTCGGCACCGTGATCCCGCCCGGCGACAACAAGTTCGCCTCGCTGAACACCGCGGTGTGGTCCGGCGGCTCGTTCATCTACGTGCCGAAGGGCGTGCACGTCGACATCCCGCTGCAGGCCTATTTCCGGATCAACACCGAGAACATGGGCCAGTTCGAGCGGACACTGATCATCGTCGACGAGGACGCGTACGTCCACTACGTCGAGGGCTGTACGGCGCCGATCTACAAGACCGACTCGCTGCACAGCGCGGTCGTCGAGATCATCGTGAAGAAGGGCGGCCGCTGCCGCTACACGACGATCCAGAACTGGTCGAACAACGTCTACAACCTGGTGACCAAGCGGGCCGTCGCGTACGAGGGCGCCACCATGGAGTGGGTCGACGGCAACCTCGGCTCCAAGGTCACGATGAAGTACCCGGCCATCTACCTCATGGGCGAGCACGCCAAGGGGGAGACGCTGTCCATCGCCTTCGCGGGCGTCGACCAGCACCAGGACGCCGGGGCCAAGATGGTGCACTGCGCGCCGAACACGTCCTCCAGCATCATCTCCAAGTCGGTGGCGCGCGGCGGTGGCCGTACGTCGTACCGCGGGCTGGTGCAGGTCCAGGAGGGCGCGGAGCACAGCAAGTCCACCGTGAAGTGCGACGCCCTGCTGATCGACACGATCAGCCGGTCGGACACCTACCCGTACGTGGACGTGCGCGAGGACGACGTGGAGATGGGCCACGAGGCCACGGTCTCCAAGGTCTCCGAGGACCAGCTGTTCTACCTCATGAGCCGCGGGATGAACGAGGACGAGGCGATGGCGATGATCGTCCGCGGCTTCGTCGAGCCGATCGCCCGTGAGCTGCCGATGGAGTACGCGCTCGAGCTGAACCGGCTGATCGAGCTGCAGATGGAAGGGGCCGTCGGCTAACCATGCCGAAGATCGATGTGAAGCCGGATGCCCACGGCGCGGGGGCGGTACCGGCAGAGTCCAAGCTGGCGGCGCTCGCCTCCTATGACGTCGCCGACTTTCCGGTGCCGAAAGGCCGCGAGGAGGAGTGGCGGTTCACCCCGCTGCGCCGCCTCGGCGGCCTGCACAGCGGCAAGGCGGAGGCGACCGGCGAGGTCGTCACCCAGGTCTGGGCCCCGGACCCGGTCCGGGTCGAGTGGGTCGGCCGCGACGACGAGCGGCTCGGCAAGGCCGGCAAGCCCACCGACCGGATCGCCGCGCAGGCGTACTCGGCGTTCGAGAAGGCCCTGGTCGTCACGGTCCCCAAGGAGACCGAGCTGACCGAGCACATCTCGATCGAGATCAAGGGGACCGCCGCCGAGCGGCCCGCCGGCGTCACGTACGGGCACATCCAGGTGCGCCTGGAGCCGTTCGCCAAGGCCGTCGTGGTCATCGACCACGAGGGGCTGGGGACGTACGCGGACAACATCGAGTTCCTCGTCGGTGACGGGGCCGCGCTGTCCGTGGTCAGCCTGCAGGGCTGGAGCGACAAGGCCGTGCACGTCTCGCAGCACCACGCGCGGCTCGACCGGGACGCCTCGTTCAAGAGCTTCCTGGTCTCGCTGGGCGGCGACGTCGTACGGATCTCGCCGAGCGTCCGCTACGCGGGCCCCGGCGGCGACGCCGAGCTGTACGGGCTGTACTTCGTGGACCCGGGCCAGCACATCGAGCACCGCTCGCTGGTCGACCACGCGCAGAGCAACTGCCGCAGCCGCGTCGAGTACAAGGGCGCGCTGCAGGGCGAGGACGCGCACGCGGTGTGGATCGGCGACGTGATCATCGGTGAGGGCACCGAGGGCACGGACACCTACGAGTACAACCGGAACCTGGTGCTCACCGACGGCACCCGGGTCGACTCGGTGCCGAACCTGGAGATCTTCACCGGCGAGGTGCAGGGTGCGGGGCACGCCAGCGCCAGCGGCCGGCTGGAGGACATCCACATCTTCTATCTCATGGCCCGTGGCATCCCGTTCGAGGAGGCCAGGCGGCTCGTCATCCGTGGCTACTTCGGCGCGCTGATCCAGAAGATCGACGTGCCCGAGTTGCGCGAGCGGGTGATGGCGGAGGTCGAGGACGAGCTGGAGCGCGTCCGATGAGCGAGTTCGAGAAGGCCTGCGAGCTGGGCGACATCCCGGAGGGCGGGACGCTCGGCCTGGAGCTCGGGCCCGACGACACCCCGGTCTGTCTGGTACGGACCGGTGGTGAGGTGTTCGCGCTCAGCGACATCTGCAGCCACGCCGAGGTCAACCTCTCCGAAGGCGAGGTCGAGGACCACACGGTCGAGTGCTGGCTGCACGGATCGTGCTTCGACATCCGTACCGGCAAGCCGACCAACCCGCCGGCCACCCAGCCGGTGCCCACGTACAAGGTGAAGATCGAGGGTGACGAGGTGCTCGTCTCCCTTTCAGATACGGAGTCCTGACCCTTATGTCCACCCTTGAGATCCGCGACCTGCACGTCCGCGTCGCCGACTCTCCCGAGGAGAGCGACGAGATCCTGCGCGGCGTGAACCTGACCGTGAGGTCGGGCGAGACCCACGCCATCATGGGGCCGAACGGCTCTGGCAAGTCCACGCTCGCGTACGCGGTCGCCGGTCACCCCAAGTACGAGATCACCTCCGGCACCGTCACCCTCGACGGCGAGGACGTCCTCGCCATGACGGTCGACGAGCGCGCCCGGGCCGGCCTGTTCCTGGCCATGCAGTACCCGGTCGAGGTGCCGGGCGTGTCGGTGTCGAACTTCCTGCGCACGGCGGTCACCGCGGTGCGCGGCGAGGCGCCGAAGCTGCGCGAGTTCACCAAGAGCATCAAGTCGTCCATGGACGGGCTGTCCATGGACCCGGCGTTCGCCCAGCGCAACGTGAACGAGGGCTTCTCCGGCGGCGAGAAGAAGCGCCACGAGATCCTGCAGATGGAGATGCTGGCGCCGAAGTTCGCGGTGCTCGACGAGACCGACTCGGGCCTGGACGTCGACGCCCTGCGCGTCGTGGCGGAGGGCATCAACCGGTTCCGCGAGCGCCCCGACACCGGGGTGCTGCTGATCACCCACTACACCCGGATCCTCCGGTACGTGAAGCCCGACTTCGTGCACGTCTTCGTCGCCGGGCGGATCGTCGAGGAGGGCGGTCCCGAGCTGGCCGACCGCCTGGAGGACGAGGGCTACGAGAGGTTCGTGAAGGCAGGCGCAGAGAAGTGACCGTTACGCCGCAGGTCGAGGGTCTGCTCGACGTGGACCGCATCCGGGAGGACTTTCCGATCCTCTCCCGGACGGTCCGCGACGGGCGTCCTTTGGTGTACCTCGACTCGGGGGCGACCTCGCAGAAGCCCGTACAGGTGCTCGACGCCGAGCGGGAGTTCTATGAGCGGCACAACGCGGCGGTGCACCGCGGGGCGCACCAGCTCGCGGAGGAGGCGACCGACCTCTACGAGTCCGCCCGCGCGCGCATCGCGGCGTTCATCGGGGCACGGCCGTCCGACATCGTGTTCACCAAGAACGCCACCGAGGGCATCAACCTGGTCGCGTACGCGATGAGCAACGCCGCCACGGCGGGCCCGGAGTCCGCCCGGTTCCGGGTGGGTCCCGGCGACGAGGTGCTCGTCACCGAGATGGAGCACCACGCCAACCTGGTGCCATGGCAGCAGTTGTGCCGCCGTACCGGGGCGACGCTGCGCTGGTTCGGGCTCACCGACGAGGGGCGGCTCGACCTCGGCGGGCTGGACGAGCTGATCAACGAGCGTACGAAGATCGTCGCGCTCACCCATCAGTCGAACGTGCTGGGCACCGTCAACCCGGTGGCGAAGATCGCCGAGCGGGCGCACGCGGTGGGCGCGCTGCTGCTCGCCGACGCGGCCCAGTCGGTGCCGCACGCCCCGGTCGACGTGCGCACGCTGGGCGCGGACTTCATCGCCTTCTCCGGGCACAAGATGCTCGGGCCCAGCGGCATCGGCGTGCTCTGGGGGCGTGGCGAGCTGCTCGAGGCGATGCCGCCGTTCATCACCGGGGGCTCGATGATCGAGGTCGTGCACCTGGAGGACTCGACGTTCCTGCCGCCGCCCGGGCGGTTCGAGGCGGGCGTGCCGATGACCGCGCAGGCGATCGGGCTGGGCGCGGCCGTGGACTACCTGTCCGCGGTCGGCATGGACCGGGTCGCGGCACACGAGCACGCGCTGACCGCGTACGCGCTGCAGCGCCTCGGTGAGGTGCCGGGCGTGCGGGTCGTCGGCCCCACCGTGCCGGAATACCGCGGGGGAGCGGTGTCGTTCGCGGTAGAGGACATTCATCCCCATGATGTCGGGCAGGTTCTGGACGATCTCGGTGTGGAGGTGCGCGTGGGGCATCACTGCGCGTGGCCCATCTGCCGCCGCTACGGGATCCCGGCGACCACCCGCGCCACGTTCTACCTGTACAACACCCTGGGCGAGGTCGACGCCCTGGTCGACGGGGTGCGGCACGCCCAGAAGTTCTTCGGGACCGCCTGATGCAGCCGCAGCTCGAGGCCATGTACCAGGAGATCATCCTGGACCACTACAAGAACCCGCACCACAAGGGACTGCGGGACCCGTACGACGCCGAGGCGCACCACGTGAACCCCACGTGCGGCGACGAGGTGACGCTGCGGGTCCGGCTCGCCGGCGTGGACGCGGGTGACGACGCGAAGATCGAGGACGTGTCGTACGACGCGATGGGCTGCTCGATCAGCCAGGCCAGCGCCTCGGTGCTGACGGACCTGCTGATCGGGCGGACCGTCGGCGAGGCCCAGCGGGTCAGCGAGGCGTTCCTCGCGCTCATGCAGTCCAAGGGCGAGGGCGAGCCGGACGAGGACCTGCTCGAGGACGCGGTGGCCTTCGCCGGCGTCTCGAAGTACCCCGCGCGTATCAAGTGCGCCCTGCTGTCCTGGATGGCCTGGAAGGACGCCACATCCCGCGCGTTCGCAGAGGAGAGTTCGTCATGACCGACTCCGACATCAAGGACACGGCACCGGCCACCGAGGAGACGGGCGGCGTCGCGACCGCGAAGGTCGACGAGATCAGCGAGGCGCTGAAGGACGTCGTGGACCCCGAGCTCGGGGTGAACGTGGTCGACCTCGGCCTGCTGTACGGCGTCGACGTCGACGACGCGGTGATCACGCTGGATATGACGCTGACCAGCGCCGCGTGTCCGCTCACCGACATGATCGAGGACCAGGCGTACTCCGCCCTCGAGGAGTTCGGCCGCGAGGTCAAGATCAACTGGGTCTGGATGCCGCCGTGGGGCCCGGACAAGATCACCGACGACGGCCGCGAGCAGCTCCGCGCGCTCGGGTTCAACGTCTGACGCCTGCTCTGTCTCGGGGCCCCGTGTTGTCCGGGGCCCCGCTTAGACGCGCCGTGCGGTGGCGGCTTCGAGCTGGGAGAGGATGTCCTGGTCGCCGCGGACCCGTAGGCGCTTGATCAACTCGTCGAGGCCCAGGTCGTGGTTGGCGCCGACCCGCTGGGAGATGATCCGGACCGCCTCCTCGGGGCCGGCCGGGCTGTTCGGCGCGTAGCCGATCAGCCGCAGCGCCCGCTCGGCCGGGCCGATCGTGCCGCCCTGCGGGCCCAGCGACGCGAGCTTCCGTGCCTCCAGCTCGCAGCCGCTGATGCTGACGAACACGTGGTCGCCCGCGGCGGCGGGGAGCCTGCGCAGCAACGGCCGTAGCGAGTCGAACGCCGGGACGTCACGCCAGACGATCACCAGGACGTCGTTGCCCGGGCCGGTCACGGACAGCACCCCGCCGGGGCGCAGGCCCAGGTGACCCGCGTACCCCTCGGGGACCGGGACCGGGCCGCCCTGCAGGTGCGCGGTCGTGACGTCGATCCGGTGCCACCAGCGGCCGTCCGTACCACGGAAGCAGCGCGGCGAGTCGCCGATCGGCGGGCGTGGCGGGCCGTCGCCGATCGCCACCGAGGCGGCCCGTATGGCCGACATCGGGGGAGCGGGCGGGCCGACGCCCGTCGCGTACGGCTTCGGCGGGCGCCGCATCGGCAGCCCGGTGGATGTCGCGGGCCGCTGGTCTCCGCTCGGTGCGGCGTCGCCTGGTGCGGTGCCGGCGGGTGCGGTGCCGACGGGTGCGGTGCCGGCGGGTGCGGTGCCGGCGGGTGCGGCGCTGCCCGGTGCGGTGCCACCCGGTGCGTCGCCGCCTGGGGTCGCGTCGCCCGGCGGGCCTTCCGCGGGGCCGGTGAAGCGGGGGTCGGCGGCGTGCTGAGGGCCCTCCCGGCCGTGCTCGTCGGCGTGCCCGGCGCCCGGCGCCTCCACCCGGCCCTTGCTCACGCGGAGCCCGGGGGTGGCGGCGAGCCACGCGGGGACGGTCTCCTCGCGTATCCCGATCCGCCGCAGCATCTCGGCGGCCTCGGCCACCGTCGGCCGGTCGGGGAGCAGCCGCCTGGTCAGGTCGCGCAGCTGCCGGAGGTCGCCGCGGATCAGCCACCCCTCCTGGAGCCGGCGGTCCGAGAGCAGGGCGACGATCACTCGCCAGAGTGGGGTCTGCAGCTGCGGTACCTCGTCGGCGTGTTGCGGGTGCGCCGCGATCAGCTGGTCCAGCGTGGCGACCACGCCGAGCCGGTCGGACAGGGCGCGCAGGTGGGCGTTGAAGGGGGCGGCCGCGGGGGAGGAGAGCCAGTCCAGCATGCGCTCCTCGGCGGCGCGCTGGGCGCGGCGGAGCCCGTCGCGGTCGGCCTCCATGCGGTTGGCGAGGGTGCGTACGCTCACCGGTTCGGCCGCGAACAGCCGGTCGGTGGCGATGGCGAGCTCGAGCGGGTCCCAGCCCCGGAAGGCGACGTCGACGACCTCGACGAGATCCACCCCCGGCGACAGGCCCTCATCCCGCCCCTGCTGCGACCCGGCCCCCGCCCGACCCTGCTCGCGCCCCTGCCCAGCACGCGGCTGTGCATGTTCCTGCCCTTGTACGGCCCCTGGGTGCGCCTGCCCTTGCCCTTGTCCGGCTCCCGGCTGCGCCTGCTCCGGCCCATGCCCTGCTCCCGGCTGCGCCTGCTCCGGCCCATGCCCTGCCCCCGGCTGCGCCTGCTCCTGTCCGTGGCCGGTCTGACCTGGGCCGGTCTGACCGGGGACTGTCGGCGCTGGGGCGGCCTGAGCTTGGGCGGCCTGAGCCGGCACGGAAGGGTGCCGGCCGGTCGACGTCGTGGGGGCGGCATCGCTGAGCGTGGGTGCCGACAGCGGCCGTTCCGCGGTCCCGGACTGCGGCTCCCCCTGCCCCGGCGCCGCGGGAAACCCCCCGGTCGACGGACCGGCCGGGAAGGAGCCTGTCGAGGCACCGGCAGGGGCGCCTTGCGGCCCGGGGAAGGGGCCGGTGGGCGGTCCCGCTGCCCCTTGAGGATCAGGTTCGCCGTGAGGACCAGTGGCGGGACCGGACGGCGTCGCGTGCGGACCCGTCGACGTACCGGAGCGCTCGGCATGGGACCCGGTCGAGGGACCTGACGGCGCGCCATGCGGTCCCACCTGCGTACCAGG
>WHSL01000193.1 GCA_009380095.1 Streptosporangiales bacterium | reverse complement strand
TGGCCCGGTCCCAGATGTGCGGGAAGACCGCGATGGAGCCGTCCCGTCACCGGCCGATGGAGCCGGGGAACCACAGGGCGTTGTCGTCGCGGGGCTCGCCGAGCGCGCCACCTGCCGCAGTGCCCAGGCCGATGCCGTCACCGACGGCGCTTTCGACGGCGCGGGGGAAATTTTGGGGTGGGGCGTGGGAGGTGCCGGGCACGTAGGTGTGCGTCGGCGGGAAGCCGCCAGCGGCCAGGACGACGCCCCGGCGGGCGGCGATGCGGAGCGTACCCCGAAACCCGAGGTGAGCGCCTCGGCCTACGCGGATCCGCGCTCCCGTGTACGCGGATTCGCGTACGCGGGATGCCGCCCGGGGACCGACGCCATGCGCCCTACCGCGCCCCGACCATGAGCGCATGACCGAACACGGAAGCGCGGCGGCCCCGGCCGGGCCCGCCAGGCCGGCACGGGCCGGCCGCGTCTGGCTGATGTGGATCGTCGCGGCCGGTTTCGGGGCCGTGCTCGTCAGCCCGTACCTGATGCTCGACATCGACGGCAGCCGGCTCGACGTGGGCGGCGGGGCGCACTACTATCTGCTCGCCACGCACGTCTTCACCGCGCTGGTCGCGCTCGTGCTCGGCCCGCTCCAGTTCGTGCCGGCGATCCGGGCGCGGCGACGGGTCCACCGGGCGATCGGCCGGAGCTATCTGCTCGCGGGGGTGCTGCCCTCGGCGCTGACCGCGATCCCGGTGGCGCTGCTCTCCGGACGCCTCGTCACCCAGATCGGCCTGGTCATTCCCGCCGTGCTGTGGCTGGTCACCGGCTGGCTCGCCCTGCAGGCGGCCCGCCGCCGCGACTTCGCGCGGCACCGCGAATGGATGATGCGCAACTACGCGCTCACGTTCCTCGCCGTCACCTCGCGCATCGTGGTGCCGCTCCTCCTGCTGGCGCAGCTCCCGTTCAGCGACACGCTGAGCCGTGACTCGATCGCCGCCGGAGCCCAATCCATGATCCCGATCGGCCAGGTACTCGGCTGGGTCATCAACCTGATCATCGCGGAGATCCTGATCAGACGGCGCCGGCCGGCGGCGCCGCGCCTGCACGCCGGGACCGCGGCGCGATGACGATCCCGCCGTGGGTGTGGGGACAGTCGGTGATCTGGACGCTCGTCCACTTCTACGTCTGGGCCCGGCTGGTCAAGGGCACGACCTCCCCCGGCACGCCCGCACGCCGGCTGGGCAACCTCGCCGCGATCGTGCTCGCGTCGTTCATCCCCGCCGCCCTGATCGGCGCGAGCGCCCTGGAGCTCGCCGTGGCCCGCTGGGTCGTCTGGCCGGGCTACGTCTGGTACGCGTTCGAGCTCTACCTGGTCCTCCTGCCGATCCTCACCGAACCGGTACGGCTGGCCGTACGGGTGACCGAGAGGGTCCGGAGGCGCCGCCGCGCACAGGCCCCACCCGAGACTCCGCCGGCCCAGGCGGCGGCCCCCACCCGGCGGGTGTTCCGCGCACGCTCGATCGCCGTGTCGGCCGGCGCGGCGGGACCGGTATCGTCGGCTACGGCATGCTGACGGCCCTGAGTCCGCCCCGGTTGGACCGCGTCACCGTACGACTGCGCCGCGGAGGCCCACGGGTCGCCGGCACACGGATCGCGCTCGTCGGCGACATCCACCTCGGCCCCATGCTGGGACGCGGCCACACCCGGCGCATCGTGGTCATGGTCAACGAGACCGGCGCCGATCTGGTGGCCATCGTCGGTGATCTCGTCGACGGCACGGTCGAGGACCTCTCCGACGCCGCCGCCCCGCTCCGCGACCTGCGGAGCCGCTACGGCACGTACTTCGTCACCGGCAACCACGAGTATCTGTCCGGCGTCACCGAGTGGATCGGCCATCTACGGGAGATGGGGATTCACCCACTGCAGAACGAACGGATGGAGCTGCCGCCGTTCGACATCGCCGGCGAACAGCAGGGCGACGCCCCCGACTACGACCGCGCCCTGGCCGGCCGCGACCCCTCCCGCCCCGTCGTCCTCCTGGCCCACCAGCCGGTCCAGGTGCACGAAGCCGTACGGCACAACGTCGACCTGCAGCTCTCCGGCCACACCCACGGCGGCCAGACCTACCCCCTGGACCTGCTCACCTCACGGGCGCAGCCGCTCCTCAACGGCCACGCCCACTTCGGCGGAACACAGCTCTACGTGACCAAGGGCGCCGACTTCTGGGGCCCGCCCATCCGCGTCGGCGCACCCCCGGACATCACCCTCATCGAACTGACGACCTGAACCGGCCCGCCTCAAGACACCGACGTCATTCGCCCCAGACCAACCGCAGCAGAACCATGATCAGCAGACAGCCCATCCCCACCACCTGGGCGGCTGTTCCCCACCCCGGCATCGACTCCCCGGCGTTCGTCGCCGTACGACGCGCCCGGAAGGCGACCACCAGAAAGACGATGCCCACAGGCGCGAGCACCAAGGTCAGCCAATCCACCAACACCGGCATGTTCATCGCACGATCTCCTCAACCAACCCCAGAACGGACGCCCCACATCATCCTGGCCCCGGACCGGGACCCCTCCCGAAACGCCGAAACCCGGGCAACCCCGAATACTCAGGCACGACATAAACGGCGAACCCATTGGCGAACACCGCCACCGACGCGAGCATCGCCACCCCCCGCGCCACCGTCAGCACCCGATGAACCCCCACCCCGCCCGCACCTCAATGTGATCCTCAGGCACCAGCACGACAGAAACGCCAACCCCAAAGCAACCAACCCCGGCAACCCACAACAAAGGACGTCATCACGGAGAGAAGCGCGGCGAAGGAGGGGGTGAAGAATGAGGAAGCACACCGAACGGACACCAACACCCGGGACGGGGGGTCCGGGGGGCGAAGCCCCCTGGGGGCGGGGGGTCCGGGGGGTCGTCCCCCGAAAGGAATAGCGGCCCTCGGTGAAGCCGGCAAAAGACCGGCGAACAAGCGAAGCCGGCTCGTACCCCCTACCGGATTCGAACCGGCGCTACCGCCTTGAAAGGGCGGCGTCCTAGGCCGCTAGACGAAGGGGGCTCGACGGCCGTACCGCCGTACCCGCGAAGGTGACGCCGGAGACGCGGTCAGGATACGGGACCCGAGGGCTCCCCACCAAAGCGACAGGCGATCTTCACATCCCCGCGCCACCGGCGGACGGGGCGGCCCGGCGGGAACGGGGCGGCGCGCCACCCGGGGAGGGGCGGGAAACCCCTCACGGGTGGGATCGCGCCTCGCGGGAGGTCGGTGACGGTGAGGTCGTGGGGGTGGCGCCGGGAACGGAGGAGACCGGCGTCGGCCGCGGCGACGGGGTGATCGGACGTCCCGGCTTGGGTTCGAGGTGCCGCTCGATCCGCGCGGAGTGCAGCCCGAGCCCGCCAAGGGAGATGTCGTCCCAGGCCTGGAGCCGTTTCGTCTTGCGGTCGAAGTAGAGCACGGAGGCCTCGTACGGGGTCGGCTGCTCGTGTTCGAGCCCGCGCAGCCCGGCGCCCCCGGTGGACCCCTGCACCATGATCCGGGTGTTGCTCGGCAGCAGCTGGGTGGCCCGCCGGTGGGTGTGCCCGGACAGCACGAGCGGCACGGACCCGCCGAACGGTCTCCCCTGCGTGGGGTCGTGCAGCACGGCGACGTCGACGGGGTCACCGCCGGCGAGCCCGGCCGCCTGGGTGGCGCCGAGCGCGGAGAGCTGCGCGTTGTTGGGATTGCTCCGGGTGTCCTTGTCCGGGGTGAACCGGGGGTCGCCGACGCCGTAGATCCGCAGGCCCGCGACCTCCTCGGTGTCCCCGTCGAGGACGACGGCGTTGCGCTCGTCGTCGACCGCCTCCTGAATGTCCATGGAGTCGTGGTTGCCGCGGACGAACACGTACGGCACGCCGAGCGTGGAGATGTCGTCGGCGAACCGCTCCTCGGGCGCGCTGCCGTGGTCGGAGAGGTCCCCGGAGTCGATGATCACCTGGATCTTGAACTGGTCGACGAGGGACCGCAGCACGTTCCAGGACGCGGGGTTGAGGTGGATGTCGGAGACGTGCAGCACCCGGATCGTGGTGGGGTCGGGCTCGTAGTCGGGGAGCTCGCTGGTGACCTCGTACAGCTTGGAAAGGTTGTTGACGAGCTTGGCGAGCTGCTGCCGGTACGCGGCGAAGCGGTCGACGATGTTCTCGGCGCTGCCGACGACGGCGGGCGCACCGGACAGCAGCCCGGTGTAGCGGGGTTCGGCGAGCGACCGTTCGTTGAAGGTGAGCCCGGCGGTGGCGAAGGCGACGACCACGGCGGCGGTGCCGGCGCCGGCGGTCCACAGGGTGCGCCGCCGGTCGCGGAAGACGACGAAGCCGACGAGGGCGGCCCCCGCGGAGGCGGCGACGAGGGCGCGGACGCCGAGCATGATCAGCGCGTGCCGTACGTCGTCGCCGATCTGCTCGGCGAGGCCGTCGAAGGCGCCGGGCCGGGAGATGAACTCGTGCGCGGCCGCGGGGCGGATCTGGTCGATGGCCACGTTCATCCGGAAGGGCCCGTCGTGCGTGTCCAGGACGAGCCGGCCGAGCGGGGGGATGTTGACGACGGTGTCGCCGGACAGCGCGGGCGCCAGCGAGAAGTTGGCGTCCACGGGGCCGACCTCGGTGGTGAAGCGCGCACCGAGGGCGATGCCGAGCCAGCCTCCGACGATCGCGGCGAGCACCACGGCGGCGATCCGCCACGTACGGCCCCAGCCGATCGCCCGGACCCGCTGGATCAGTCGCATCTTCACGTCCCTCATCGTGCTCGCGCGGACTCGGTCTCAAGCAGAATGGCATCGTGATCGAGGTGACCCGGGCGGAGTTCGAAGGGCTCGTCGGCGACGCGCTCGACGCGATCCCCGACGAGCTGGCGCGGCTCATCGACAACGTGGCGATCGTGGTCGAGGACGACCCTCCTGAGCCCGGGCTGCTCGGCTTGTATCACGGTGTGCCCCTCACCGAACGGGGTGATTGGTACTCCGGCGTCCTTCCCGACCGTATCGCCATCTATTGGCGCGAGATCTGTGCGATCTGTGAGACGTACGACGACGTGGTCGAGGAAGTGCAGATCACCGTCGTACACGAGGTGGCGCATCACTTCGGGATCGACGACGACCGGCTGCACGAGCTGGGCTGGTAGCCCGGTCCGAGCCGGGGGGCGCGGCCACCCCGCCGCTCACCGGCCGGTTCTGACGTTAGCGAGATTCCCGCCCATCGGACACGTTAGGTTACTGCCGGACAACACGCCGTAAGAGGGTGTTGTCGGCACGTCGGGTTGGAGGAGACGAGGGCCGCTTGCGCGAAGGTGACGCCGTGCCCGTTCACGGGGAGCACGTCCGCCCTTCGGGCGCGACCGCCGCCGACGACGCGCACGGCCCCCACGGCGGCCGGCACCGGCGACCGGCCGAGCGGCAGGCGGGCTACCGCGAGGTCCTCGCCGTCGCGGAGTTCCGTGCGCTGTGGGGCGCCCAGATGCTGTCGCTGGTGGGCGACCAGCTCGCCGGCGTGGCGATCGCGGTGCTGGTGTTCGACAGCACTGGATCTCCGCTGCTCACCGCGTTCACGTACGCCCTCACGTTCCTGCCCCCGCTCATCGGCGGCCCGCTGCTGTCGGGCCTCGCCGACCTGCTGCCGCGGCGCCGGGTGATGGTGACGAGCGATCTCGTACGGGCGGCACTCGTCGGGCTGATGGTGCTGCCGCACCTGCCGCTGTGGGCGCTCGGCGGGCTCGTCTTCCTGACCGTGCTGTTCGGCTCGCCGTTCGGCGCCGCCCGCGCGGCGGTGATGCCGGAGGTGCTGCCCGGCGACAAGTACGTGGCCGGCTCGGCGATCACCAACATCACCCACCAGTTCGGCTCGGTGGCGGGCTTCCTGGTGGGCGGCGCCGTGGTGGCGCTGATCGGCACGGCCGCCGCCCTGGCCATCGACGCGATGACGTTCGTGTTGTCGGCGCTGCTGCTGCTCGCCGGCGTGAAGGCGCGGCCGTCGCCGCGGCGCGAGGGCCCGGCCCGGCCGTCCCTGTGGGGCGTCACCAAGGACGGGGCACGGATCGTCTTCGGCGACCCGCGGATGCGGCAGCTGGTGCTGTTCGCCTGGCTGTGCGGGTTCTACGTGATCCCGGAGGGGCTCGCGGCGCCGTACGCGCAGAGCCTCGGCGGCGGTGCGATCACGGTGGGCGTGCTGATGGCGGCGATGCCGATCGGGGCGGCGGTGGGCGCGGTGCTGTTCAGCCGCCTGGTCCGGCCGACGGACCGGCTGCGGATGCTCAGCGGGATGGCGATGATGTCCAGCGCGCCGCTGATCGGCTGCGCGCTGCAGCCGTCGCTGTGGGTCACCGTGACGCTGTGGGTGGTGGCCGGCATGGGCAGCGCGTATCAGCTGGCCGCGAACGCCGCCTTCGTGGTGACGGTGCCCGCGGCCGCGCGCGGCCTGGCCTTCGGGCTGGCCCAGTCGGGTCTGCAGGCCGCGCAGGGTCTCGGCATCATGGTGGGCGGCGCCGCCGCCCAGGTGTTCCGTCCCGAGCAGGTGGTGGCGCTGGCCGGCTTGGCGGGGCTGGCCGCGGCCGCTGCCCTCGCCGTCCGCTGGGCCCGGGTCCGCACCGACGTGATCGCGGCCATGCGCGCGGCGCAGAGCTGATTCCTCGATCGGCCGAGCCCCTCAGGCCCGCCGGTCAGAAACCGGACTGCTTGTTCTGCTGGTTCTTGATGAAGTTCTCCAGGATGGAGCGGTTCTCGCCCTCCTCCGGGATGAGCAGCCAGCCGGCCACGTAGATGAAGACGCCGGCGCCGCCGAAGAACGTGGCGACCGCCAGCACCAGCCGGATGATGTTGGCGTCGAGGCGCACGTACGCACCGATGCCCGAGGCGACGCCGGCGATGATCCGCCCGTCGCGGGTCCGGCGTAGCTTGCGCGCGCCGGTGGTGCCGGTGTTCTGCTCGTCCATGTTCTCGGTCCCCGTCGTCTCAGTGCCGGTCGTCCCTGTGCCGGTCGTCCCTGTGCCGTCCGTGACGGCGCCGGTCTGCTTCAGCTCGTCTCTCTCTTCCATAGCACCGATCCTGCCCATCCCGCGGCCCCCCGCCCATCGGGATCCCCCCGGAGTCGCCCCTGACCCGTCCCTGAGGGTCGGCCTTTCGGTGGGTTTGCGATCTCAGGGGAGATCCTGGGGTGTCGCGGGTTCCGCGTCGTGGTGGTGGTCGTCGGCCGGATACGGTGGTGGATTATGTCCACGTTGAACCTTCTTCCCGGAAGCTATGCCGTGTGCCGTGCCATGACGGGCCCGGTGCCCTTCGGTGGCTCGCCGTTCGCCGGCATGTTGCGCGTGGACGAGCTGACCTTCAACGCCGCGCCGCAGGAGGGTGAGTCGTTCCTGCCGTCCGGGGCCGCCGGCTTCGGGGCCGGGGTGGAGCCGGGCTGGCGGGTGCTGGAGCTGTCCGGCATGCCCGGCGCCGACTCCACGCTCGGCGTGATGGCGATGATCACGCAGCCGCTGGCCGCCGCCGGGATCGCCGCGCACCTGCTGCCCAGTGCGGCGGGCGCGGGCTACGTGCTGGTGCGTGACGCGGTCATCGTGGAGGCCGTACGGGCCCTCCGCGACGCCGGACACGACGTGCAGCTCTAGTGTTCCCACCTCGAAGCGTCGGCTCGGTTCTCGCCGGCGTGTCGGACGCATCAAGAACGGCGAACTGAAGCTGCACTCAGAACCTGTCATGCCACCCGTCAGCGACACCCGTCTTTACTTGGTTGCCGCTGCGGGTCTCGATGTTTTCCGCCCCATTTTCGACGGGCTCTCCGGCATCAGCGTCTTCAGCCTGAATCCCGATGTGCTTCGTCAGCCACAGACTCCGGACTCGGGGGAACTCCTTCATCGCGATGGCTCGAACATCGCCAGCGTTCTTCATCGACTCCAGGAAAGCAAGCGAGGGCGAGAGAACAAGGCGCGGATCGAGGCATACCTTCAGCAGATCGTCCCGGGCATGCACGGAGTGAGCCG
The DNA here is from genome assembly GCA_009380095.1 of Streptosporangiales bacterium. Taxonomy (GTDB): domain Bacteria; phylum Actinomycetota; class Actinomycetes; order Streptosporangiales; family Streptosporangiaceae; genus WHSL01. The sequence goes on along the minus strand of WHSL01000193.1, from coordinate 2,675 downwards.
TTCGGAGCTAGGCACCTGGGAGACGCTGGAGTTCTCCCAGGATGTGCACGGAGCAAAGGCTCCGTGGCGCTTTCAAGCTCGATCCGTGTCCGATGGGACGCTACGCGCCCTCGGTGTGCTGGTCGCTTTGTTCGCCGAGACAGGAAGCACCCTCAGCACGGTGGGCATCGAGGAAACCTGAGAGTGCCTTGCACCCGGCTGCGGCCGGTGTGCTGCTCGACGCACTGCGCGACGCCAGCGAGCGCCGCCAAGTCATCGTTACCAGTCACAGCCCCGACCTCCTCGATCGCCACGACATCACACCCTCGGAACTACGGGCAGTGAGATCGATGTCGGGTGAAACCAAGATCGGCGAATTGGACGAAGCAGGCATCCTCGCGTTGCAGGAGCAGCTGTACACACCAGGGGAACTGCTCCGGACGGATCAGCTGCTCCCAGCGAACAGCCCTAAGGGACCTGCGAAGGAGCACCGATGACCTCCCCGCCCGTAGTCGCCCCGATTGTGGAGGGACATGGGGAGATCTCTGCGGTTCGCACGCTTATCACCGCATCGCCTCAGAATTGTGTGGCATGCACTGGGTGGAGGTCGCACAGCCGTTCCGCCTGGCCCGTGTTGAAGTGGTGATCGCGCACCATGAGTACGAGGCATGATTCCTCGCCGCGATTGAGTCACTTCGGCACCACTCCACCATTCATAATAGTGCGCTGACCCCTGCCGACCCCGAAGCACGACGCGACGCCAAGAAACAGCTCGAATCGTTAATGTGCGAGTCATATAAGGAAACGCTTCACCAAGTGAAGTTCTCGGCCCTCCTCGATCTGAAGACTGCCGAACAGAACAGCCGCTCCTTCCGACGAATGGTGAACGCCACCCGATGTCTTCTCCAGCAGAATCCGGGTGACCGTCGCCGTACGGGCCCTCCGCGATGCAGGCCGCGACGTGCAGCTGTAGCCCGTCAGGCCTGGTCGAGCAGTCGCTGGATCTCCTGATACGAGGGCATGGGGCTGGTGTCCGCGGGTTCGCCGGGGACGGTGGCGGCCGTGTCCAGGACGGCTTTCAGCGCGGCCCGGATCAGCAGGGAGCCCGTGCTGATCCGGCGGACGCCGAGCTCGGCGAGGCGTCCGTACGCGGTGCGGCCCGGCAGGTGCAGGACGTTCAGCGGCAGTGAGAGCGCCTCCGTGAGTGCCGCGACGTCGGCGTCGGTGGCGGCCCCCGGGACGAAGATCCCGTCGGCCCCGGCATCGGTGTACGCGGCGGCGCGGCGCAGGGTCTCGGCCATCGAGGGTTCCCCAGCGCCCGCGAGCATGGGCAGCCAGAAGGTGTCGGTCCGGGCGTTGACGAAGACCCCCGGGGCCGCCGCCTTGGCCGCGGCGACGAGCTCGGCCTGGTGGTCCATCGGCATCAGGGAGCCGTCGCCGCGGCCGTCCTCGATGTTCACGCCGGCGATCCCGTACGCGTCCAGCTCCGCCACCAGGTCGCCCACCGCGCCGGGGTCGGTGGAGAAGCCGCCCTCGATGTCGACGGTCACCCAGACGGGCAGGCGTGCCAGGCTCCGCGCCAGCGCGACGGTCTCCGCCCGCGTATCGCCGGTCGCGTCGGGCTTGCCGGCCGCCGCCGCGACCCCCAGGCTCGTCGTGCCGATCGCCGGGTGGCCGGCCTCGGCCAGTACGGCGCCGGTAATGAAGTCCCAGGCGTTCGGCAGCACCAGCGGCCGGTCGCCGTGGTGCAGGTCGTGAAAGGTCATCGCGCTGTCTCCTCCGTCAGGCCCAAGATCGCATCCACCGTCCCCGCGGCCAGGTGTACGGCGTGGCCGGCACCGGGGCACGGCCGCCGCCCGACGCCGAAGGTCAGTACTGAGGGCTCCGTACGGCCCGGGTCGAACCGGTCCGGATCGGCGAAGACCGCGGGGTCGCGATTCGCCGCTCGCAGGTCCAGGGTCACCGCCGTCCCGGCATCGATCGTGCGGCCGCCGAGGGAGCATGTCACCGAGGCGATCCGGCGCAGCGCCGGGACCGGAGGGTCGAACCGCAACGTCTCCGCGACGATCGCCTCCGCGGGCCATCGCCCCGTGGCCCCTGAGGCCTGCCGTACCGCGTTGCGGATCAGCGCGGCGGTCGCCTCGCACGCCTGCATGAGGATCGCAATCCGGTTCGCCACCACCAGACCCGACCCGCCGGACCCTGGGCCGAGCAGTTGGACGAGGACGGCCACTGCGGCGTCCGCCTTCGCGGGCCGGTCCGTACCGCTCAGGTAGACGGCCGCCGCCGGTGGCACGGCCGCGACGAGGGCGTCGAGGTCGCGTACGCCCAGGGCCCGGCCGAGCACCGTGACGGGGACCCGCCGCGCCACCGCCTCGACGGGATCCGCCGGGCCCGTGGCGAGGATCCGCCGGGCGAGGTCGAGCGCCTCCGCGCGGAGCGCCGCAGGGTCCATGCCCGTCGGCGCGGCCTCCGCGACCACGCGACGCCGCTCATGCTCCGGCCCTCGCTGAACCGGCACACCGTCCGCCGCAGCCAGGCGAGCGACCCCTGTTCCCCCTCACCGGTGACCGCCGGCACCACGTACCGCCGGTCCGCCAGCACCGCCGTCACGTCGGCGTGCCGGCCGACCACCCAGTGGCCGGCCGGGTCGAGGAACGGCACTCCCGCGGAAGCTCTCACGGGCTCGACGCTAG
>WHSL01000163.1 GCA_009380095.1 Streptosporangiales bacterium | reverse complement strand
TCGACGCGTAGCCGTTCAGCAACCACCTGCGACGGCGGGGATGACCGACACGGAGGAGCCCTCCGGGGTCGCGGTGTCCAGGCCGTCGGCGAACCGTACGTCCTCCTCGCCGACGTACACGTTGACGAATCGGCGCAGCTTGCCCGCGTCGTCGAGCAGCCGGGCCTTGATGCCGGAGTGGTTCGCCTCGAGATCCTCGATCACCTCGCGCAACGTGGCGCCCTCGGCCTTCACCTCGGCGTCGCCGCCGGTGAAGTTGCGCAGGATCGTCGGGATACGCACAGTCACGCTCATACCAGGCCAGCCTTCCGGAACTCGTCGAGGGAGGGGCGGATCGTCGCGGTCGGGCCGCCGCCCACCGCGTCGAGGGTCTTCAGGCCGTCGCCCGTGTTGAGCACGACCGTCTCGGCCTCGGGGTCGAGCACCCCGGCGGCCAGCAGCTTGCGCAGTACGCCCACGGTGACGCCGCCCGCCGTCTCGGCGAACACGCCCTCCGTACGGGCCAGCAGCTTGATCGCGTCGACGATCTCCGGGTCCGAGACGTCCTCCACCGCGCCGCCGGTGCGCTTGCAGATGTCCAGCACGTACGGCCCGTCCGCCGGGTTCCCGATGGCCAGGGACTTGGCGATGGTGTCCGGCTTGACCGGCTTGACCACCTCGTGCCCGGCCTTCCACGCCGTGGCGACCGGCGAACACCCCGTGGCCTGGGCGCCGAAGATCTTGTACGGCCGCTCCTCCACGAGCCCCAGCTTGATCAGCTCTTGGAAGCCCTTGTCGATCTTCGTGAGCTGCGCGCCGGAGGCGATCGGAATGATCATCTGCTCCGGCAGCCGCCAGCCCAGCTGCTCCGCGATCTCGAACGCCAGCGTCTTGGAGCCCTCGCCGTAGAACGTGCGCAGGTTGACGTTGACGAAGCCCCAGTCCTCGGCGGCCCCGTCACCGATCAGCTCGGTGCAGAACCGGTTCACCTCGTCGTACGTGCCCTCGAGCGCCACGACGTCGCCGCCGTACACCGAGGCCATCACGACCTTGCCCTGCTCCAGCCCGGCCGGGATGAACACGCAGGCCCGCAGCCCGGCGCGGGCCGCGGCGGCCGTCACCGCACCGGCGAGATTGCCGGTGGAAGAACAGGACAGCGTGGTGTAGCCGAAGTTGCGCGCGGCCTCCAGGGCGACGGCGACGACGCGGTCCTTGAAGGAGTGCGTCGGGTTGCCGGAGTCGTCCTTGATGTGCAGCGAGCGGATGCCCAGCTCGCGGCCCAGGTTGCCGGCGTCGATGAGCTTGGTGAAGCCGGGGTTGAGGTTCGGCTTGGACGCCACGTCGGCGGGCACCGGGAGCAGCGGAGCGTACCGCCACATCGAGTTGGGGCCGGCCGCGATCTGCTCCCGGGTGATCGCCGGGAAGTCGTACGCGACCTGCAGCGGCCCGAAGCAGAACTCGCACGCGAAACGCGGGCCGAGGTCATAGGTCTCGCCGCACTCGCGACAGGAGAGCCGGGCGGCGGCGCCGAACGGGGCGGTGGCGGGCGGATCTTCGGTGGCGGTGATCGCCATATGCGAGGCCTCTCCTCATCTTTCTCGTGACCACTCTGGTCACGAGCCGGAGTTGGCACCTGTCCCGGCTCGGCCTCGCATCGTTGCGAGCCCGGTCGTGTCGTCTTCGGTGACACGAACCTCATGCGGCCGGGAGGGTTGCCGGGGCTTCGCAGGGCCGGTCCCTCCACCCCTCTGGATGAGCTGTATTCAGTTGTCGATCGCCACTGTAACCGACGCCCGATATGGGCGCCCAAGCGGGGAGAGCTTAAATGCTCTCCCCCCTTGGGCTCGGCGGGCGATTTCGATTGCGGGGTCCGACTCGGCCCCGGGTTAACGTTTGGACATGGCCGAGGCCCAGGTGATCGTGGCGTCCAATCGTGGTCCCGTGTCGTTCGGGGAGGCGGACGACGGTTCGCTCACCTCGCGGCGGGGCGGGGGCGGGCTGGTCAGCGGGCTGTCGGTGGCCGCGAAGGAGACCGACCTGCTGTGGGTGTGCGCGGCGCTCTCCGAGGCGGACCGGCGGGCGGCACGGCAGGCCCCGGGCGGGCGGCTGGACCGCGCGGGGCACGACACCGGCGGCGCCGCCGTACGGATGCTGGACATCCCGCCCGGCGTGTTCCAGCGCGCGTACAACCAGATCGCCAACTCCACGCTCTGGTTCGTGCACCACCTGCTGTACGACACCCCGAACGCGCCCCGCTTCGACCGCCGCTTCCGCCGCGACTGGGAGGCCTACGCGGAGTACAACGCGCTGTTCGCGGACGCGCTCGCGGCCGGCGCGGGGCGTGACGCGCGGGCGGCCGTCCAGGACTATCACCTCACGCTGGCCCCGCGGATGCTCCGGGAGCGCCGCCCCGACCTGCGCATCGCGCACTTCTCGCACACCCCGTGGGCGCCGCCCGACTACTACCGGATGCTCCCCGCCGACATCGCCCGCGACGTGCTCGAGGGCATCCTCGGCGCGGACCACGCCGGCTTCCTCGGCCGCCGCTGGGCGGACGCGTTCATGGACTGCTGCGAGGCGGTGCTCGGCGCGGCGGTGGACCGGGACGCGCGGACCGTCACGCACGCCGGCCACCGCACCCGGATCGGCGTGCACGGACTCGGCACGGACGGCGCCGAGCTGCGGGAACGCGCGCAGGCGGCGGACGTACGGGCCCGGCGCGCGGCGCTGCTCGAGGCCACCGGCGGGCGGCGGCTGATCGTCCGGGTGGACCGGACCGAGCTGTCCAAGAACATCGCGCGCGGGCTGGCCGCGTACCGGGAGCTGCTCACCGTCCACCCGGAGCTGCGCGGGGAGGTCGTGCACCTGGCGTTCGCCTACCCGAGCCGGCACGACCTGCCGGAGTACCGCGAGTACACCGCGGCGGTGCAGCGGCTGGCGCAGGAGATCACCGACGAGTTCGCCACTCCCGAGTGGGATCCGCTGATCCTGGAGGTGCACGACGACTACCCGCGCTCGCTGGCCGCGTACCGGCTCGCGGACGTGCTGCTAGTGAACCCGATACGGGACGGCATGAACCTGGTGGCCAAGGAGGGGCCGGTGCTGTCCGAGCGGGGCTGCGCGCTGGTGCTGTCCACCGAGGCGGGGGCGGCGGAGGAGCTGGCCGGGGACGCGCTGATGGTGAACCCGTACGACGTGACCGGCACCGCCGCGGCCCTGTACGCGGCGCTGTCCCTCCCCGAGGAGGAGCGCCGCGCCAGGTCCGCCCGGCTCGCGGCCGCCGCCACCGCCCTCCCGCCGGATCGCTGGTTCGCCGACCAGCTCACCGCGCTCGACTGATCCCGTACGCCGCCGCCGGTCCGGCCCCGGCCCGTGTCAGGGGCGGCGGGCGGTGGCGAGCCAGGCAGTGCCGCGGAGCCGTACGTCGTGCGGGACGGGAGGCCTCGGTGAGGGCCGTACGGGCGGCGGCTACCGCGGCGTGGTCGGTCTCGTCGACCGCCCCGCGGAAGGCGCCCCAGCTCATGATGAACTCCACGGCCTCCTCCGGGGTCGGCCCCAGTTCGATCACGGCCCCCGTCGCGATCACCGGCTCGACGATGTCGTTGCCCACGGCGGTCGCCCCAGACCCAGGGCCGCTCCTCCTCGATGTCCTCGAACCCGCGTACGGAGTCGATCTGCAGCAGCAGCCGCCAGTCGGGGCACCTCGGCCACAGGTCCTTCACCGCGGGCCGTTCCAGATCGTCCCGCCAGATGTGCACGCCGTGGGACGCGAGCTGGGCGCGCTCCCACAGCACGTTCCCATCCACCCAGTCGGGCCAGCCGCCCACCTTGTGCAGCGGCCCGTCCGGAACCCGAGGCGGCTCCTGGTCGTCGTCGAGCCTCCAGGTCAACCGCTCGTGCCGGTCCGCCACCTCCGGAGGCAGCGCGAAGCGGGGCGCGGGGTCACGCTCGTCCTCGTCGAAGTCGTCGTCCGGGTCGTCGACCGGTGGCTCGCCCTGATCCTCCCCGGCACCGGGCAGGTAGCCGGCGTCGGTCTGCGCGCCGGCCTCCGGCAAGGCCCCCTCCGGCCGCAGGGGGCGCACTGGGAAGCTCAGCGCCCCGGGCGGCGTGCCGGTGTCGTCGAACCGCGCGAGCCCGGCGCAGTCGATCACCGCGAGGAGGCTCAGCGGCCCGCACGGCGGGCCATCGTGCCAGGCCCACCGGCGGTTCGCCGGGCGCCGTCGCCACGGTGGGAGAGGTCACACCGGGCCGCGCCGGGACAAGCACCCGCGGCTCGGGAAGGGTGAGGACATGAACCTGCCCCGACCACGGACCGACGAGGGCGCCGCCGGGCTGCGCGCCTTCGTGACGGATCCGGCCGGCGCCGTGCTCGGCCTCGACTACGACGGCACGCTGGCGCCGATCGTCCGCGACCCCGCGGCCGCGTACGCGCACCCCGGCGCCGGACCGGCGCTGCACCGGCTGGGACCCCTGGTCGACACGATCGTGATCATCACCGGCCGGCCCGCCGCCACCGCCGTACGGCTCGGCGGCCTGCTCGGCCTGACCGGCCTCGTCGTGCTCGGGCAGTACGGCCGGGAGCGCTGGGAGGACGGCATGCTCACCTCGCCGCCCCCGCCACCGGGCGTGGAGACCGTACGGGCCGAGCTGCCGCGGCTGCTCGTGTCGGTGCCCGCGCCCGAGGGGACCGCGATCGAGGACAAGGGGCTCGCACTCGCCGTGCACACCCGCAACGCCGCCGACCCGGACGCCGCGCTCACGCTGCTCCGCGCCCCGCTGGAGGAGCTCGCCGCCCGTACCGGCCTGACCACCGAGCCGGGGCGGTACGTGATCGAGCTGCGTCCACCGGGTGTGGACAAGGGCGGGGCGCTGCGCGCGTTCGCGGCGGAGCGCAAGGCCCGGTCGGTGATGTTCGCGGGCGACGACCTCGGCGACCTGACGGCGTACGCGGCCGTGGACGAGCTGCGCGCCGCCGGCACGCCGGGCGTCAAGGTGTGCAGCGGCTCTGCCGAGGTCACCGAGCTGGCCGAACGGGCCGACCTGGTCGTGGACGGCCCGGACGGGATGGTCGCGCTGATGGACGCGCTGGCGGGCGCGATCCGCGGCGGCTGACCGGGCGCGGCCCGATCCGGTCAACCGGCGAGTGGCACCCGCCGGCACCCCTACCTATAATTCAACTGTTGGCGAATTAAGCGACGATCCTGAGGAAGGTGCAGCGATGACGCGCACCGAGAACACCACCGTCGCCGTCGTCGGAGGCGGGCCCGCCGGCGTCATGCTCGGCCTGCTGCTCGCCCGCGCGGGCATCGAGGTCACAGTCCTGGAGAAGCACTCCGACTTCCTGCGCGACTTCCGCGGCGACACCATCCACCCCTCGACCTTGCAGCTGCTGGACGAGCTCGGGCTGATCGACGAGTTCCTGAAGCTTCCGCACTACAAGGCGTACGAGCTGGCCGGCGAGACCGACTCGGGCCGGATCCGGCTGGCCGACCTCAAGGGGCTGGGCAGCACCCGCTATCCCTACATCGCCTTCGTCCCGCAGTGGGACTTCCTGGACCTGATGACCGACATCGGGCGTACGTACCCCACGTTCCGCCTGGTCATGAAGGCCGAGGGGCACACGCTGCTGACCCGCGGCCGCCAGGTCACCGGCGTGCGGTACAGCGACCCCGACGGCGAGCACGAGCTCCACGCCGACCTCGTCGTGGCCGCCGACGGGCGGGACTCACGGCTGCGCGACGAGGCCCGGCTCCGGCCGCGCGACCTCGGCGCCCCGATGGACGTGGCGTGGTTCCGCATCTCCCGCAAGGACACCGACCCGGCGGGCACGTTCGGCAAGGTCACCCGGGGAGACTTCCTGGTCAACATCAACCGCGGCGACTACTGGCAGCTCGCCTACCTGATCCCGAAGGACGGTTATCCACAGCTCGTGGAGGCCGGCATCCAGACGCTGCGCGACAGGATCGCCCGGCTGCTGCCGTTCCTCGCGGACCGTACGGCGGCGGAGCTCCGCTCGTTCGACGACGTCAGCGTGCTCACCGTCGCGCTCAACCGGCTCCGCCGGTGGCACCGGCCCGGGCTGCTGCTGATCGGCGACGCCGCGCACGCCATGTCGCCGATCGGCGGCGTGGGCATCAACCTGGCCATCCAGGACGCGGTGGCCGCCGCCAACCTGCTGTATCCGAAGCTGCGCGCGGGCACGGTGACCGAGGCGGACCTGGCGCGGGTGCAGCGGCGCCGGACCCCGCCGACCGTCGTCACCCAGGGCATCCAGCGGTTCATCCAGCGCCGGGTGATCGCGAGCGTGCTCGGCGGCGGGAGCGATCCCGTACGGGTCCCCGCGCCGCTCCGGCTCATCCTGAGCACCGGCCTCCCGCAGCGGGTGACCGGCCAGTTCATCGGCGTCGGCGTGCGGCCGGAGCACGTACGCACTCCGGACCGCGGCCGCTCCGCCGGGTGACCCTCAGGCGGCCGAACAAGCGTCGTACGCAGGCATAGGGTGGGTGTCCATGACCGGTCAGGCTCCGCGCCGATCCCCCCTGGCCCTCGTCCTGCTCGCGCTCCTCGCCGAGGAGCCCATGCATCCGTACCGGATGCAGCAGCTGATCAAGCAGCGCGACAAGGCCAAGAACGCCAACGTGGCGCAGCGCAACAGCGTCTACCAGGCGATCGAGCGGCTGCTGCGGTCCGGGCTGATCGAGGTGCACGAGACGGTGCGCGGGGAGCGGCGGCCCGAGCGCACCGAGTACGCGATCACGCGCGAGGGGCTGAGCACGCTGCACGAGTGGGTGATCACCCTGCTCGGCACGGTGGCGCCGGAGTATCCGACGTTCCCCGCGGCGCTGGCCACGCTGCCCCTGGTCACGCCCGAGGAGGCGGCCGACGCGCTGGAGCGGCGGGCCGCGGCCCTGGAGGAACGGCTGGCGGAACCGCTGCCGCCGGACCTGCCCCGGCTGTTCCTCGTCGAGGACGAGTATCAGCGCACGGTCGACCGCGCCGAGCTCGACTGGCTCCGCTCGCTCGTCGCCGACCTGCGCTCCGGCGCACTCACCTGGAACCAGGACTGGCTACGCGGCTTCACCGCGGGCTCCGGCCCGGAGGGTTAGCGCGCCCGGGCGTCTCGGCCCGGAGCGTCGGTGCGCCGGGGGTCAGCGGCGGACGTGGGTGGCGGCGACGTCGGAGAGGGCGCGGCCGATGTAACTCGGGTCCGGCGGCGCGGCGGCCGCGGCCTCGGTGAAGCGGGTGAGCAGCCGGGCGAAGGTCTCCCGGTCCTCGCGGGACCAGTCCGCCATCAACTTGTCGATGTAGGACCTGCGGTAGCGCGCCGTGACGTCCATGACCGTACGGCCCGCGTCGGTCAGCTCCAGCCGCGCGCGCCGCGCGTCCTGCTCGGAGGCGTGGCGGGCCACGTATCCGGCGTCGATGGCGTCGGAGACGAGCCGGCTCGCGGTGGACGGGTCCACGTCGAGCCGCTCCGCGACCGCGCCGATGGTCACCTCGGACCCGGCGCCGGCCTCGCGCGCGACACCGTGCACCGCGTGCACGACGAGGATGTGGGACATCTGCAGCGAGCCGCCCGGGGCCACCTTGGCGCTCAGCTGGCGGTGCAGGCCGGGCTTCGACCACAGGCGGCGCAGCCGGAAGATGGCCACGTCCACGGCGGCCGCGGGGGTGACGTCGTCACCGGGCGAAGTCCCCATGCGCGTACCCTACTCGGAAAATGTGTACAGTGCATGCTTCGATCACGGCTCCCCAGGCCTGACGGTACTTCCTCCCGGCCCGGTCGTCACCGTGTCGGGCAACCGTACGGTCTCGCCCCTGCCGGGGCCGCCCGGGGTCTACCATGAGGTCGCCCTAGCGACGAGGAGGGTTGCCGCATGTCCGCCGCCGGACCTCCCCAGCAGAACCGCACCGCCGTCGACGCGGCAACCGGCGACGCCCCCGAGGGCGTCCCGGCCCCCGCCCTCTCCGAGCGCGACCTGCGCATCCTCGACTTCGAGCGCCAGTGGTGGAAGCACCCCGGCGCCAAGGAGCAGGCGATACGCGACGGCTTCGACATGTCGGCCACGCGGTATTACCAGCTGCTGAACGCGCTGATCGACCGCCCCGAGGCCCTCGCCCACGACCCCATGCTGGTGAAGCGGCTGCTCCGGCGGCGCTCCCAGCGGCGGCGCGGCCGCACCGCCCGGCAGCTCGGCATCGAGGCTCCCTGACCGCCTCTTGCCGACGCCCTCGCCCGGTGTGAATCTTGAGGAGGGCAACCGAGGCGGAGGTGCCGACCATGGCCGCACGCTTGTCGACCGCGATACCGGGCGCGTACTACGCGGCGATGGTGGTCACCCTCGCCGGCGTGATCGTCTGCTTCGGACTGTCCTTCTTCCTCATCGGGATCGAGGACGTGCCGCTGCTCGAGCTCTGGTTCACCGTCGCGGGCTGGTTCGCCGCCCCCTTCGACGGGCTCTTCTCCCGGGACACGGCGGCGGGCCAGGCGCTGCTCAACTGGAGTCTGGCGGCAGTGGTGTACTTCGCGGCCGGGGCAGTACTACTTCACCGGTCGCGCTGACCCGCCCCGATCCGGCCAGGTCCGCCGCGGCCGCGTTCACCAGCTCCAGGTAGACGGGGTCGTCGGTGTAGTCGCCGTGCCCCTGGATCTTCGGGAACGTGACCTCGCCGGGCGGGCAGCCGTACGACGCCGGGTCGGTGAGCGGCTCCGCACGGGGCTGCACCCGGCCGGCCGGCAGTGTCACGGCGCCGCCGATCGGGTCGGTGAGCCGCCACAGGTTCGTCCAGCCGCGCACCCGGGAGCCGAGGTCGGAGAACTGGGCGGGACCGAAGTACGCGGGGAAGTACTTCGCGTACAGCCGGCCGAGCGGTGACCCGTGGGTGAGCAGGTGCACCCGCTCGCGGGCGCGGCTCGGCAGCTGCCAGACGACCGCCGCCGCCAGCACCGACCCCTGGCTGTGCCCCGAGATGATCACGCCGGGGTGGTCCTCCACCCAGTGCGCCACCCGGGTGGTGAGCTGCGGAACCGTCCGCTCGGCGTAGCAGGGCGGCGCCAGCGGGTGCGCCGACCGGGGCCAGAAGGTGGCGAGGTCCCAGAGGATGCCGACGATCCGCCGGGTGCGGTGGCTGCTGTACGCGGCCCGCCCCAGCGCCACCAGCCCCACCAGGAACGCGCCGATCAGCCACGAGCCCAGGCTGACCAGGAAGCCCACCCCGCCGCGGACCACACCCCCGGCCTCGTCGGCGAGACCGGCCGCGATCGCCGTCGCGGGCGCGGCCGTCTCCTCCGGCGCGAACCCGATGGCCAGCGCCCCGAACACGATCGGGGTCACCACCAGCAGCCCCATCACGTACGGCAGCAGCTCGGTGAGCGAGGCCGAGGCGTGCGTCGCGGCGATGTGGTGCGTACGCACCTCCGGCCCGCCGTCCGCCTCCGGGTAGCGGCGCCGCACCTCGGCGCGGGCCCGGCCGCGCCTGATCAGGAAGCACGCGCCGACCACCAGCGCGGCGACCACCGCCGCGAGCGTCTCGGCGCTGAACCCGAGCTGCGCCCAGGCGTAGACCTGCGGCGGACTGAGCGCGCCGCAGCCGGACGAGCCGAGCAGCCGGCCGGGCGGCGGCGCGCAGTCGAGCCAGTCGGCGGCCCGGTACGTGATCGAGGCGGAGAAGGCGGCGCCGAGGAACAGCCCGAAGGCCGCGGTGATCGGGCCGACCAGGCCGAACATCGCCACCGGGGCGGCGGAACGCGAGCTCACCCGCAGCACCAGCGCGGCGAGGATCAGCACCAACAGCGCCACCGCCTCCGCGCCGAGCAGCCAGTTGATCAGCCGGGACAGGCCGGGCAGCTGGCCGGTGGACTCCCACTCCGGGCGCGACAGCGCCGCGTACCCGATCGCGACCACGCCGGCGGCGATCACCACGTTGCGCGCGCCGTGCGCGGCCACGCGCAGCGCTGTCGTGGCGGCGGGGCCGGGCCGGCTGCGCTCCAGGGCCGCCGCGAGGCCGGCCAGCACCATCGCGGCGGTGAGCACCGCGAGCAGCGCGGAACCGAACCCGGCGGGGCCGCCGGTGGCGGCGTCGGCCTCGTACGTGGGCAGCGTGAGCTGCAGCGCGAGCATGCCGATGGCGATCGCGATGTGCAGTGCCCGGAGTCTTCCCACGAGCCTGCGGCCGTCCCAGAAGCCGCCGTGCGCGAGGGGGAGCGGGGTGTCCTCCGGGGTGCCGCCGGACGCGGGCAGCGACTCGTACTGCCGCCAGGTCCGCCGGGACAGGAACCAGAGCAGCCCGACGAGCGCCAGCGGCACCAGCACCGCGACCACCAGCCGCCGCCCCGGCTGCTCCCACCAGGCGCCGTCGGTGGTCATGAAGCGCAGCCAGCCGGTGGAGGCGCCGCACTCCCGGCCCTCGCCGGCGCACTGCCAGGCGGCGAGGTCCATCGACATGCCGGCGGTGGCGAGGATGAGCGTGGCGGTCAGGCCGAGCGCGATGAACCGCGCGGCGGCGTCGTACACCCGGCCAACGAGGCGGATCGGCGCGGAGTCGCCGTGCCTGGTCAGCCGGGGGCGCATCCACAGCGCGAGGTTGGCCAGACTGAACGGGAGCAGCAGCAGCCAGAGCGCCCGGGTGGCACCGCCGGAGGTCATGTTCCCCCACGCGTACGCCTCGCGGGTCACGCGCGGGTCGACGGGGTCGGCGCGCGATCCCCGGCGGTAGAAGCCGGCCAGGTCGTCGCCGGCCGTACGGTGCGTCGGGTGGGAGCCGAGGATGTCGGCCGCGGGGGTGCCGTTCACGCCGTGGATGCGCAGCTCGAGCACCTGCCCGTCGCGGCCCGGCCCTGCGGGCTCCCCGGGTTCTGCGGACATCGCGGGCGACTCGGGCATGACCCTCCCATTTCGTGGCCTCGCCCCCGGACCCTACGCCCCGTGAGCGGCGCGTCACAGGAGGACCGCGCGAATGCCGGAACCGATTGCGGCCACGCACTTCCGCGCCGGCGGTCCGGCCGCCCCGCCGTGCCGATCGCGGCCGGCAGCGGCGGTGATTGTTCGCCCGCAGCGGGTAGCGGGTGCCGCGTGACGAGGCTCACGCACGGAAAGGACACCGAGCGTTTGCAATTGCAAGCACCGTAGCTAACACTAGGCGCATGGCGACGTTGAAGGTGGGCTCGATCGGGGAGTACATCCGCGAGCAGCGCAAGCAGGCGCAGATCTCGCTGCGTCAGCTCGCCGAGGCCGCGGGGGTCTCCAACCCGTACCTCAGCCAGATCGAGCGTGGGCTGCGCAAGCCCAGTGCGGAGATCCTTCAGCAGATCGCCACGGGGCTGCGCATCTCCGCCGAGGCCCTGTACGTCCAGGCGGGCATCCTCGAGGACCATCACGCCGACTCCGGCGTACGGCCCGCGGTGCTCGCCGACCCGCACCTGCTCGAGCGGCAGAAGCAGATCCTGCTGGAGATCTACGACTCCTTCCGCAGGGAGAACGCCGCGACCGGCATGCCCCCGGCGGCCGCTCCGAGCACGGACGAGCCGGAGGACGAGCCCGTGGGTTCCGCGCCCGCGGGTTCCAAGCCCCGTACGGACGGGCGGGCCGCCGATGGGCGGGCCGCCAACGGACGGGCGGCCGCCGCGCGGGCCAGGGCCGCCACTCGGCGGCGCGACAACGACACCGATGAGAACACCACGGAAGGAAGTGCGAGATGACCCTCGCCACCGAGGTCAAGAAGCTGCGTGACACGAAGGCCTTCTACGCCGCGGCCGGCGTGAGTGACCTTGCGGTCGCGACGCTGCGTACGGTCCCCGAGCGGATCAACCGGCTGCAGCAGAAGACCGACCTGAACGACCTGCAGACCCGCGCCAAGGAGTACGCGGCGACGGTGAGCGGCAAGGCCACCGAGCTGTACGACGGGCTGGCCGAGCGCGGCCGCGACGCCGTGGGCCGTACCGCCGACGCCACCCAGGCGCCGGTCGCCGAGGTCGAGGCGGGCGCCAAGACCGCGAAGCGCCAGGCCAAGGCCGCGAGCACGTCCGCCAAGAAGAGCACCAAGGCCGCCGGTCAGGCCGCCGCGGAGACCGCGGACAAGGCCGGCCGCTGAGACCAGGCCGGGCGGCATCACCCGTTCGCCCGGTTCTCAGCACCGAAGGGCGCATCCTCGGGGGGATGCGCCCCTCGGCGTTTCTCGGGGCCGGCGTTTCTCGGGGCCGGCGTTTCTCGGGGCCGGGGTTTGCCGTGGCCGGCGTTTCTCGGGGCCGGCGTTTCTCGGGGCCGGCGTTTCTCGGGGCCGGCGTTTCTCGGGGCCGGGGTTTGCCGTGGCCGGGGTTTGCCGTGGCCGCCGTTTCCGATGGGCCGGCGTTCCCGGGGCCGGCGTTCCCGCGGCCGGGGTTTGCCGTGGCCGGTGGGCGGAGCTACCGCGCTGTCGGTGTTGGCACATACGCTGTGACCGTTCAGGCCGCGTGGTCCCGCCCGCGCGGTGCGTCACATCCGAGGAGCGGTGACCACGTTGATCGGCTCCGGCATCATGAGTCTCTTCTGGCTGCTCGCGATCGCGGCCTTCGTCTTCGAGGTCGTCGCTCTCGTCGACGCGGTCCGGCGGCCCGCGCCCGCGTTCCCCGCGGCGGGCAAGCTCACCAAGCAGTGGTGGCTGATCATCCTGGGCGTCTCCAACGCGATCGGGCTGGCCGCCGCGGCGCAGTTCCTGTTCGCGATCGGCTTCCTGCCCATCGCCGCGTTCATCGCCGCCGCCATCTACATGGTCGACGTCCGCCCGAAGGTCCGCCAACTCGGCGGCCGCGGCGGCGCCAGCGGCCCCTACGGGCCCTGGTAGACCGCCACCCCGGCC
>WHSL01000270.1 GCA_009380095.1 Streptosporangiales bacterium | reverse complement strand
GGGCGGCGTGGGCGGCGTGGGCGGTACGGCTGTTTGGGGAGTCGGCCGGGGTGGTGACGGTCGGAGTGGGGCCGGGGAGCGGATTCGGGAGTTGATGCGGCGTAAGCCGGTGGCGTTCGGGGCCGTGGCCGTCGTCGCGGCCGGGCTGGTCATCGGGGCGTTCGCCCTCAGCAGCGACGGCGACAACCCGCCGGGTACTCCGGTGGTGAGCGCCTCGCCCACCCCCCGTGACACCGGCGCGTCCTCCCCACCGGCCGAGGACGGCGGGGACGAGGACGGTGGTGACAAGGGCAAGGGCAAGGGCAAGGGCGGCGGCGAGAACGGCAAGGGGAAGGGCAAGGGCGGCCCGCACGCCGGATACCGCGAGTACAAGGACGAATCCGGCTTCGCGCTGCAGGTGCCGGTCGACTGGCAGCGGGAGACGCGCGGGAACTCGGTGTTCTTCCGCGCCCGCGACGGCGGCTACCTGCAGATCGACCAGACCGACAGCCCCAAGGACGACGCGGTGGCCGACTGGAAGAACCAGGAGGCGTCCGCGGCCGGGCGGTTCGGGTCGTACAGGCTGATAGGCATCCGCCCGCTGCCCGGGCCGTACGTCACCGCCGCCGACTGGGAGTTCACGTTTCGCAGCGGCGGCACCGCCATGCACGCCATCAACCGGGCCATGGTGACCGACGAGGAGCACGGCTACGCGCTGTTCCTCGTCGCCCCGGCCAGCGAGTGGGAGACCGCGAAGCAGCGGCTCGCGATCTTCACCTCCACCTTCGAACCGGACAAGTAGCCCCAGGGCCCCGCGGGCGAGCGTCAGCCGGCCTCGGCGGGCTCTTCGTCCTCGGCGGGCTCTTCGTCCTCGGCGGGCTCCTCGTCGCCGGCGGGCTCCTCGTCGCCGGCGGGCTCCTCGACCCCGGCACGCTCCGAGTCCCCGGCGAGGTCGGCGAGCCGCTCTCGGCAGGCCCGCACCACCCGGATGAGACCGAGTTCCTCCGCGATCCCCAGCGCCCGGGTCAGCCGGGTCCGGCCCCGCGCGATGTCGCCGAGCGCCAGGTCGCTGGTCGCCATGTGCCGCAGTGCCAGCGCCTCGCCGCGCCGGTCGCCGAGGTCCTCGAACGTGCCGAGGACCCACTGGCCCGTGCCGAGCGCCTCCGCGTGATCGCCGAGGGCCTGTGAGATGCGGATCCGGTGCAGCGACAGGTACGCGACCCCGTACGGGTCCTCGTTCGCCCGGACCAGCTCGATCGCACGGTCACAGGTCTTGGCCGCGGAGTCGTGGTCACCCAGATCCATCTGCGTGAGCACCAGGCTGTCCAGGGCGTGCGCCTCGAAGACAGGGTCGCCGAGGCTGCGGGCGGCGAGCAGCGCCTCGTCCAGCGCGGCGAGCGAGCGCCGCAGCCGCCCGGCGGCCCGCAGTGCGCTCCCGGTGTCGCGCAGCGCCTGCGCCTCGGCCTCCGGCTCGCCGACCTCGCGCGCCACCGCGATCGCCCGCCGCTGCAACGCCAGCGCCGGCTCGTGCTCGCCGCGCTGCGCGTGCACGAACCCGCGCATCCGCAGCGCGTACGGCAGCGACCGCCTCTCGCCGATCCGCCCCATCTCGGCGATGCACTCCTCCATCTCCCCGGCGGCCTCGTCGAGCTTGCCGCGCATCAGCTCGAACCCGGCGTGCGCCAGCCGCGCCCGCGCGGCGGGGGCGGGATCGCCCGCCGCGGCGGGCGTGGCGGCGATCGTGGAGAACATCCGCCCCACGTCGTCGCACCGGCTGTCCCGGCAGAGCGCGGGCTCGATCCGCCGGGCGATGGCCAGCGCCTCCCTATAGCGGCCCATCTCGCAGCAGGTCAGCACGTACGCGGTCAGGTGCCGCCGGTGCCGGGAGCCAGCCCGGCGGGTCGGCCTCGGGCCGCGCCGGCTCGTCGGCCGGCGGCGTGACCAGCTCGTCCACCGGCTCCGGCGGCGTGCCGTACGACTTCGGCTCGCGCCGCGCCACCGCGTCGGCCAGCGCCAGCGTCACCCCGGCCGGCGCGTCGAACGCGGCCGTGTCCGCCGGTTCGGCGGCGAGCTCGGCGACCTCGCGGGCGTAGACGCGGAGCAGGTCGTGCAGGTGGTACTCGGTCCCGCCGGGGCCGGCGACGGTGTCCAGCAGGTTGGCGTCCCGCGACTCGAGCTGGCTCAGCGGCTCGAGCGCGACGACGCGCCCACCGGCCAGCCCGGCCAGCCGGTTGCGCGCGGTGACCAGCACCGCGCTGCCGGAGGTGCCCGGCAGCAGGGGCCGTACCTGGGCCTCCTCGGCGGCGTCGTCGAGCACCACGAGCACCCGCCGGTCGGCCAGCCGGGACCGGAAGGCCGCGGCCCGTTCGGCGGTGTCGTCGGGGATCCGGGGCCCGGCCACGCCCAGCGCACGCAGCCACTCGGCGAGGATCTGCGCCGGGTCGCGCGGCCGGGACGCCCCGCCGAGGTGCGCGAAGAGCTGTCCGTCCGGGAACTCCGGGCGCAGCCGGTGCGCGACGTGCACGGCGAGCGCGGTCTTGCCCACGCCGGGCGAGCCGGACACGGTGACCAGCGGCAGGCCGGTGGTGCCGTCCGGGGTCAGCGCGTGACAGACCTGCCGGACGTGACGGTCCCGGCCGGTGAAGTCCGGGATGTCGTACGGCAGCTGGAGCAGCGGGAACGGGCCGTTCGCGGGAGGTGCCGCGGCCGGGGGCCGTTCGGCGGCGGGAGCGGCGTCGTCGCCGCGCAGCACCTCGCCGTGCGCCGCGCGCAGCTCCGCACCCGGCTCGATACCCAGCTCCTCGGCGAGGATCGCGCACCCCTCGCGGTAGACCTCCAGCGCCTCCGCCTGCCGGCCGGCCGCCGCGAGCGCGCGGATCAGCAGCGCGCGCAGCCGCTCACGCAGCGGGTGTGCGGTGATGAGCGCGCGCAGCCGTGGCGCCAGCGCGGCGCCGTCGCCCAGCTCCAGCCCGGCGATGGCCCAGTCCTCCGCGGCGCCGGCCAGCTCGTCGGTGAGCACGTCGGTCTCGGCGGTGAGACCGGCGAGGTCCAGGCCGGCGAGCGGCTCGCCCCGCCACAGCGCCAGCGCCTCGCCGAGCGCCTCCGCGGCCGCCGCGGCGTCGCCTCCGGCCGGCGCCTCGCGGCCGTGCCGGAGCCGGCTGCGGAACAGCAGCAGGTCGAGCTCGGCGTCGCCGACGGTGAGCCGGTAGCCGACCGTGTCGTGGGTGATCCGCCCGTCGGCCGCCGCGTCCGCCCGGGCCAGCACCCGGCGCACGCCGGAGACGTACGTCTGCAGGTTGGACACGTACGACTGCGGCGGCTCGTCGCCCCACAGCACGGCGGTGAGCCGGTCCACCGGCACGGTCTGGTTGGGCGAGAGCGCCAGCGCCGCCAGGAGGGCACGCCGCTTGACGCCGCCGACGTGCAGCGGCGTGCCGTCGTCACCCGAGACCGTCAGCGGACCGAGCACGCCCAGCCGCACCGGGGGGCACCTCCCCGAGTTCGTTCGCTTACGCCAAGTGAGTCCACTGTAGGGGAGCGCCATATGACCCCGAGTCCGGACATGTGGTGAACGTGTGGCGCGATCCGGCAACCTTCTTCGTGCTGGGCATGTCTACGGGGAATGCCTGGCGTGTCCCCCTGGGTGCGCAGGGGGTGAGGGCCCGCCCGGGCATCGCCGGGGATGGGGCCCTCGATGCGTGGGCGCCGGCCCGCCCGAGGTAGCAAACAGGGGTGCGGACTCGGGCCGGGCCGGCGTCCCTGCCTTCTCCGGCGGTGCCGGCTCAGAGCTCAGAGCAGGGTGGCGGCGAGCCAGCCCAGCCCCACGGCGAGCCCGGTCACCGCACCGACTCGGGCGCGCAGGCCGCGGCGCGGCGCCCGTTCCAGCGTGAGCCCCGCCCAGGCCGCCGCGTATCCGGCGGCGGGCGCCCCGGCCACGGCGGCCATCAGCACGATCATGCCGGCGATGCCGACGAGCCCCTCGCTGAGCCCCTTGACGTACGCCGCCACCCAGGTGGCGGCGCCGAACAGCGCGGCCCCGCCGGCCAGGCCGTAGACGGCGGGCCGGACGCCGTACCGAGCCACCGGGAACCGGATCTCGGCGGTGGCCAGCCCACGCGCCCGGGTGAGGTGAACGTGCGGGTCGGCGTCCGGGTGCACCTCGTCCGCGGGGCAGGGAAAGGCGCCGGCCGCGTTGCCGACCGCGCCGACGAGGTGCTCCCACACGGCGGTGGCGCGGTCGGCGAGCCCGTCCAGCTCCTCCTCGGCCTCGGCCGCCTCCGCCCGCCGCGCGCGCAGCGTCTCCCGCGCCTCGGCCAGCTCGGCCGCGCCGGTCCGGCGCCATTCCAGCAGCGTCTCCAGCTCGGTGCCGACGCCCCGGTACGCGGCGTACGCCACCCCCGCGTCGTCCGCCGCCTCGCTCAGCTCCGGGCGTACGACACCTCCGGGAACGGGCTCGGTCACCGGGCCTCCGTGGCGTCTCGGAACGGGATCACCGGCCGCGGCCGGTCGTGCCGCGTGCGGTCGAAGAACAGCGCGCGCCGGCTGCGCGGCGCCCAGGTCAGGAGCTGTCCGCCGGGCAGCGGCGACAACTCCTGCCCCTGTACGTCCAGCGCCAGCCACGCGCCCACGTCGTCGAGCCGGCTGCCCAGCCCGCCGAGGTCGTCCTTGAGCCGCCCGACCGTGCGCCACCAGCCGAGCATGTGCGTACGGGTCTCCGGCCCGCGGGCCACCACCTTGCGCAGCACGTCCAGCCCGGTGGTCCGGGTGGCCGGGTCGCGCTCGGCGAGCGAGGGGCCGGCCGCGTCCACCGCGAAGATCGTGAGGTAGTGGGCGCGGGCCCCCGCGACGCCCGGGCCGGTCGGCGCGCTCAGTGCCGTGTCGACCTCGGCGGCCGCCTTGGCCAGCACCTCCGGCAGATCCTGCAGGAGGCGGAGCCGTACCGGATGGCCGGCGGACTCCAGCCGTTCGGTGAGCGTGGACGCGGTGGCGTAGGCGTCGTCGTCGAGGCAGACCACGGTGAACGTGGCGGTGCCCGGCTCGTGCTGCCGCGCCAGCGAGAGGGTGGCCGCCACCAGCACGTCGCAGGCCTCGCCGGTACGGGTTCCGATCACCGCCAGGTTCCGTCCCGGCGAACGGGAGAACGCCACCCGGGCGGCGCTCCCCTCCAGGTCGATGACCTGGCCTACGAGGGCGTCGCGCGTGCCGTCGGCCGGGGCCAGGGTGCGGAAGTCCGGGCTGTCGGCGAGCGCGGGCACCACGCCGCCGTCGAACAGCCGGGGCTCTGGGAGGTGGCGCGGGCGGCGCTCCCACAGCGTCCGCTGGACGGCGTCGTACGTGCCGCCGGAGCTGGCGTCCGGGAGGCGTACGACCCGGTTCGCCATGGCCAGCCCGGAGTCCGGGTTGACCACCGCGCAGAACCGCGGGATCCGTTCCGCGGCGCGGTTCTCCTCGGCCAGCACCCGGCGCGCCTTGGGCAGCGCGATCCGCAGCGTGAACTGGGCGAGCATGGACGAACGGCCCCAGAGCGCCTCGATGCCGCTGACGTCCTGGCTGGACAGCACGAGGTGCAGGCCCTGCGACCGGCCGCGGCGGGCCAGGTCCTCCAGCAGCCCGACCGCCTCCTCGGTGATCGCGTCCCGCCGGCCGAGCAGCACCTGGAACTCGTCGATCACCGCGACGATGCGCGGCCAGCGGCCGTCCGGGTCCTGCGCGCGCAGCTCCTCGAGCTTGGTGACCTCGTGCTCCTTCGCGGCCTCGGCGCGGCGGCGCAGCTCGGCGGCGAGGTAGCGGAGCAGCGCCAGCCCGAACTCGCGGTCGTCGTTGACGTTCACGCCGATCAGCCGGGCGTGCGGCAGCCAGGTGGGGTCCCGCCGGCCGCGCGCCAGCCGCGCGAACGACACGCCCTCCTTGAAGTCGAGCAGGTAGAACTCCAGCTCGTCGGGGGAGTAGCGGGCGCCGAGGGTGGCCAGCAGGGTGTACAGGAAGTTCGTCTTCCCAGACCCGGAGGGACCGCCGATCAGGGCGTGCGGCGGGTCGTCGCCGAGCGCCACCTCCACCAGGTCCGGCTCGGGCGCCTCCGGATCGTCCCCGATCGGCGCGGTCACCCCCGCCCCCGAGGAACGCTGCCACGGCTCCTCGGGGATGAGGTCGGCGAGCCGCATGGGGGCGCGCCCGGCCCCGGCACCCGCCACTATCCGCTCGCACACCGCGCGGACCAGGTCCGCGGGCGGCGCCGGGTCGGGGCGGACCAGCACGGGAGCGGAGAACGAGCTCTCGGCGAGGCCGTCCGGATGCAGCCGTACGGTCTCCACCCGGCCGGACTCCGGAAGCGGCAGGTCGCAGCAGATCACGTGGATGCCGCAGGCGGGGCCGGCATGCATCACGCCGTGCAGCCGGGCCAGTGCGTCCTCGGGGAGGCCGCGGGCGGGGGCCTGGACGACGACGACGCGCCACGGCTCCGTACGGCGCCCGGCCGCGGCGGCGAGCGCCGCCAGCGAGGCGTGCCGGCCGCCCAGCACCTCCTCCTGAATGCGCCGGATCTCCCCGGTCAGTGACTGCAGCAGGGACTCGATGTCGTGCGGGGCGTACGTGGTGAGCAGGCCGGGGCGGGCCAGCGCGAGCAGGCCGCCGAGGCCGGAGCCGAGGCGGCGGGGGTCGTACAGGCTGATCTTGATGGAGCCGGGCTGGTACGACGCGACGAGGCGGAGTAGCAGGCCGGCGACGAGGGCGTCGGTCTGTTCCGCCGAGCCGCCGCGGATCGCCAGGTGCCCGTGGTCCAGCAACGGCACCAGCGCGGGCACCGCCGCAACGGGCCAGCCGGACGGCTCGCCGGCCTCGGCGTCCCCGGAGCGCGCGTCCCCGGAGCGCGCGTC
>WHSL01000318.1 GCA_009380095.1 Streptosporangiales bacterium | reverse complement strand
GTCGGTGTCGGCGATGGGGTGGCGGTCGGCGTGGTCCGCGGCGGTGTGGTCGGCGTGGTGGTGGACGGCGGGGTCGGTGAGATCGTCGGCGTGGGTGACAGAGCCGGCGAGAGCGTTGGTGTTGGTGTGGGCGTGGGCTCGGGTGTGGCCGGGCGGTCGATGGGGCGGACGCTGCGCAGGATGCGCTCGATCAGGGCGCGGTTCGTGTCGAAGGTGGCGAAGAAGAGCAGGCCCGCGCCGCGCGCGTGCACCTCGCGCGCCACGGTGTCCGGCACCCGCGCGTCGCGGCCGGTACGCAACCGGTCCCGTACGGGCGCCTCGTTGTACTGCTCGGCGTCGTACGGCCGCACGTGCAACGCCTCGGTCCGCCCCACCGCACCGACCGGGCACTGCTGGTCCTCCGCCGGAACGCCCAGGTAGACGGCGTGCTCGTCGAACCTGACGCAGCGCTCCGGGTCCTCGTCCAGCCGGTACACCGGCCAGTGCGCCGGCACCCGGAAGCGGGCGCCCTGATAGGTGATGGTGCGCATCCGCACTGGCCGCGGCTCGTCGTCGGCGGGCGGCGGGCCGGGCGCGACCTGGTCCCGGCGCGGCGGCTCGGTGGGCTCCGGCGCGGCCGCGGCGGGCGGCGCGGGTGGAGCCGGCGCCGCCACCACGGGCGCCGGCGTGGGCGTGCTCGTGGGCAGCGGCATCGCGGCACGCATCTCCCGCCGCTCCCGCAGCTCGCGTACGCGGTCCATGCCACCCTCGTCGGGCGCCGACTCGGCACGCGGATCGTCCACCGAAGGACGCTGCACCGGGTCCATCCCCGCGATCTCCGGGTCGCCGGTGACCTCAGGCCCGGACAGCGCGATGTACGCCCCGAAGGCGACGGAGCAGGACAGCACCCCGGCGACGGACGCGTAAACGGCGGATCGGCGCATCGCTCACCCTCACCTCGTTTCCCCCGAACACCCTTGAAGCGCGTTCCACTGCGATCCGATGGTCAGTGGCCATGGCGGCGCGTCCGCCGCAGCGACACCGCGCCTTTACGGGAACCGGCCGCCCCGGGGAGGACGTTTTTACCTGCGGCCCGGCCGCCGTCCGAAGATGCGACCATGGCCGGTACACCGACTTGACAAGCACCGCCGCGGGAGCAGGAGAACGTGAGTCCGAAGAAAAGGCAGACGCGGCGACCGGCCGCGCGCTCGCAACCCGGGCGGACCGCCACCCGCCGCCCCGCCCGCCCGCTGCCGCAGGGCGAGGCCTTCTTCACCGCCGGCGCCACCGGCGCCCGCGCCGCGGTCGAGCGGCGCAGCGCGACGCCGCTGCTCTACCTGCACCAGATGCCCCGCTGGGTCATGCCGGTGCTGCTCGCCGCGCTGATGCTGGCGGGGCTGGCGGCCCGCGGGCCGGTGGGGGCGCTCGCGCTCACCCTCGTCGCGGCGTTCCTGGGCTGGCTCGGCTACCTCTCCTGGCCCTCGCTCACCCCGGGCAAGCGGGCGATCCGGCTCATCACGACGGTGGCCCTGCTGGGGCTCGCGGTGGTGCAGCTCGTCCGATTTTGACAATCATTTTCATATTCGCCACACTTAGGGGGTGCATGAGACCACCCCCGCGCTTCAACGCGCCCACCGTTCCGGGCTGAGACCAGGTCAGAGACCGCGCCGACGCCGCAGCCCGTTCGCACCGGCCGCGGCCACCCTCGCGGCGCTGGCCGTCGCGGCGGCCGGCTGCCAGGCGGGTTCGCCGGCGGGCGCCTCCGCCGAGGGCTCGTCCGGCAAGACGGTCGTGGCGTCCATCTACCCGCTCGGCTGGCTGAGCGGGCAGGTCGGCGGTGATCGGCTGGGGGTCTCCACGCTGACCGAGCCCGGCGTCGAGCCGCACGACCTGGAGCTGACTCCGCGCCAGGCCGTCGAGATCGGCTCCGCCGACCTGGTCGTCTACATCAAGGGCATGCAGCCCGCCGTGGACGACACCATCACCTCCCGCGACGCCACCGCCAAGGCGCTCGACGCGACCACGCTCATCGAGCCGTTGCACGTGACCGGCGAGGCCGAGGAGGAGCACGGTCACGAGCACGGTCACGAACACGGCGAGGAGCAGGGGCACGGCGCGGAGACCATCGACCCGCACCTGTGGCTGGACCCGAGCCGCATGGCCACCGTCGCGACCGCGCTCGGCGAGCGCTTCGCCAAGGTCGACCCCGAGGGCGCGGCAGGCTACCGGCAACGCGCCAAGGCGGCCGCCGCGGAGCTGACCAAGCTCGACGAGGAGTTCCGTACCGGGCTGAAGACCTGCGACTCCCGCACCATGGTCGCCAACCACCAGGCGTTCGGCTACCTCGCCGACCGGTACGACCTGAAGCAGATCAGCATCAGCGGGGTGGACGCCGAGGCCGAGCCCTCCCCCGCGCAGCTCGCCCGCGCCGCCGACCTGGCCCGCAAGGAGAAGGTGACGACGATCTTCACGGAGACGCTGCTCTCCCCGAAGGTCGCCCAGGTGCTGGCCCGCGAGGTCGGGGTGAAGACGGCCGTCCTCGATCCGGTCGAGGGCACCAAGGAGGGCTCCACCGACACCTATCCGTCGGTGATGCGCCGCAACCTGCAGACCCTGCGCACCGCGCTGGGGTGCCGATGAGGCGGGTGAACGGCCGATGAACGACATTCCCGCGTTCGAGATGATCGACGGTCACGTGGAGCTGGACCGCCGGCCGGTGCTGCGCGGCGTGGACCTGCGGGTGCCCGCCGGCGAGGTGCTCACCGTGCTCGGGCCGAACGGCTCGGGCAAGTCCACGCTGGTCCGAGCGCTGCTCGGGCTGGTGCGGCTGACCAGCGGGAGCGTCACCGTGCACGGCACCCCGCCGACCCGGTTCCGCGACTGGGCCCGCATCGGGTACGTGCCGCAGCGGCTGTCCGCCGGCGGCGGCGTGCCCGCCACCGTGCGCGAGGTCGTGGCCTCCGGCCGGGTGGCGCGGCGGCGCCGGCTGCGCCCCGCGAGCGCCGCGGACCGTGCGGCGGTCAACGAGGCGCTCGCCGCCGTCGGGCTGTCCGACCGTGCGGGCGAGTCCGTGCAGGAGCTGTCCGGCGGGCAGCAGCAGCGGGTGCTGATCGCCCGCGCGCTGGCCGGCGAGCCCGACACCCTGGTGCTCGACGAGCCGACCGCCGGGGTGGACGCGGAGAACCAGCAGGCCCTGGCCGCCACGCTGGGCGAGGTCGCCGCCCGCGGCGCGACCGTGGTGCTGGTGGCCCACGAGCTCGGCCCGCTCGCCGGCGTGGTGACCCGCTCGGTGGTGCTCAGCGACGGGCGCGTCGTACACGACGGCCCGCCGCCGGTCGTCGCGACCGCACCGGTCTGCGAGCATCCGCAGGTCGTCACGCCGGAGACCAGCCTGGCCGGCTGGCCCGGGGCACGGGAGGCACGATGATCGCCGAACTG
The DNA here is from genome assembly GCA_009380095.1 of Streptosporangiales bacterium. Taxonomy (GTDB): domain Bacteria; phylum Actinomycetota; class Actinomycetes; order Streptosporangiales; family Streptosporangiaceae; genus WHSL01. Next base: position 1,463 of record WHSL01000318.1, on the reverse strand, counting down.
TTCGCCCTGGACCTGATGCGGTACGCGCTGATCGCCTCGGTCCTCGTCGGGCTGGCCGCGCCCACGGTCGGCACGTTCATCGTGCAGCGCCGGCTCGCGCTGCTGGGCGACGGCATCGGGCACGTGGCGCTGACCGGCGTCGCGCTCGGCTTCCTCACCGGCACGTCGCCGCTGATCACCGCGGTGATCGTGGCTGCGCTCGGCGCGGTGGCCATCGAGTTCGTCCGCGCCCGGGCCCGTACCGGCGGGGACGTGGCGCTGGCGCTGCTGTTCTACGGGGGGATCGCCGGCGGCGTGCTGCTCATCGGGCTCGCCCCGGGCGGGAGCAGCGGCACCCTGCTCGGCTACCTGTTCGGCTCGATCAGCAGCGTCACGGTCGCCGACCTGTACGTGATCGGCGGCCTCGCCGCGCTGGTGCTCGGCGTGGTGGCGGTGTTCGGGCGGGAGCTGTTCGTGCTCTGCCAGGACGAGGAGATGGCGCGGGCGTCCGGCCTGCCGGTCCGCTTCCTCAGCCTGGTGATCGCGGTGACCGCCGCGCTCACCGTGGTGATCGCCATGCGGGTGGTCGGCCTGCTGCTGGTCAGCGCCCTGATGGTGGTGCCGGTGGCGGCGGCGCAGCAGCTCAGCCGGGGTTTCACCGCGACCATGCTGATCGCCATGGTGCTCGGCGTGGGCTCGGCGGTGGCCGGTCTCGGCACCTCGTTCTACGCGGACGTGGCGCCCGGGGCGGCGATCGTCCTGATCGCCCTCGGCACCTTTATCGTTTGTGTGGCGGCCGGTGGCCTGGTGCGCCGACTCCGGGCCCGGGCCGCGGCACAGGCCCCCGTACCACAACAGCAGCCGGAGACAATGGTTACATGAGCACCCGCCGTGACACCGTACGCAGCGCGCTGACGGACAGCGAGGGCTTCCGCAGCGCTCAGGACATCTACGCCGACCTGCGGGCCACCGGCGCCAAGATCGGCCTGACCACCGTCTACCGGGCGCTGCAGACGATGTGCGAGAAGGGCGAGGTCGACGTCCTGCGCAACGACGACGGCGAGGCCGTCTACCGCGCCTGCCGCACCGAGGAGCACCACCACCACCTGGTGTGCCGGCACTGCGGCCGCACCGTCGAGGTGGAGGGCCCCGCCGTCGAGCGCTGGGCCGACCGGGTGGCCGCCGAGCACGGCTTCCGCGACGTCACGCACACCGTCGAGGTCTTCGGCACCTGCGCCGACTGCTCCAAGCCATGACCCCCAAAGATCAACAAATTGAGGATCTTGGTCAGTTGGCGGGGACGGGGTTGGGCGGGGCGCCCCCGTAGCGGCGGTCGCGGGAGGCGTAGATCTCGCAGGCGTGCCAGAAGTGCCGCCGGTCGAAGTCCGGCCAGAGCGTGTCGAGGAACACGAACTCCGCGTACGCGGCCTGCCAGAGCAGGAAGTTGGACGTGCGCTGCTCGCCCGAGGAGCGGACGAACAGGT
>WHSL01000280.1 GCA_009380095.1 Streptosporangiales bacterium | reverse complement strand
GGGGTCAGTCTTGGGCGGCTTCGGCGGCGGCTTGTTCGGTGCGGATGGCGGTGCGGAGTCCGGCGGGGGTCTCGGCCTGGACGATGAGGCGGCAGCCGGCCCGCATTTGGCCGATGGTGAGCGGATCCGCCTGCGTGCGGTAGGCCCACCAGCGCCCGGTGTCGCTGCGCCACACCCCCCAGCCCGGGAAGTCCCCCTCGATGGCCGCGCCCTCGTCACCGCGTGATGGATCTATTTCGCCCGCCGAAATGTCCGTTGTGCGTCGCATCCCCCGCCGCCCGCCCCCTATATCGGCGCATTCGTCGTCCGATTCCACTTCACCCTAAGTGAGCCGGGCGCGCCCGTGGAGGTGCACGACGTGACGAGTTCCGGCCGCCACCGGCCGGTTTGCCGCGATAACGGGATGGGCAAGCGCGAGAGTCGCGGCCCACGATCGGGTATGGGGCGGGTGTGCCTTCCGCCCGGCTCCGCCTCAGCGATCGTGTCCGCCGCTCCCGGCTGCCCCGGCCCGTGGCCGCGGCGGACCGGCTCGAGCAGGCGCGCGCGCTCGACCGTCCCGCGTACCGCATCTCCCGCCGCATCCGGCGGCTGCTGCCTCCCGGCCCGGTGAAGGACGCCTTACACGGCGTCTTCCTCGGCCACCCGGCGCATCCCGCGCTCACCGACGTCCCGCTGGGCTGCTGGATCTCGGTGGCACTGCTGGACATGACCCCGAACAACGACCGCGCGTCGCGGCTGCTGGTCGCCGCCGGCCTCGCCGGTACGGTCCCCACCGTGCTCACCGGCTGGGCCGACTGGGCCTCGCTGCACCGCGGACAGCAGCGGCTCGGCCTGGTGCACGCCGCCGCCGGCGCGGGCGCCTCGCTGCTCTACTCCGCCTCGCTCGGCGCCCGCCTGGCCGGCCACCGCGGCACCGGCCGCGCGCTCGGCTACCTGGGTCTCGGGGTCGTGGCGACGGGCGCGTACCTGGGCGGCCACCTGGCGTTCCGCCGCGCGGCCGGCGCCAACCACGCCGAGTCGATCACCCATCTCGTGCCGCTGGGCTGGCACGATCTCTGCACGCTCACGGACCTGCCGGACGGCGTGGCCGTACGGCGCCGACTCGGCTACATCAACGTCGTGGTGCTCCGCCAGTCCACGCGGGTGTACGCGCTCGCGGACTCCTGCCCGCACCTGGGCGGGCCGCTGCACCAGGGCCGGATCAGCGGGGACGACGGCCTGCCCCAGGTGACCTGCCCCTGGCACGGCAGCGAGTTCCGCCTCACGGACGGCTCCGTGGTGCACGGCCCCGCCACGGCTCCGGCGCCGCACTTCGAGACCCGCATGCGCCGCGGCATCGTCCAAGTCCGAGCCCGCTGACCGAGCCCGCTGACCGACCCCCTGGGCGGGAGACAGGGGGTCGCGCGGGCACTACCGCGGGGCTACGGCGAAACCGCTCCGCGTTGCGCGGGCTTCTCCGGCTCGCCGTCGGCGGGGTGCTCCACCAGGGCCAGGACCCGGCTGGACATGAAGCGGGCCGTGCGGACGACCCCGCCGCTCCGTGTGACCTCGCTGACCTCCACGACCCCGCGCCGGGTGCTCACCTCGACACGGCGCCCGGCCTTCGACGCGATCACCTCATAGGTGCGCGTCACGCCGCCGGCATCGATCATTATCTCGACTCGGTCACCCTTCATCTCACACGACCTCCTCCCCCTGATTATCCCACTTGGGAGGCGAGAATCGCACACATGTTCGAATGCGAATCGGGCGGCCTCAGCCGTCCGGGCCCTCCTGCTCCGGCGCCCGGTCCGCGAAGTACGCCTCGAGCCCCTCGAGCGTCTTCCCGAGCTCGCTGGGCACGATCCACACCTTGTTGGCGTCGCCCTCGGCGATCCGCGGCAGCGTCCGCAGGTATTCGTACGCGAGCAGCCGCGGGTCCGGATCGCCGTCGTGGACGGCCTTGGAGAGCAGCGCGATCGCGTCCGCCTCCCCCTGGGCCCGTACGGCCCGCGCCTCCGCCTCGGCCTTGGCGCGCAGCACCATCGCCTCGGCCTCGCCACGCGCCCGCAGCACCGCCGCCTGCTTCTCCCCTTCGGCGGTCAGGACGGCCGCCTGCTTCTTCGACTCGGCGGCGGCGACCGCGGCCCGCCGGTCGCGCTCGGCCAGCAACCGCCGGTCCAGCGCGTCCCGGATCGCGGCCGGCGGGTCGACCGACTTCAGCTCCACCCTGCCGACCTCGATGCCCCAGGGCCGGGTCGCCTCGCCCAGCGCCTTCAGCAGTTCGCGCTCGATCCGCTCGCGGGAGCCGAGCACCGTGTCGAAGTCCATCCCCGCGATGACGCCGCGCAGCGCGCCCACGAGCCGCTGCTCCACCGCGGCGACGAAGCCGGTGACCTTGTACGTGGCCGCCTCCGCGTCCACCACCTGGTACGACACCACCATGTCCACGCTGACCGCCAGGTTCTCCTTGGTCATCACGGACTGCGGCGGGAAGCCGACGATCATCTCGCGCAGCTCGATGCGGGTGCGTACCGCGTCGATGAACGGGATCACGATGTTGAAGCCCGCGCCGAGCGTGCGGTGGTAGCGGCCGAAGCGCTCGACGATGTCGGCCGTGGCCTGGGGCACGATCCGCACGCTCTTGTAGAAGACGGCAGCCAGGGCGGCGATCAGCACCAGCGTGCCGATGATCGAAGCTGTCATCGGTTCGGGACTCCGGTACCTCGGCGGAAGTGGACGGCCTCCACGCGCGCGATCCTAAGCCCCCCGCCGATGTCCCGCCCGGCCCGAAAACCGTTACCCCGCCGGCTCAGCCGCGGACGGCGCGCGCCACCCACCGGCCGTCGTACCGGCCCACCGTGAGCGGCAGCCCGAAGGTGGCGGACAGTGCCTCGTCGGTGAGCGTCTCGGCGACGGGCCCGGCGGCGATCACCCGGCCGCCGTTCAGCATCAGCACGTGGGTGAACCCGTCCGGGATCTCCTCCACGTGGTGGGTGACCATGATCAGGGTGGGCGCGGTGGGGCTGGCGGCGAGCGCCCCGAGCCGGTCGATCAGGTCCTCGCGGCCGCCCATGTCCAGCCCGGCGGTGGGCTCGTCGAGCAGCAGCATCTCCGGGTCCGGCATCAGCGCCCGGGCGATCTGTACGCGTTTGCGCTCGCCCTCGGACAGGGTGGCGAACCGCCGCCGGATCAGCCGGGCGCAGCCCAACTGGTCGAGCAGGTCGACGGCGCGGGTCACGTCGGTGGAGTCGTACTCCTCCTTCCACCGGCCGACGATCGCGTACGAGGCCGTGAGGACGAGGTCTATCACCTTCTCCTCGCCCGGCATGTTCTCCGCGACCGCCGAGCTGGTCAGGCCGATCCGGGTGCGCAGCTCCCGTACGTCGACGGCGCCGAGCCGCTCGCCGAGCAGCTCCACCGTGCCCTCGGAGGGGAACATGAGCGCGGCCACGATCTGCAGCAGGGTGGTCTTGCCCGCCCCGTTCGGCCCGATCACGACCCAGCGCTCGTCCTCCTCGACGCTCCAGGCCACGTCGCGCAGCAGCATGGCGCCATCGCGCCGCACCCCCACGCCGTGCAGACGTAGTACCTCGCCGCCCATCGCCGTGTTTCCGCCTTCCCATCGCGGGCGCTTGCCACGAGCAAGTGCTCGCCACGAACCTACGGCACCGAAACGTTAGGTGCTGCGCCATCCAAGGGGAGCGTAGCGAGCGACGCCTGGGCGACGCGCAGTAGCTCCCTTTCGGGTGGCGGAGCGCCTTATGGTGATTCGGTGTTGCGCGTACCGCCCTCGGCGTCGCTCGCCGCATGGGGCAATGCCTGGCTCACCGGACACGTCGGCCTCGACGAGGCGGCCGACGCGATAGAGCGGACCGGCCCGCACGTCGTGGTCGGCCTGCCCGGCGACCCCGGTGAGCTCCCGCTGCGCCGGGCGCTCGGCGAGCTGCGCCCGGACGGTCTGTCCGGACTGCGGCTGGCCCTTCCCGTGCCCGGCGACCTGCTCGGGCTGTGCGGCCCGCCGGACTTCAACGCCGCCGCGCTGGACGCCGGGCAGGCCGTGATCGGCTCGATCGGCGACCACCGGCGGCTCGGCCTGGTGCCCGCGGAGGACCGGCGCGGCAGCTCGTACGTGGGCGTGCGCTGGGACGCTTACGAGGCGGCGAACGGCCGCCCGGACGTGCCGCCGCTGGCCGAGGCCGAGCACGGGCTGTCAATCGCGATCCGGGCCGCCACCTCCACGCTGATGAGCCTCGACGACGCCACCACGTGGAGCCCCGAGATCGCCGAGGCGCTCACCGCGCTCAGGGAGGAGCACCGGCACGCGCCGACCGGCGGCCTCGCCCCGGGGTACCCCGCGCGGGCGCACCGGGTGGCCACGCTGGCCGGGCGGCTGTCCGTGGTGGTCGCGCTGGCGCTGGAGGACGAGGCGCGCGGGATCAGCTCGGACCAGATGGCCGACCGGCGGGAGGCGCTGCGCGACCTCGACCGTGCCGTACGGCGGGCGCAGGTCGCCGCCTGCAACAGCGTCTTCGAGCGCGCCCGCTGAGCGACCTATGGACGACGGAGGCGGCCCGCTGAGCGAATCCGGGGACGACGGAGGCGGGCCCGCTCAGAGACTCGGGGACGACCCTGAATCGTCCCCGACATCGCCCCTGGATCGGCTTCGGAGACGAGACGTGTCCGGCTTGCCCCGGTTATCTTCGAGGCGTGGAACAACCTGCCGCCCAGCCCGACCACGTACGCGCGTCCGACGCGGACCGTGACCGCGTCTCCGACGTCCTGCGCGAGGCGCTCGCCGAGGGCCGGATCACCCCCGAGGAGCACGCGGAGCGGCTGGACGCCGTCTACGCGGCGAAGACGCTCGGCGAACTCGTGCCCATCACATCCGACCTGCCGGCCAGGGCCGCCTCGGCGGCGAACCCGGCTCCGGGCGTCGAGGTGGACGCCGTGTCGATGCCCGTCCGGGGCGGCGAGCACGTCGTCGCCATCTTCGGCGGCGCCACCCGTACGGGCCGCTGGCTCGTCGAGCCGCACACGAACGTCACCGCCATCTTCGGCGGCGCCGACTTCGACTTCCGCGAGGCGGTGCTCGCCCGGCGCGAGGTCACCATCAACGTGACCTGCATGTTCGGCGGCGTCGACATGATCGTGCCGGACGGCGTACGGGTGCACAACTCCACCACCGCCATCTTCGGCGGCACCGACCTCGCCGGCACCGACCAGATCATCGACGCCGAGGCGCCGGTCATCCGGCTCACCGGCGTGGTGTTCTTCGGCGGCATCGACGTCAAGCGCAAGCGGCCGCGCGGGCACGGCAAGTGGTGGCACGGCTGATCGGCCTGGTCGGCTACCTCGACCGCGTCCGGGGTTCGGCGTGAGCGCGGGCGGTCACGCCGGGTCGATGAGGCCGTGCCGGACGGCGTAGAGGGCGGCCTGGGTACGGTCCTGCAGACCCAGCTTCATCAGGATGCTGGAGACGTGCGTCTTCACGGTCTTCTCCGAGACCGCGAGGGTCCGCGCGATCTGCCGGTTGGACCGCCCGCGCGCGATCTCCCCGAGCACCTGCCGCTCCCGCGCGGTCAACGTGGCGGAGCCGCGGTCGAGCTCCGGCTCGGGCGCGGCCCGCAGCAACGTCTCCGCCGCCTCCGGGGCGAACACCACGTGACCGGCGTGCACGGACCGTACGGCCTGGGCGAGCGCCGCGGGTGCCACGTCCTTGTAGAGGAACCCGGCCGCCCCCGCGCGCGCCGCGGCGAGCACATGTGCGCGCTCGTCGAGGCTGGTGAGGACGAGGACGCGCACCTCCGGCCGGTCCTCGCGGAGCCGCCGCAGCACGCTGATCCCGTACGTGTCCGGCAGCTTCAGGTCGAGCAGGATCACGTCCGGCCCGAGCTCGGCGGCCCGCCGTACGGCCTCCTCGCCGTCGCCCGCCTCACCGGCCACCCGCAGCCCCGGCTGTACGGCCAGGAACGTGCGCAGGCCCTCGCGCACCACCGGATGGTCGTCCACGATCAGCACGCCGATGTCGTCCGCCACGCCCGCCATCATCGCGCAGGCAGGTTCAGCCGGACGGTGGTGCCCAGGCCGGGCGCGCTGACGATCTCCAGGTCGGCGCCGATCGCGCGGGCCCGTTCCCGCATCGAGGTGAGCCCGAGCCCGCGGCGCGCGGCGAGATCCACGTCGAACCCCACCCCGTCGTCCATCACCTCGAGCACCACGGCC
>WHSL01000031.1 GCA_009380095.1 Streptosporangiales bacterium | reverse complement strand
TGCCCTCATGACACCAGCCGGGTACGACATTCTCCGGCGCCCAAGTGCCCCGGCAGCCGGAGGTGCGGCCTCAGCCCGTACGGGCCCAGGCCTCCGCGCGGCTCAGCGCGTCCGCGATCCACGGCATCTTGTCCACGCTGTAGTCGTTGACGTCGTGCCCGGGCCGGGCGGCGAGGCCGCGCTTGACCGCGGCGTACTCCTCACGGTTCCGCGCTTCGGCGCGCAGCCAGTCGCGGAGCAGCAACAGCTCCCGCCAGATGGGCGAGGCCACCGGGTGGAAGTGGACGTTGACCGGGCGGCCGGGGTCGGCGTCCACGGCGACCTGCTCGTCGTGGTGTGCGCCGTGCCGGTCGATGCCGTAGAAGGGCCCCACGACGTGTACGAACCCGGCATGTCGCGCGTCCGCGGCGGCCGCCACCGCGGTGTCCAGGTCGTCCACGACCACCTGCAGGTCGATGATGTCCTTGGCGGGCAGTCCGGGCACCGACGTGGAGCCGATGTGATCGATCCGGTGCGCCCGCGGGCCGGCCGCGCGCGCCACCCGGACCATCAGCCGCCGCACCTGCGCCGGCCAGGTGGGGTCGGGACCGGCGAGCACCGCCTGTTGCCGTCGCGGGGCGCGCCCGCGCCGCGCGAGGTTGGCCGCGAACGGTTCGAGACGCCCTCGCCACAGCTCGTCCAGGGCGGCCTCGCCGGCCACCCGTACGTCGGCCGCGTCGCCGTCCGCGTCGTCCAGGCTGACGGCGATCACCAGGTGAAACGCACCCGGATCCGGTGTCGCCGTCGAGATCACCGTCACCGGCGCGCCGGCGGCGAGCGTGCGCAGCCGGGCCGCCGCGTCCTCGGCGGTCTCGTGGTCCGGACCTGTGACGGCCAGGTTCAGCGGCGTGTCCAGGGCCATAACGTCACGCTCCGCAGGAGGGCCGGGTGGCGATGAGGATCGTGGCGGAGCGGTCGGGATCGTGGGCCGGTTCGGCGATGAGACCCGCGGTGCGCAAGGCCCCCAGCGCCGCGGGGAGCTGCCGTTCCGAGGTCTCGATGAGCAGCGAGCCACCGGGGGCGAGCCAGTACGGGGCCTCGGCGGCGACCCGCCGGAGCACGTCCAGGCCGTCCGCGCCGCCGTCCAGCGCCGCGCGCGCCTCGTGGTCACGCGCCTCGGCCGGGAGCAGCGCGATCTCGCCCGCCGGTACGTACGGGACGTTCGCCACCAGCACGTCGACCCGCCCGCGCAGCCCGCCGGGCAGCGGCGCGAACAGATCCCCCTGATACACCCGCCCGAGCGCGCCGATGTTCCGCCGCGCGCACTCCACGGCCACCGGGTCGAGCTCGGCGGCGTGCAGCTTCACCCCGTCCAGCGCGGTGGCGATGGCGAGCCCGAGCGCACCCGCCCCGCAGCACAGGTCGAGCACCACCGGACGCGGCGGCGCGAGCGCGACGGCCCGCTCCACCAGGAACTCCGTACGCCGCCGCGGCACGAACACCCCCGGCCGCACGGCCACCCGCAGCCCGCGGAACTCCGCCCAGCCGACGACGTACTCCAGCGGTTCGCCGGCGGCACGGCGGGCCACCATCGCGTCCCGCTCCGCGGCCGACCCGGCCGCCCGCGTGATCAACTCCGCCTCCTCCTCGGCGAACACGCATCCCGCGGCGCGCAGCGCGGAGACGACGGACGGCGGCGCGGACGCGGTCAACCAGGCTCCCTCCGAGGCGGTACGGGCCGATTGTACGGTCGGTCCCGTGATCGCAGACGAGAGCCTGGCCACCGCGCAGCGTTCGCTCGGCGACCCGGCGCGCCGCTTCCCACTGGACCTGGGCGGCGGTGTCCTGATCAAGGACGAGTCCCGTAACCCGACCTGGAGCCACAAGGACCGGCTCAACCGGGTCACCGTGTCCGCCGCGCTGACCGTCGGCGCGCCGGGCGTGGTGGTGGCCTCCTCCGGCAACCACGCCGCCGCGGCCGCCGCGTTCTCAGCCCGGGCCGGTCTGCCCTGCGTGGTGCTGGCCTCGGCGGAGTCCCCACCGGCCGTGCGGAGCTTCGTCCGGGCCTTCGGCGCCACCGTGCTGACCGTCCCGGCCGCCGCGCGCTGGCCGCTGATGCGCCGGATCGTCGACGAGCTGGACTTCCACCCGGTGAGCAACCTGACCGTCACGCACACCGGCCACCCGTACGGGCCGAGGGCTACAAGACCATCGCCTATGAGCTGTACGCGCAGCTCGGCGAGGCGCCCGCCGCCGTGTCCGTCCCCACCGGGTACGGCGAGCTGCTGTACGGCGTCTGGAAGGGCTTCCGCGAACTGCGGGACCTGGGTATCACGAGAACCGCCCCGCGGATGATCGCCTGCGAGCCCGCCGTGGGCGCCCCACTCCACCACGCCCTGGAGCGCGGCCTGCCCGCGGCGATCGTGCCGTACGAGGCCACCCGCGCGTACGGGATCGCCGTCACCGTGGGCGGCCACCGCGGCGTACGGGCGGTGCGGGAGAGCGGCGGCCGGGCGGTGCCGCTGACCGACGAGGAGATGGCGGCCGCGCAGCGCGAGCTCGGCGACGCGGGCTGTGGCAGGAGCTGTCCGGGGCGGCCGGGCTCGCCGGGCTGCGGAAGACCGGCGAGGAGTTCGACGGCCCGGTGGTGTGCGTGGCGACCTCCAGCGGCTTCAAGGACATGGGCGTGGGCGAGCAGCCGGTACGGGTCCTCGACGGCGACTGGGAGAGCGTGCGCGGGCTGCTGCCGTACCCGTGACCCCACCGGGGCGATGGGGAAGGAACCCCTAAAACACCAGGTCGCAACAGGCGCACGGCAGAGTCACGGCAAGGCACGGGCGGATCCGAATCCGAGTCCGTGACCCTTCCGGGGTGTTCAAACCCGCGGGGATCTGTTCAAGATTGCGCACAGTGCCCCAAGGCCGGTCCCCCCGGGGGCCGGCCACCGACCCCATGGGAGGCACCCATGAGCAGGCGAACATACGCACACGACGAGCTCCGTCCAGCGCCGTACACGGCCGGGATGCGGAGGAGTATGCACCGGAGGGTGACGTGAAGGCCGCCGTCGCGCGCGAGACGGTGGCCGGAGAGCGGCGGGTCGCGCTCGTCCCCGACCTTGTCGCCCGCCTCGGGGAGGCGGACCTGACCGTGCACGTCCAGCCCGGCGCGGGCGCGCCGGCCGGCTTCACCGACGAGGACTACCTGCAGGCCGGAGCGCAGGTCGCCGAGGACGCGGCGGACGCCGCGGACGTGCTGCTGGCCGTGCGCGCGCCGGAGCCGGAGCTGATCGGCCGGCTCGCCGACGACGGCACGGTCATCGCCTACGGCGGCGACGTGGACACCGGCGGGCGCACGTTCCTGGCGATGGACCGGATCCCCCGAATCTCCCGGGCCCAGAGCATGGACGCCCTCTCCTCACAGGCGCTGATCAGCGGCTACCAGGTCGCTCTGATCGCGGCGGAACGGCTGCCGCGGTTCTTCCCGCTGGCGATGACGGCGGCCGGTACGGTCCCGCCCGCGCGGGTCCTGATCCTCGGCGCAGGGGTGGCCGGGCTGCAGGCCGTGGCCACCACACGGCGGCTAGGCGCGCGCGTGGCCGCGTACGACGTCCGCGCCGCGGCCGCGGAGGAGGTGCGCAGCCTCGGGGCCGACTTCGTCGAGCTTGACCTGCCCGCGCTGGAGGGCACCGGCGGCTACGCCCGGGAGATGTCGGAGGAGCGGTCCCGCCTCCAGCTCGAGCTGCTCGCCCCGCACGTGGCCGCCGCCGACGTGCTGATCACCACGGCGGCGGTGCCGGGCCGGCCCGCGCCGCGCCTGGTGACCGCGGAGATGGTGGCCGCGATGCCGGCCGGCGCGGTGGTCGTGGATCTCGCCGCCGAGCAGGGCGGCAACGTGGAGGGCGCGGTGCCCGGCGAGGAGGTGCGGATCAAGGACGTGGTGGTGATCGGCGCGAAGGACATCCCGAGCCGGCTGCCCGGTCAGGCCAGCCGGCTGTACGCCGCCAACGTCGTCAACCTGCTCGTGCACGCCGCGGGCTGCGGCTTCGACCCCGACGACGAGATCCTCGCCGCCTGCCGGCGGCCCGACGACGGGGAGGCCTGAGCCATGGACGGCGTCGCGCTGCTCACCGTGTTCATCCTCGCGGCCTTCACCGGCTACGAGGTCATCTCCAAGGTCTCCTCCACGCTGCACACGCCGCTGATGTCCGGCTCCAACGCGATCAGCGGCATCATCACGGTCGGCGCGATCATCGCCGCCACGCACGCCGAGTCGGGGCTCGTCCTGGCCGCCGCGCTCGTGGCGGTCGTGCTCGGCACGGTCAACCTGGTCGGCGGGTTCGTGGTAACGGACCGGATGCTGCAGATGTTCCGCAGGAGGCCGTCGTCATGATGATCGTGCCGTATCTGTACCTGCTGGCGGCGGTGTGCTTCATCATCGCGCTGAAGGGCCTGTCCTCGCCGCGCACCGCCCGGGTCGGCAACCTCGTCGGCGTGGCCGGCGCGCTCGTCGCCGTGACCGGCGCGTTCATCGGCACCGGCGGCCGCAACCTGGTCCCCGTCCTGGCCGCGCTGGTGGTCGGCGCGGGCATCGGCACGTACATCGCGCGGAGCGTGGCGATGACCGCGATGCCGCAGATGGTGGGTCTGCTGAACGGCGTCGGCGGCGGCGCCGGCGCGGTCGTGGCGACGCTGGAGATCGCCCCGTCCACGCCGGCCGGGCGGCTGGCGGTCGGCGCGTTCTCGGTGTTCATCGGGTCGGTGACGTTCTCCGGCTCGCTGACCACGTACGCGAAGCTGCAGGACCTGATGACGGCGCGGCCGGTGATCTTCCCCGGGATGCGCTGGGTGGCCGGCGCGGTGGTGGCCGGCATGCTCGCCGCCGCGGTCTGGACCGGGATCAGCGGCTCGCTGGCGGGAGCAGCCCTGGTGGCGCTGGCCAGCCTGGCGATCGGGGTGTTCCTGGTGCTGCCGGTCGGCGGCGCGGACGTGCCGATCGTGATCTCGCTGCTCAACGCGTTCAGTGGGATCACCGTCGCGGCCACCGGCTACGTGCTCGGCGACACGCTGCTGATCGTGGCCGGCACGCTGGTGGGCGCGTCCGGGCTGCTGCTGACCCAGCTCATGGCGCGCGCCATGGGCCGGTCGGTGCCGGCCATCATGTTCGGCGCGTTCGCCGGCGGGTCCACGCTCGGCTCGACCACCGAGTCGGACCGGCCCGTACGGTCCTCCGGCCCGGAGGACGTGGCCATCCTGCTCAACTTCGCCCGCAAGGTCATCGTGGTGCCGGGGTACGGGCTGGCCGTCGCGCAGGCCCAGCACGCCATCCGGGACCTCGCCACGGTCCTCGAGGGGCGCGGGGTGGATGTGGCGTACGCGATCCACCCGGTGGCGGGCCGGATGCCCGGGCACATGAACGTGCTGCTGGCCGAGGCGGACGTGCCGTACGACCAGCTCAAGGAGATGGATGCGATCAACCCCGAGTTCAAGGCGACGGACGTGGTGCTGGTGGTGGGGGCGAACGACGTCGTGAACCCCGCGGCCCGTACCTCGCCGGGCTCGCCGATCTTCGGCATGCCGATCATGGCGGCGGACGAGGCGTCCGCGATCGTCTTCCTGAAGCGCTCGATGCGGCCCGGCTTCGCCGGGATCGAGAACGAGCTGCTGTACGACCCGAAGACCACGCTGCTGTTCGGCGACGCGAAGGACTCGCTGACCAAGCTGGTGGCGGCGGTCAAGGCGATGTGACGCGCGCCCGCGGCCGGTCCCGGGTCAGCCGAACCAGCGCAGGGACCGGCCGTGCGGGCCCGTGAAGGCGACGGGCCGGCCGTCCAGCGCGAGCACGAACACCGCCTCGTGCGCGGGCGGCGGGGGAGCGGCCCGGCCGATCTCCGGTAGCACCTCCGGTGCCTCGTTGGCGACCCAGTGCCCGGGCAGGTCCCGTACGGTCCCGGCGAACCGCTCCCGGTCCGCCGGCGCCATGTAGGGGAGTACCGCGCTGTGGAAGATCACCGGGGTCGCCCCGTCCGGTACGCGTGCCACGAGGTCGGCGAGTGCCCGGTTGAGGTCGCCGCGTACCAGGTGCGGCGGGTCCGCGGCGGCGATCCGTACGGCCGCGCGCAGCCGCTCCCTGCGGTGCTCGTGTTCCGGCCAGATGAGGCTGTCCAGCCAGCGCACCGCGTCCGGGTCGCGTACGTCGAGCGGGTTGAGGTCGATCCCGGCCCGCCAGGCCACGGCCGGCGGGCGGGCCGGCAGCGGGACCGGCCCGGTGGTCGCGCAGCCCAGCACCACGGCCCCGTCCGGGCCGATCGGCGGGCGGCCGTCGTAGGAGTAGGCGTACCGGTCGGGGTAGAGGCAGAGCCCGGCGGAGGCGCCCACCTCGATCAGCGCCAGCGGTTCCGGAAGCGTGGCGAGCAGCGGCAGCAGGGTGGCGCACCGACCCGGCTCGTTGGTCTGCGTACGGCGCTCCAGCATGACCGCGCGGATCCGGTCCCAGTGGCGGCGCGTCCAGGCGCGGAACGCGGCGTAGTCCCGGACCGGGCCGTCGAGGAAGCGGACCGCGCCGAACAGCAGATTGGGCTGCCGCTTGGCCGAGGGCAGGCCGTCCAGCAGGGCGATCAGCTCCGGGTCGGCGGCGACACCGCCGGCCAGCTCGCCGTACGTCTCCGACACGCCGGGCGCCTCCCACTCGGCGAACCGGCGGTACCGGTCCGCGGTGGTCCGCGCGGGATCGGCCGACTCCATCGCGCCTCCCGTCTTCCGTCCTCCGCTCCGAGCGTGCTCCGCCGCGCCCTGGTGCGAAAGAGCGCCGGGGCCCGATGTCGGCAACGCCACAGCCCGTCCGGGGGCCGTACGCCGCTCCCGGGACCGCTCCCGGGCGGCCCCGCTAGCCTGCGCTCAGCGGGTAGCGAGACGACCGATCCGGAGGCCCACCCCCATGCGCTGGTTTCGACGACGTGCCCACCAGGCCGCCCCTCCCACGCCGGCCACGCCGGCGGCGCTGTACGAGCGCGCGGAGGAGCTGGAGCGCCGGGGGGACGTCGCGGGCGCGTACGCCGCCTACCAGGCGGCGATCGACGGCGACGAGGTGCACTACACCGCGCTGGCGGCGCTCAACCTCGGCGTGCTGCTGGAGGAGCAGGGCGAGCCTGAGCGGTCCCGTACGGCGTTCCGCAGGGCCGTCGAGACCGGCTACGAGCTGTACGCGCCGATCGCCGCGTTCAACCTCGGCCTGTCGCTGGAGCGGGCGGGGGACACCGACGCGGCGTGCGCGGCGTACCGGCAGGCGGCCGAGTCCACGCACCCGCACTACGGCCCGGTCGCCGGGAACAACCTGGGCGTGCTGCTGGCCGCCCGCGGCGAGGTCGCCGAGGCGGAGGCCCGCTACCGGCAGGTGATCGACTCCGGCCACCTGGAGGAGCGCGCGAAGGCCTGGAACAACCTCGGCGCGATGCGCGCGACCGCCGGGGACCTGGCCGGGGCCATCGAGGCGTACGAGCAGGTCGTCGAGCTGCACGAGCCGGCGACCCGGGTCACCGCCTGGGAGAACATCGCCGGGCTGTTCAACCGGTACGGCGACGACCCGGCCGTGACGGCCGCGCACCGGCGGGGCGTCGACTCCGGGCTGGAGGCGCTGGTCCGGGGGTTCACCGCGGAGGAGAACGGCGGCGCCGAATCGGCCGAGGCCGCGTACCGGGAGACCGTCGAGCGGGGTCACCCGGAGTACGCGCCGCTGGCCGCCAACCAGCTCGGCCTGCTGCTGCACCAGCGGGACGACGCCGATGGGGCGGTGGCCGCGTTCCGGACCGCCATCGACTCGGGACATCGGGACCTGTGCCCGATGGCGGCCATCAATCTGGGGCACGTGCTCAAGACGCGGTACGACGCCGCCGGGGCCCGCGCCGCCTACCAGATCGCCTTGGACTCCGGCCACCCGGACTGTGCCCACCTCGCATACGACATGGACCGGGTGATCGACCCGCGGAGCGTGTACCTCCCCGCGATCAAGCTCCGGCCCAAGCCGTAGGCCGGCGCCCGCTAATCGGCGCGGTCCTGCCGCCCCTCCCGGTGCGTCGGTACGGCCGTCGGCGGGAGGGCCGCGGCGATGCAGTCGAGGACGCGCTCCAGCCCGTACCGGAACTGCTCGTCGCGGCTCAGCCGCACCCGGCTCGCCTCCGTCACGATCTTCGTGAAGATCGGGTACTCCCCGCTCTTCAACAGCTCCTGGATGTACGGGTAGCTCCGCGCCATCCACTCCGCCTCGCTGAGCCCGCTGCGGCGGGCCTCCGCGGCGGTGCTGACCTCCTCGCGGACGGCGCTGCGGCGACTCGCTGGCCGCCGTCGAGGCCTTCCTGCGCGTCCTCGCCCCGTCCCGGACGGCACGCCTGCGGGACGAGCTCGGCGTGCTGGCGACCGCGTACCCCGGCTCGCGCCCCGACCCGGAACGCCGCCTCGTCGATGAGGCGGAGGATCTGCTGGCCTTCCTCGAGGGGTACGGACCGGGCGCGGCGGGCGTACTGCGCCACGCCCGCATCCTGTGCCGGGCCGCGGACCTCGTCACCCGGCCGCGCCGGCACCGCGACCCGGAACGCACGGTGTTCGCGGCCCGCGACCGGTACATGGCGGAGGCGGTGGACCGCCTGCTGGAGGATCCGCGGGCCAAGGTCGTGCTGTGGGCGCACAACGGGCACATCGCGAAGGCCCGGCACGGGAGCGCGCTCGCCATGGGGGAGCACCTGCGCGCCCGGTACGGCGACGCCTACTACGCGCTGGGCCTCATGTTCGGCGAGGGCTCCTTCCGCGCGCACCGGGTACGCCCGGGCCCGTGGCCGGGCAGGGGGAGCCGGCGGCCGGAGGCGAACCATGTGGGGCCGCCCCCGGCGGCCAGTGTGGAGGCACGGCTGGCGGCGGCCACGGCCGTGGACCACCTGGTGGACCTGCGAGCCGTGGACGAGGCACCGGAGGAGGTGCGGCGCTGGGCGTACGGGCCTCACCCCACCCGGTCGTACGGAGCGCAGGTGGCCCGGCGGTCGTACCGGTTCAACACCACCCCGTGCGAGCCCGCGCGGGAGTTCGACGGCCTCGCCTACGTGACCTGGACCTCGGCCACCCTCGACCTGGAGGCCGCGCGCGCTGGCTGAGGGGAGCAGGTCAGCCGGCGAGCTTCTTCATGTTGGAGACGGACCAGGTGAGGGTGAGGGTGCCGAGGACCAGGGTGAGGCCGAACGCCAGCGGGACGCTCGCATCCGTGAGGTGGCCGTCGAAGAGCGCCCGGCCCGCCTCGACCGAGTGGTAGAGCGGGTTGAACTGGGCGACCGCGCGCATCCACTCCGGCGCCAGCGACATCGGCAGCATGATGCCGGTGAGCAGGATCAGCGGCAGCGCGAAGAACTGCGGGATCTGCGACATGCCGTTCTCGTCCCGCAGCGCCAGCGCCATGCCGTACGAGAGCCCGGAGGCCAGCAGCCCGGTCGCCGCCATGAGCAGCAGCATCAGCACGAGCCCGGCACCGCTCGCGCGCATCCCCATCGCCCAGGCCAGCGCGATCACGATCAGCGCCTGCAGCACCAGGATGATCATGTCGCGCAGCGTACGGCCGAGCACGATCGCGGGTCGCCAGGCGGGGCTGACCGCGAGCCGCTCCAGGTAGCCGTTCCGGATCTCGTTGATCATGCTGAAGCCGACGAACAGCGAACCGAACAGCGCGAACATCATCATCACGCCCGGGGTGAACATGCGAGTCGAGGGTTTCGCTCAGCGTGGTGGGCATCGGGCCCACCGACGGGTCGTCGATGGCGCGGACGAACGCCGTCAGGTCGCGGATCTCCATGGCGGCGCACTCGGCGATGTTCCGGCCGTTGATCCGCGCGGACCGCGCGGACCGCGCGGCCTCGTTGAGCCGGGAGCCGCCGCAGTCCGGGCAGGCGGTGAAGGTGACGGCGTGGTCCACGAAGGTGCGGATGTGCGGCCGCAGGGACTCCCGGTCCCTGGTCAGGTAGATGCGCCTGACCTTGACGACGAGGCCCTCGTAGTTGGTGTTGACGCCGCCGGACCGGATCTTGGTGGCCGGCTTGTACAGGAAGTCCTGCCACTGCCGCGGGGTGTAGTCGCGCAGCTTGAGGTCCGGGTCCACGAATCCGGACTCGGCCAGCACCCGCCAGTACCAGCCGTCGACCTGGAAGCCGGGGACGGTGATCGCGCCCTCGTTCAGCGAGAGGTCGCGGTCGATGAGCCGGTCGACGTCGACGTCGGCGACCTTGCCCAGCCCCTCGCAGCGCGGGCACATGCCGTCGTGCACGGTGCCCTCGGTGGAGGCCTGCTCTCCGTCGCCGCGCTGCAGCTCCACCTCGCCGTGGAACTGCCCGGCGGGGATGTTGAAGGAGAACGCGCTGGACGGGCCCACGTACGGTTCGCCGAGCCGGCTGAAGACGATGCGCAGCATGGTGAGCGCGTCGGTCGCCGTACCGCGGCGATGGTGGCGAACACCAGGGAGGACTTGCCGGAGCCGGAGACGCCGGTGAAGACGGTCAGGCGGCGCTTGGGAACGTCCACCGAGATGTCGGCGAGGTTGTTCTCCCGGGCGCCGCGGACCTCGATCATGTCGTGCCGGTCGGCCTCGCGGACCGCCGGGCCCGGTGGCCCGTGCGGCCGTTTCGGTGTTTCATCTCCGTCGTTCATGCCTTCAAGTTTCTCATTGAAGTCCATGTCTAGAGTTCTGTACGAGGTCTCGGCGCGATCATCTGATCTAGAGTGTTCCTGTGGTGCGAACCTTCAAATCGCCGAGGAACCCTGAGGTGACGCTGCGGCCCGTCGACCTGGCGCGTGCCGCGGGGATCTCGACCCAGCAGGTCCGTAACTATGAGGACGCGGGGCTCCTGCCGCCCACGGAGCGGACGCCGTCCGGGTATCGCCGGTACGTGGCGCGGCATCGGCATGCCCTGCTCACGTACCGGGCGCTGATGCGGGGGCACGGGATCGAACGGGCGCGGGCGATCATGCTGGCGGTGCACCGGGGCGACGTTCCCGCCGCGCTCGCCGTGATCGACGCCGGCCATGCCGACCTGCACGAGCAGCGGCGCAACCTGCGCGCGACGAGCGAGGCCCTGGAGACCGTGGCCGCCCAGGAGGTCGACGGCGACCGGCCGCCGGACGGCGGCGAGGGGCGCGATGGCGGGTCGGGAGGGCGGCCGTCCGGGGATGGGGGAGCGCGGGGTGGGCTGGCGATCGGGGACGTGGCCGGGCGGCTCGGCGTACGGCCTTCGGCGCTGCGGGTCTGGGAGGCGGCCGGCCTGCTCCGGCCGGGGCGCGACCGCGTCACCGGCTACCGCACGTACGGCGCGGCCGACCTGCGCGACGCCCGCATGATCGACATGCTGCGGCGGCTGCACTACCCGCTGCCGCAGATCGCCCCGGTGATGCACGGGCTGCGCCGCGAGGGCTCGAGCGAGGCCCTGCGCGCGGCGATCGCCCGCCGCCAGGACGAGCTCACCGCCCGCGCCACCGCCATGCTCGAGGCCTCCGCCCTCCTCCACACCTACCTGGCGGACGGTAAGAAGGACCGCACGGCGACGGCGGGAGGCCGCGGATGATCACGGTGACCCGTGCGACGGGGAACGTGGGCTCCGAGGTGGTGCGCATGGCCGAGTCGGAGAACCTCGTGCGGGCGTCCGGGCTGGACTGGACGATCCTGCGGCCGAGCGGCTTCATGTCCAACGCCCTGCAGTGGGTTCCGCAGGTGGCGGCGGGGGACGTCGTACGGGCACCGTTCGCCGGAGTGCCCATCGCGAGCATCGACCCATCCGACGTCGCGTCCGTCGCGGTGGAGGCGTTCGCGCGGGAGGGACACCAGGGCCGGACCGGCTGACGGGTCCGGAGGCTTTGCCGCCCGCCGACCGGGTGCGTGTCCTCGCCAAGGTCCTGCAGCGTGACCTGCGCTTCGAGGCGGTGCCGGACGACGAGGCCCACGCCGAGATGTCGCGGACCATGCCGGTGGAGTACGTCGACGCGTTCTTCGACTTCTACGTCGCCGGATCGCTGGACGACTCCCAGGTGAACACCACGGTCCAGGAAGTGACCGGCCACCCGGCCCGCACGTTCGGCCAATGGGCCGCCGCGCACGCCGACGCCTTCGCGTGAAGCCCGGGGGTACGCGGGGCGACAGGGTGGGGCCGGGGCGTCATACTCGCAGGCGTGTACGACGCCCCCCTTCGCGTGCGGCTGCCCCATTATCGTGGGCGGTTGCTCGTGGCCGCGGTGCTGAGCTGTGCCGCCGTGGGGCCGATCCTGGTCATGCTCGGCCCGATCCTCGTCGGCCTGCTGCGGGACACGCTGCACCTGGGCTGCACCGGGCAGCCGGCCGCGGCGGGGGAGACGGCCTGGGTCTGCCCGGACGGCATCACCTACCTCTTCCCCGGCGTGCTGCTGGCCGCCGCCCTGGCGGGGACCGTGTTCTGTGTGGCCACGGTACGGATCGTGCGCAGTGTGTCCGGCCGCGCGCCGAAGGGGGAGGTGCGCCGGGCGGCCGCCCGCGACCTCGCCTGGCTCGGTGCGGCGCCGCTCGTGCTGCAGGCGCCGTTCAGCGTCGTCGCCGGGCTGTCGGACGCGTACTCCTCGTCGGCCCTGGTGCTGGGCCTGATCGTGGGCCTCGCGAACCTGGGCCCGTTCCTGACGCTGAACCGGCCGCCACTCTTCGTGACGTGCTGCGCGGTCGCCGCGGCGGCCGGGCTGCTCGTACTCGGACGCGCGGTCCTGCTCACCCCACTCATCGCCGGCTGTGTGATCCTGTTGCTGAGCGCGATCGTCGTCGGCCACTTCGGCGAGGAGCGGGCGCGCGATGACCGCGCCCCGGCATCCACGGGCTGAATCGAGGACCCAATGTCCGACACCGACCCGCCCACCCCGTCCGAGGACGAGCACGGCCCCCCGGCCGAACCCGCACCCGCGGCGCCGCTCGAGGTGGGCGTGCGGCTGGCGCCCGCGGCCGACGTGGCCGAATGGCTGCGGGAGGCGGAGGCGTACGAGACCGCGGGCGCTCACGCGCTGTGGATCGGTGATCCCGAGCCCGGGATGGACGCGGGCGCGCTCGTGGCCGCGCTCGCGGCGGTTACGTACCGGGCGATGCTGGTGCTGGTGACGGCCCGGGCGCCGGAGGAGCCGGTGCTGGCCACGATCCAGGCGATCGGGCGGGACCGGCTCGTCGTGCCGGAGGCCGAGGGCGTGCTCCCGGAAGGGCGGCGCTGGGCCGACGTTGCCGTCCCGCGGGGGCGCGCCGCGTGGCGCGAGTCGCTGCGGGAGGCGGCCGAGGCGGGCGCCGTCGGCGTGGTGGTCCCCGCAGGGCCGCGCCTGCTGGACATCTTGCGCAACCCCGCCGACCCGGAAGGGCGCCAGGACCTGCACCTCTCCTTCGGCTGAACCGCCGCCCGGAGACGGGCGGAATCGCCGTTGCATTCGTAACCTTGACTTGTTCAGGTGAAGGCGTACGTTGCCGCTATAGCGAGTGATCCATGTCCGCAGACAACGGGGGCAGGGCAGCGCACTCCCACCTGAGGGGCCCAGCCATGGACGTCAGTCGACGAAAATTCCTGAGCATCGGCGGCGCCGGCGCACTCGGCGGCACCGCGCTCGGCGGTTCCACGCTCGGATTCGACCTCAGAGCCGCCCAAGAGGTGAAACAGCAGCTCCGCATCGCGGGCGCGAAGGTCTCCCGGACCATCTGCCCGTACTGCGCCGTCGGGTGCGCGATGCTCGCGTACACGAAGAAGAAGGACGACGGCCACACCGAGCTGCTGCAGATCGAGGGCGACCCGGACAGCCCGGTCAACGAGGGCCGGCTCTGCCCGAAGGGTGCCACCGCCCTGGAGCTGGGCGTGTCGCGGAGACGGGTGCCGTACCCGATGTACCGCGCGCCCGGCCAGGCGAACTGGCAGCGCCTCTCCTGGGAGGAGGCGCTGAACCGGCTGGCCAGGAATATCAAGCGGTCCCGGGACAACACGTTCATCACCGAGGACGCGGACGGCAACACGGTGAACCGGTGCGAGGGCATCGCGTTCGCGGGCGGCGCCGCGTTCAGCAGCGAGGAAGGATACTTCGCGACGAAGGTGATGCGCGGCCTCGGCGTCGTCCATATCGAGCAACAAGCCCGCGTTTGACACGGCCCGACGGTGACCAGTTTGGCCGCCACGTTCGGCCGAGGGGCCATGACCAACCACTGGCGTGACATCCGGCACGCCGACATGATCTTGATCAACGGGGCGAACCCGGCGGAGGCGCATCCCGTCGGCTTCCAGTGGCTGATGAAGGCGAAGACGGAGCGCGGAGCCAAGATCATCCACTGCGACCCGCGGTACACCCGGACCTCCGCGGTCAGCGACACGCACCTGCGGGTCCGTACCGGGACCGACGTCGCCTACTTCGGCGGGCTGATCAACCACGTGCTGAGCAACGACCTGCAGCACGACGAGTACGTACGGTGGGCCACGAACGCCGCGTTCGTGGTGAAGGAGGGGTACTCCTTCGACGCCGGCATGTTCAACGGCTACGACGAGGCCACCGGCACGTACGACCCCTCGCAGTGGGCGTACGAGCTCGACGGCGACCGCGCCCGGCTGGACATCGACCATCCCCGCTCCGTGCTGAACCTGCTCAAGAGGCACTACAGCCGCTACACCCCGGAGATGGTCTCCCGCATCACCGGCATCCCGGTGGAGCAGTTCCGGCAGGTCGCCGCGCAGGTGGGGGAGATGGGCCGCCCCGACAAGGTGATGACGATCGTGTACGCGGTCGGCCTCACCCACCACACCACCGGCGTGCAGCTCATCCGCTCCGGCGCGATCCTGCAGCTGCTGCTCGGCAACATGGGCCGCCCCGGCGGCGGCATGAACGCCGAGCGCGGGCACGCCAACATCCAGGGCAACACCGACCACGCGATCTCCTGGGACATCCTGCCCGGCTACCTGCGGATCCCCGCCCCGGGCCAGCAGAACCTGGACGACTACGTCGAGCAGAGCGCCAGCAAGCAGCTGCACGACAACGCGCTCAACTTCTTCGGCACGAACTACCGCGCCTTCATGGTCAGCCTGCTCAAGTCCTGGTATGGCGACAACGCCACCAAGGACAACGAGTTCGCCTTCGACCACATTCCGAAGCCCGCCTCCAACGCGTCCTGGATCACGATCTTCGACCAGGCGCTGCGCGGGAAGATGGAGGGGCTGATCCTCTCCGGGATGACCGCCACCAGCATCGGCCCGGACTCCAATCAGGTGATGCAGGCGCTGGGCAAGCTCAAGTGGCTGTGCGTGATGGACCCGTTCTCCACCACGAGCTCGGAGTTCTGGAAGGCGCCGGGTGCGAACCCGCGGGACATCCAGACCGAGGTGTTCCTGCTGCCCTGCACGCACTGGATCGAGAAGGACGGCTCGTTCGTCAACAGCGGCCGCTGGTCGCAGTGGAAGGACGCGGTGCTCCCGCCGGAGGGGGAGGCGCGGCACGACCACTGGATCCTCGCCGAGCTGTTCGCCCGGGTGAAGGCACAGTACGAGAGCCAGGGCGGCCGCCACCCCGACCCGATCCGCCAGCTGACGCTGCCGTACCGAGACCCGCGCAAGCCCACGCTCGACGAGCTCGCGAAGGAGATCAACGGCACGGACCTGAGGAACGGCAAGCGGCTGGAGAGCTTCGCCGACCTCAAGGACGACGGGTCCACCACCGCCGGGGACTGGATCTACTCCGGTTCCTATCCGGAGGCCGGCAACTTCGCCAAGCGCCGCGCCGGCATCCAGGACCCGAAGCGCAACGACCCGACCGGCATGGGCTTTTACCACAACTGGGGGTGGAGCTGGCCGCTCAACCGGCGGGTGCTGTACAACCGTGCCTCGGCCGATGAGCAGGGCAAGCCGTGGGACCCGAAGCGGCCAGGGATCTTCTGGGACGGCGCCAAGTGGATCGGCGACGTACCGGACTATCCGGCGGACGCGAAGCCCGGCGACGACGCGCCGCTGCCGTTCATCATGACCGGTGAGGGCGTCGCGCGGATCTTCAGCAACGGGGTGGCGGACGGCCCGTTCCCCGAGCACTACGAGCCGGTCGAGTCGCCGGTACGGAACCCGCTGCACCCGGACGTCTCGACCACTCCGGCGGCGCATCTGTACGACGAGAAGGCCGGGCGGCCGAACCGGTTCGGGACGGCGGCGGACTTCCCGTACGTCGCCACCTCCTACCGCCTCACCGAGCACGAGCACTACGTCACCCAGCACGTGAGCCACCTGGTGCAGCTGCAGCCGGAGGCGTTCGTGGAGGTGCCCGAGCAGCTCGCCAAGGAGAAGGGCATCGCCAGCGGGGACCACGTGCGGGTCAGCTCCAAGCGCGGGAAGCTCGAGGTCCGCGCCGTGGTGACCAAGCGGCTCGGCCCACTCACGGTGGACGGGAAGCAGGTCTACCAGATCGGCATCCCGATCCACTGGGGGTTCGTCGGCATCAACACCGGCCAGCACTGGCTGGCCAACGCGCTCACCCCGTTCGTGGGCGACGCGAGCGCCCGTACGCCGGAGTTCAAGGCGTTCCTCGTCAACATCGAGAAGATGTGATGGAGGGCCGGGGCAAGCACCGGGCTCGGGCGGAGGACCTGCGCGAGCGGTACCCGTACGCCCGCGAGGTGCTCACGCTCTACCTGGCCCTGCTCGACGTGTGGGACCAGGAGCTGCCGCCCGAGCAGGCGTTTCCGCTGGTCGTGAAGGCCACGGAGGCGTACGGTCCGGCGCCGCTCGCCGAGGCGGCGCGGGCCGCCGAGGTGTCGGTGCTGGACGCGTGGGCCGGTGGCGCCGAGCTCGACGCGGCCGCGTTCTACCTGGCGCGGGCCTCGGGGGCCGTGGGGCCGTACCGGCCGCAGGCCGGCGACGGCGACTGCCCGCGGTGCGGCGGCCCGGCGGTGCTGTCGTACCGCTCCGGCGGCGCGGAGAAGCTGGTCAGCGGGAAGCGTCTGCTGCGCTGCGGGTACTGCCGGCACGACTGGGCGTTCTCCGCCAGCACCTGCGCGGGCTGCGGGGAGACCTCCGGCAGCGAGCGCACCGTGTACGCCGAGGAGGTGCCGGGGGAGCCCGCCGTGGGGCGCCGCGACGTGTCGGGGGACGCGATGCTGCCGCAGCTGCGGATCGAGGGGTGCGAGTCCTGCCACCGGTACCTGATCGACGTCGACCTGGGGCGTGACCCGCGGGCCGTACCCGAGGTGGACGAGCTCGCCGCGCTGCCGCTCCAGCTCTATGCCGCCGAACGGGGACTCAGCAAGATCTGTCCCAACCTGATGGGGTTTTAGCCATGCCGGAGATCACGCCCGGGAAGGCCTACGGCTTCTTCACCGACACCAGCGTCTGCATCGGCTGCAAGGCGTGCGAGGTGGCCTGCAAGACGTGGAACCTGCTGGAGGGACACGAGCCGTCGTTCCTCGACGGCTTCGACAACACCGGCGGCCTCGACGCCGAGAACTGGCGGCACGTGCAGTTCCACGACAACGTGCCCGACCAGACGCTCGGCTCCGGGCAGGGCTCGGTCTGGCTGATGATGTCGGACGTCTGCAAGCACTGCCAGCAGGCCAGCTGCATGGAGGTCTGCCCCACCGGGGCGATCATCCGCACCGAGTTCGACAGCGTGTTCATCCAGCCCGACGTGTGCAACGGGTGCCGGGACTGCATCGCGGCCTGCCCGTACGACGTGATCGGCGCGAACGAGACGACCGGCGTCGTCCAGAAGTGCACGCTCTGTTACGACCGCCTGCAGGGCGACATGATGCCGGCCTGCGCGCAGGCCTGTCCGACCGAGTCCATCCAGTTCGGCGAGGTGGACGTGCTGCGCGAGTCGGCCCAGAAGCGGGTGGACGCGCTGCACGCGGCGGGCGTGAGCAAGGCCCGGCTGTACGGGGCCGATGACTCCATCTATGGCGGGCTCAACGCGTTCTTCCTGCTCATGGACGAGCCTTCGGCGTACCGGCTGCCGAACGAGCGGAACGCGGTGCTGCCCAGCCGCAACAACATCCCCGGGTACCTGGGGGCGCTGGTCACCGGCGTGCTCGGGGTGCTCGGCGGGCTGATCGCGATTCGGCGGCGGGGCCAGTCCCCGGAGCCGGCCGAGGCGACCGCCGGAGGCGCGCCGGACGGGACCGCCGGCGCCGCGGACACGCCGGACGCGGAGGCGAGGGAGAAGGCCGATGGCTGAGCACTTCGTAGCCCCGCCGGACTGGCTCTGGTACATCCTGTTCTACTTCTTCCTGGCCGGCCTGTCCGGCGGCTCGTACACGATCGCGACGCTGCTCCGGCTGCGCGGCGCGCCCGAGGACGCGCCGCTGAGCAGGCTCGGCTACTACGCGGCCTGGCCGCCGCTGCTGATCTGCCCGATCCTGCTCATCCTCGACCTCGGCACGCCGCTGCGGTTCTGGCACATGATCTGGAACCTGACGCCGGGCGACGCGGGGCTCAACTTCAAGTACTGGTCCCCGATGTCGCTGGGCGTCTGGGCGCTGATCGTTTACTCCGGCATCGCCACCGTCTCGTTCGCCGAGACGCTGGCCCGGGACGGCAAGCTGCGGATGGGGCTGACGGACTGGCTCGTACGGGTCATGGACGGCCTGCTCGGCAAGGTGTTCGCCGTGGTCGGAATGGTGTTCGCGCTGTTCATCGCGGGCTACACCGGGGTGCTGCTGGCCGTCTCCAACCAGCCGGTGTGGAGCGACACGTGGGCGCTCGGCGGGCTCTTCCTCGCCTCCGGGCTGTCCGGCTCCGCGGCCTTGCTGATGTTCCTGACCCGGTACCGGCCGGAGGCGAGGGCGAGCTTCGGCATGCTCGCCGTCTCCGAGCGCCTGTACGCGCTGCTGGAGGGCGCGCTCATCGTGGTGTTCGTGCTGACCCTGCTGTGGGCCGGCACGCAGGGGCTGGTCTTCGGCTTCCCCTGGCTGCTGCTGTGGATCGTGGTGCTGGCGGGGCTGCTTCCCGGGCTGCGGGGGCTCGTGGTGCACCGGCTGTCGCCGACCGGGGAGGCCGTGGTCGCCCCGGTCGCCGTACCGCTCCTGGTGCTCGCGGGGGTGCTCGCGCTGCGCGGCGCGATCATCTTCAGCATCCAGGTCTGAGGGAGGCCGTCAGGGGATCAGGACGGTCTTGCCGGCGAGCCGCCCGGCGAGGCCTTCGTCGTGGACGGCGGCCAGGTCGGTCAGCGGGCGCCGCCCGGCGACCGCGATCCGCAGGTCGCCCGCGTCGACGCGGGTGACCAGCTCGGCGAGCTGGGCGGCGTCGCTACGGACGAACCTCCGTACCGTACGCACGCCGCGCCCGGCGTCCTCCGGGCCGGGGTCCGCGACCACATGCGCACGCAGCCGCCCCGTTCCGCCGCTCCCCGCAAGCGCCGCCCGGGCCCTGCCGCCCCGCCCTCGGCCTGAAACCGGAGGTCCCGCCTCGTGCCGCGTGCCGGGAAGGAGGGGGCGGGCCGCGGGGTTGGCGTTGACGTCGGTGTCAGGGTCTAGCGTCGGTTTCGGAGAAGGAGGCGGCGTGCGGATCGGGGAGTTGGCGGAGCTCGCGGGGACGTCGGCGCGGGCGCTGCGGTACTACGAGGCGCAGGGGTTGTTGCGGGCCCGGCGGACGTCCAACGGGTACCGGGACTACGGCGAGGACGACCTCCGCGTGGTCCGGGAGATCCGTTCGCTGCTGGCGCTTGGATTCGGGCTCGAGGAGACGCGGCCGTTCGTGGAGTGCCTGCGGGACGGGCACGAGGCCGGGGACACCTGCCCCGACTCGATCGCGGTCTACCGGCGGAAGCTGGGCGAGCTGGACGCCTGCCTGGAGCGGATGCGTACGGTACGGGACCACGTCGCGCGGCAGCTGGAGGGTGCGCTCCGGGAGCGCGCCGCGGCTGGGCCGGCGGTCCCGGTGCTGGAGTCCGGCGAGCCGCGCTGCTTCTTCTCCGTCGGGAACGGTGTCCGTGGAGAAGGGGTGTGAGCGGGATGAGCGTGATGGTTCCGGGGGAGGTCGTGGTCGTCACCGACGGCTCGTACCAGGATGTGGTGCTGGGCGGCGAGCTGCCGGTGGTGCTGGAGTACTGGGCGGACTGGTGCCCGCCGTGTCACCAGCTGGCGCCGGTGCTGGCGGAGCTGGCCGCCGAGTGGGAGGGCCGGGTGATGGTCGCGAAGATCAACACCGACGAGAACCCGCTGACGACGGCCCGCAACGGGGTGATGGCCAACCCGACCATCCAGGTCTATCGCTCGGGTGAGCTGGTCAAGCAGATCGTCGGGGCACGTTCGAAGTCCCGGCTGGCCCGCGAGGTCACCGACGCGCTGGCCTGACCCGCTCGCCTGGGCGCGTGCGGCACGGCGCGGCGCGGTGCGACACCGTGCCGCGCCGCCGGCGGCCGGCGACAGGCCTAGTAGCCCGGGGGGCGTTCGAAGCCGGACGGGAAGTCCTTGTCGCGCCAGGCGATGAGGCTCCACCGCTCGTCCTCGCGGGTCAGCACGAGCGAGCACCCACCGAACTGACCACCCACCGAACTGACCACCCCTCCCCGCCTCCCCGCCTCTCCGTCGGCCGAGCGGCCACGCGAATCGCCCCGCCGGCCCCCGGCCTCCCCCGGCCTCCGCCGCCCTCCGCCGGCGGAGCCACCGAACCGCCGCGGGGCTCCGCCCACCCTCATCGCGGGGGCGGCCCGGCCGTCGTCACGCCGGCGGGACGGGCGGGGGCTGGGCGAAAGGGGGGAAGTTGCCGGTTTTGTCTAGGCGGGAAGTTGTACGCGACGTAGCCTGGCGGTTGCTCGGCCGAGCGCTCCCGTGCGCCGCCGCCGCGGTGTCCCTCCGGGGATCCGCGGGGTGACGTACCCCCGAGCCGCCCGTGCCGCGCCGCGTCGCGTCTGAACCGGACGCGCCGCTCGGGCGTGAGGAAAAGGGAGCAAACGACACAGGCTCGGGGGTACAGGCAAGGAGCACGCATGCGCAAGAGACTCTGGGCCGTCACCTCCGGTCTGGCACTGGTGGCCGGCGCCGCCGTGGCCGTCCCCGCTTCGGCCTCGGCGGACGCCGCGCCCCGCGGCTACATTGTGGTCTTCAAGGACTCCGTCACCCCGGCGAACGCCCCGTCCGTGGCGCGCGCGCAGGCCGCGGACGCCGAGACCACCGTGGAGGCCGTGTACGGGAGCGCCCTGCGCGGCTACGCGGCGACCATGTCCCCCGCGGACGCCGCGGACGTGGCCGGCGACTCCCGGGTGGCGTACGTCGTCCCGGACCGGACCGTACGCGCCGACGTGCAGACCGTCCCGACCGGCATCGAACGCACGGACGCCGAGCAGAGCGCGACCGCCAACATCGACGGTAACGACGAGCGTGTCGACATCGACGTCGCGGTCATCGACACCGGCATCGACCTCGACCACCCGGACCTGAACGTGCACACGGCCGGGGCGATGAACTGCTCCAACGGCCGCAGCGCCGACGACGGCAACGGCCACGGCACGCACGTGGCCGGCACCATCGGAGCGCTGGACAACGGCGACGGCGTGGTCGGCATGGCGCCGGGCGCGCGGGTGTGGCCCGTACGGGTGCTGAACAACAGCGGCTCCGGCTCGATCTCCGACGTGGTCTGCGGCATCGACTTCGTGACCGCGCACGCGGACGAGATCGAGGTCGCCAACATGTCGCTGGGCGGCGGCGGCACCGACGACGGGAACTGCGGCAACAGCAACAACGACCCGATGCACCAGGCGATCTGCCGCTCGGTGGACGCCGGCGTGACGTACGCGGTGGCCGCGGGCAACGAGGCCGACGACGCCGCGAACCACACCCCCGCGGCCTACGACGAGGTCATCACGGTCAGCGCGCTGGCCGACTTCAACGGCCAGCCCGGCGGAGGCGGCCTGCCGAGCTGCCGCGCCGACGTCGACGACACCTTCGCCGACTTCTCCAACTTCGGCGCGGACGTGGACATCATCGCCCCCGGTGTCTGCATCCTCTCCACCTGGCTGCGCGGCGGCCTGAACACCATCTCCGGCACCTCGATGGCGACGCCGCACGTCGCCGGCGGCGCCGCGCTGTTCAAGGCGAACAATCCGGGTGCCACCCCGGACCAGGTGAAGGCGGCGCTGCAGAACGCCGGCACGCTCGACTGGAACGACGCCGACGACCCGGACGACACCAAGGAGCGACTGCTCAACGTCGCCGGCTTCTGACCCCTGCCGAATCCGCGGAGAGGGCTCCCTGGGAGACTGGGGAGCCCACGCCGCCGCTGGCCGACACGGCGCGGGCTGCGGACGCGGGGCCCGAAGGAACACGCTCGGGGGAGACTGGAGCAGGCATGCGCAAGAGACTCTGGGCCGTGACCGCCGCTCTGACCCTGGTGGCCGGTGCCGCCGCCGAGGCCGTCCCCGCTTCGGCCTCGGCGGACGCGGCACCCCGCGGCTACATCGTCGTCTTCAAGGACTCCGTCACCCCGGCGAGCGCCCCATCCGTGACCCGCACGCTGGCCACGGCCGCCGATGCCACGGTGTCCACGGTGTACGGGAGCGCGCTGCGCGGCTACGCGGCGAAGATGTCGCCGGCCGACGCCGCCGCGGTGGCGCGGGACTCCCGGGTGGCCTACGTGGCCCCCGACCGGCCCGTGCGGGCGACCGCGCAGACGCTGCCGACCGGCATCGACCGTGCGGACGCCGAGCAGAGCGCGACCGCGGATATCGACGGTAACGACGAGCGGGTGGACGTCGACGTCGCGGTGATCGACACCGGCATCGACCTCGACCACCCGGACCTGAACGTCAACACGGCCGGGGCGCGGAACTGCGCCCTCGGGCTCGGCCCCAACGACGGCAACGGGCACGGCACGCACGTGGCCGGCACCATCGGCGCGCTGGACAACGGCGACGGCGTGGTCGGCATGGCACCGGGCGCGCGACTGTGGCCCGTACGGGTCCTGAACGACCTGGGCGTCGGCCTCACCTCCGACATCATCTGCGGGATCGACTATGTGACCGAGCACGCGGACGAGATCGAGGTCGCCAACATGTCCCTGGGCGGCGGCGGCACCGACGACGGCAACTGCGGCAACACCAACGACGACCCGATGCACCAGGCGATCTGCGCCTCGGTGGACGCCGGCGTCACCTACGCGGTGGCGGCGGGCAACGACGGTGCGGACGCGGCCGAGTCCACTCCCGCGGCCTACGACGAGGTCATCACGGTCAGCGCGCTGGCCGACTTCGACGGCGCGCCGGGCGGCGCGGGGGGGCCGACCTGCCGCACCGACCAGGACGACACGTTCGCCGACTTCTCCAACTTCGGCAACGACGTCGACATCATCGCGCCCGGCGTGTGCATCCTGTCCACCTGGAACGACGGTGGCACGGACACGATCTCTGGCACCTCGATGGCGTCGCCGCACGTCGCCGGCGGGGCCGCGCTGTTCAAGGCGAACAACCCCGGCGCCACTCCGGAGCAGGTGAAGGCGGCGCTGCAGAACGCCGGCACCCTCGACTGGAACGACGTCGACGACCCCGACAACACCAAGGAGCGGCTGCTCAACGCCGCCGGCCTCTGACCTCTCACCGAACCGAGGCGGGGAGGGTACTCCGGGAGACCGGAGCACCCTCCCCGTCTTCATGCCGTCACCGGGTCTTCCCGCTGGCGGGACAGGGTATCGACCACCGCCGCCGCAGTGACGTCATGCCGCCACCCCGCTGACATTTGCTATGACGTCATAGTGGTGCCATACTGACGTCATGGATCTCACGCCCTATGTCGAAAAGCTCCGCGGGGAGCTCGCGGTCGCCGCCGAGGCCGGCGGAGAGGAGGCACGCGCCCTCGCCGAGCGGCTCACCGCGCCGCTGGACTCGGCGACCCGGCTCGTGCTGCTGGAGGCGCTCGCCGACGCGGCAGGGGAGATCACCAGCGAGCTCGCGCCGGGCTCGGTCGAGCTCCGGCTGCGCGGGCGCGAGCCCGACTTCGCCGTCACCCCGCCCCAGGACCTCGCACCGGCCTCCGTGGCCGCAGGTGCGGAGCGGCTCGGCCCGGAGGCGGGCCCGCCACCCGCGGCGGCTCCGCCGGAGGGGGAGGACGCCGGCGGCACCACGCGGATCACGCTGCGGCTGCCCGAGCACCTCAAGCCGCGCATCGACGAGGCGGCCGCCCGGGCGGGCCTGTCCGTCAACGCCTGGCTGGTCCGCGCCGTGTCCGCGGCCGTCGAGCCGGGAGGGCGTACGAGCGGTCCCGTCCAGGACGCCGGCAGCGTGCTCGGCGGACGCCGCTACACCGGCTGGGTGCGCTGACCGCACCTGGTCCCCGACAACACTTCACGTCGCCCGCTCAGGGCGGCGATCACCTGCGAAACCATAGGGAGGCATCGCCATGCCCAGATTCGATACGCCCGAGCCGATCAAGGTCAGGCTCGACACCGCGAGCGGCCACGTCCGGATCCGTACGAGCGAGCGCGCCGACACGGTCGTCGAGGTGACCCCGAGCGACCCGTCCCGCAAGGGTGACGTCCAGGCCGCAGAGGAGACCCGCGTCGACTTCACCTCCGGCGAGCTGCTGGTACGGACGCCGAAGCGCGTGGTCCGCTCCATGTTCGGCCGGACCCCGTCGATCGACGTCCGGGTGGAGGCGCCCAGCGGGTCCCGGCTGGACGTGGAGGGCTGGGGCGACTACCGCTGCGAGGGCCCGATCGGCGACTCGGAGTTCCACGTGGGCGCCGGCACCATCCGGATCGAGCAGGCCACCCGGCTCAAGCTGCGTACCGGGGCCGGCGACGTCGCGGTCGAGCGGGCGGACGGCGACGTCGAGATGACCACGGCCGCGGGCCGGATCAAGCTCGGCGCCGTGAGCGGAGCGGCGACGCTGAAGAGCTCCAGCGGCGACATCACCGTCGGCGAGGTCGCCGGCGAGCTGCGGATGCGCACGGCGATGGGCGACGTGACGGTCGACTCCGCCATGGCCGGCGTGCAGGCCAAGACCGCGTACGGGAACGTCCGCGTCGGCGAGGTGGTGCGGGGCTCCGTCACCCTCGACACGGCCTTCGGCACCGTGGAGATCGGCGTACGCGAGGGCACGGCCGCCTGGCTGGACGTCAGTTCCTCCCAGGGCTCCGTGCGCACCGACCTGGAGGGCGCGCCGGCGCCGGACGCGGCCGAGGAGACCGTCGAGGTCCGTGCCCGTACCGGCTTCGGCGACATCATCGTCCGCCGCGCCTGACCGGCCCGGCTCCCCACTCACGAACGGAAGACGGAACATGACACACCCCACGAAACGAGCGGCGATCAGCACCGCCGGGCTCCGCAAGTCCTACGGCGACCACCTGGTCCTCGACGGCATCGACCTGCAGGTCAGGGAAGGGACGATCTTCGCCCTGCTCGGCCCGAACGGGGCCGGCAAGACCACGATGGTGCAGATCCTCTCGACCCTGATCAAGGCGGACGCGGGTGACATCCGCGTCGCCGGTCACGACCTGGCCACCGACCCCGACGCCGTCCGCGCCGCCATCGGCGTCACCGGCCAGTACTCGGCGGTGGACAGGCTCCTCACCGGCGAGGAGAACCTGCGGCTGATGGCGGACCTGCACCACCTGGGCCGCGGGCGCGGCCGCAGGCGCGTCGCCGAGCTGCTCGAGCGGTTCGACCTGACCGACGCCGCCAAGAAGCCGGCCGCCACCTACTCCGGCGGCATGGCCCGGCGGCTCGACCTCGCGATGACGCTGGTCGGCTCGCCACGCCTGATCTTCCTGGACGAGCCCACCACCGGGCTCGACCCGAGCGGCCGGCGCACCATGTGGCGGATCATCCGCGACCTGGTGGCGAGCGGCGTCACGATCTTCCTGACCACCCAGTACCTGGGGGAGGCGGACGAGCTCGCGGACCGGATCGCGCTGCTCGACCACGGCCGGCTGATCGCCGAGGGCACCGCGGAGGAGCTGAAGCGGCTCATCCCCGGCGGGCACGTACGGCTGCGGTTCGCCGACGAGCGCGGGCTGACCACCGCCGAGGGTGTCCTCCGTGACGTCTTCCCGCTCGAGCCGCTCGGGCTCGACGCCGCCGAGCTCACGCTGCGCGTCGCCAGCGACGGCAGCGTCAAGGCACTGCGCGACCTTCTCGGCCGGCTGGACGACGCCGCGGTCGACGTCGAGGAGCTGTCGGTGCACACGCCCGACCTCGACGACGTGTTCCTCACCCTCACCGGCCGCCCCAAGTCAGAAGTGGAAACCCAGAGATGAGTACAGCGATGACCGCCACCACCCGGACCCGCCCGTTGAGCGACTCGGCGACGATGGTCCGCCGCCAGTTCCTGCACATGCTGCGCTACCCGTCGCTGACGCTCATGCTCGCCGGGATGCCGATCGTCATGCTGTTGCTGTTCGTGTACGTCTTCGGCGGCACACTCGGGAACGGTCTCGGCGGGGCGGGCGGCGGCCGGGAGGCCTACATCAACTACGTGGTCCCCGGCATCCTGCTGATGACCGTGGCGTCCGCCGCCCAGGGCACCGCGATCGCCGTCGCCATGGACATGACCGAGGGCATCATCGCCCGGTTCCGCACGATGAACATCGCCCGCGTGTCGGTGCTGACCGGCCACGTCATCGGAAGCCTGGGCCAGACTCTGGTCAGCATCGTCATCGTGATCGGTGTCGCGCTGCTGATCGGGTTCCGGCCCGACGCCGGCCCCATGGCGTGGCTGGGCGTGGCCGGCATGCTGGCCCTGTTCACCTTCGCGCTCATCTGGCTGTCCACCGCGCTCGGCCTCGTGGCCAAGTCCGTGGAGACCGCCAGTAACACGCCGATGCCGCTCATGCTGCTGCCGTTCTTCGGCAGCGGGTTCGTCCCCACCGACTCGATGCCCACGGCGCTGCGCTGGTTCGCCGACTACCAGCCCTTCACGCCGATCACCGAGACGCTGCGCGGCCTGCTGTTCGGCACCCCGATCGGCAACGACGCGGCCATCGCCGTCGCCTGGTGCGCGGTGATCGCACTGGCCGGCTACCTGTGGGCGAAGCAACTGTTCAACCGTGACCCGTCGGCGACGTAGCCACCGGCCACGCCGAGGTCCGTACGGTGGCGGCGGACCCGCGGTTCAGCGCCCGCGAGGAGCTGTTCCGGCTGCCGTTCCCGGGCTCCCCGGAGATCTCGCTGCCGCCGGCCGAGCCGGGGATGTTCATCGGCATGGACGCGCCGGAGCACACCCGCTACCGGCGGCTGCTCACCGGCAGCTTCACGGTGCCGGTGCCGGCGCTGACGATCTGCGAACTGCTCGGCGTGCCGTACGCGGACCGGGAGACGTTCCAGCGGCAGGCCATCACGCTGAGCGACCACGACGCCTCGATCGAGGAGATGGGCGAGGCGTTCGGCGGGCTGAAGGAGTACCTGCACGGCCTGGTGCTGGCCAAGCGGGCCGACCCCGCCGACGACCTGCTCAGCGAGCTGACCACCGCGGACCTCACGGACGTGGAGCTCACCAACATCGGCGCGCTGCTGCTCGCGGCCGGGCTGGACACGACCGCCAACATGATCGCGCTGGGCACGTTCGCGCTGCTGAGTCACCCGGCGCAGCTCGCGGCGCTGCGCGCCGACCCGGTCGGCATCGCCGACCGGGCGGTGGAGGAGCTGCTGCGGTATCTGACCATCACGCACACCGGCCTGCGGACCGCGCTGGCAGGACGTGGAGCTGGGCGGGCAGCTGAGCAAGGCGGGGGACTCGATGGTGGTGTCGGCACAGGCGGCCAACCGGGATCCGGCGAAATTCCCGGACCCGGACGTGCTCGACCTGCGCCGGGCCGCGGCCGGCCATGTGTCCTTCGGGCACGGCATCCACCAGTGCCTGGGCCAGCAGCCGGCCCGGGTGGAGCTGCGGGTGGCGCTGCCCGCCCTGCTCACCCGTTTCCCGCGGCTGCGGCTGGCGATCCCGGCCGAGGAGGTGCCGATGCGCAAGTCCGACATCTACGGCGTCCACCGCCTCCCCGTCGTCTGGGACTGAGCCCCCAGGCCCGCGCGTGTCCCGGTCCGCGGTCGCTCAGATCGCTCTGAGCGGTGGGTGGTTCCATCCCCGCCATGCGGATCGGGATACGCGCGTCACGGCGCTGCGGCCGGTCAGTCGATCCAGCCGGCCCATGGCGGCGGATCATCGGAGCGCGCGGCGTGCGCTCCGGCGGCGCGGCGGCGGACGTGCGGCCGGTACGGCGGGTCCGCGTCCTCGTACGCGCCGTCCTCGTCCGCGTCGTCGCGGCGGACGGCGACGAACGCGGCGAGCGCGGTGGTGAGCGGGACGGCGGCGATCAGCCCGATCGTGCCGGCCACGCTGCGCACGATCTCCTGGGCGACGACGGGGCTGGTCAGCACGGCGTCCAAGGGCTGGCTGCCGATGCTGAACAGCAGCAGCAACGGCAGCGACGCGCCCGCGTACGCGAGGATGATCGTGTTGATGACCGAGGCGATGTGCGCCCGGCCCACCCGCGCGGCCGCCCGGTACAGCCGCAGGAACCCGCTGCCCGGGTCGGCGCGGGCCAGCTCGGCGACGGTCGCCGCCTGGGTGACGGTCACGTCGTCGAGGACGCCGAGCGCGCCGATGACGATGCCGGCCAGCAGCAGCCCCTGGGTGTTGATCCGATAGCTGAGGTCCAGGTAGAAGGAGCTGTCGTCGGTGACGCCGGTGAGGTCGGTGGCGGCCACCGCGGCGGTGGCGAGCAGCGCGGTGAGGGTGAGGCTGGCCAGGGTGCCGAGCACCGCGATGGAGGTCTGCACGGTGAAGCCGTGGGTGAGGTAGAGCACCGCGAACATGATCGCGGCCGCGCACACGATCGCCGCGAGCAGCGGCGGCGCACCGCCGAGGATGGCCGGGATCAGGAACCACAGCAGCAGCGCGAACGTGATGGCGAGCCCGCCGAGCGCGGTGAGGCCCCTCCACCGGCCGAAGGCGATCACGGCGAGCGCGAAGGCCAGCGCGACGAGCCACAGCGCCCCGGACCTGTCGTGGTCGGAGAGCTGGTACGGGGAGACGCCCGCGGCGTCCGGCATGTGCAGCATGATGACGTCGTCGCCGGCGGTGAAGACCCGGGTGCCGGGGCCGCTGGGCAGCGCGACCGTGACGGTCCGCCCCCAGTCGGGCCCCGAGGTCAGCTGCACCGTGGCCTCGCCGCAGCGCCGCGGGTCCTGGGGCGCCTGACCGGCGGCTCCGCCGGCCGGGGCCTCCCCGGGCGGCTGCGCGGCCGGGCACTGCTTCAGCGCGATCCGTTCGATCGTCCCGGTGAGCCGGGTGATCCCGCCGGGGGTGGAGGAGGGCGCGTCGGCGGGCTCGGCCGGCCACATCCAGATCAGCGCGGCGAGCGTGGCGACGGCGAGCGGCACGATGACGGCGAGCAACGCGCTGACGGCCGTACGGCTCGCCGGCCGTGCGTCGTCGTCGTGTGTGTGGCCCGCACCCATGGTCGCTCTCTCCCCGATCTCGGCCGGTCCCGGTGTCCGGCTTCGAGTCCGCGAGACTAGCGGAAATCTCCGGCGGCGCGGTGGGGCGTTTTCGGGGTGGGGCGCCGCACAATTGACCGCGCGGAACGGGCTGCGGAGCGGCCGAGGCCGGCGGAAGGGGAGGCCGTGACGGCGCAGGGGCGGGCGGCATCGGAGGAGATCGAGCGGGAGCAGGCGTACCTGTCCATGCTCTACGAAAGGCTCGACGCACTGCGGGAACAGACCGCGGGGCGGCTTTCCGGGGTGCTGGCCGAGTCGGGCGGCACCGCCCAGGCCCAGGTGGAGCGGGACGCGGCCTACACCCGGTACGCGGACCGGGCGGCTGGACGCCGGCGGACGTGCCGCTGCTGGACGAGGCGGCGGAGCTGCTCGGCGTGGTCGACCGCGCGGAGCGCGCCCGGGAGCGGCGCGAGCGGGCCGCGCGGATCGCCTACGCCCAGGGCGTGCTGGACATCGCCGCCGGGTCGGCCCCGGCGGAGTACGGGGACGCGCTGTCCGCCGGGGACGTGATGGACGCCGAGCGGCTGGCGGAGCGGCACACCGAGGGCGTGCGCGGCACCGTCGCCGAGCGCGCCGCGGCGGACCGTACGTGGTCGTCCGGGCACGTCATCGTGGACGAGGCGCAGGAGCTGTCCCGGATGGCGTGGCGGGTGCTGATGCGGCGCTGCCCGAGCCGGTCGATGACGCTGGTGGGGGACGTGGCGCAGACCGGCGCCGCGGAGGGCACCACGTCGTGGGGTGAGGTGCTGGCCCCGTACGTGGGGGAGCGGTGGCGGTTGGCGCGGCTGTCGGTGAACTACCGGACGCCGGCGGAGATCATGGCGGTGGCGGCGGGGCTGGCGGACGGCGACGAGGCCGAGGCGCCGCGGGCGGTACGGGAGACGGGTGAGCCGCCGTGGCGGCGCCGGGTGGCCGGTTCGGACCTGGCCGCCGCGGTCGCGGATGCCGTGGCGGAGGAGGACGCGGCCCTGGGTGAGGGCCGGATCGCGGTGATCGCCCCGGGCCCGCGGGTGGCGGAGCTCGGCGCGGCGGTGGCCGCGCGGCTCGGGGAGGCCGCGGTCGCCTATGGCCCGGAGCCCGATCTCACCACCCGGGTGGTGGTGCTGGACGTGCCCCGCGCCAAGGGACTCGAGTTCGACGCGGTACTGGTGGCCGAGCCGGAGGTGATCCTGGCGGCGTCGCCGCGCGGGCGCGGCGACCTGTACGTGGCGCTGACCCGCGCGACCCGGCGGCTGGGCATCCTGCACAGCGGGGAGGCGGCGCCGGAGATCGCGGCGGCCGTGCCGGTGGGGTGAGGCCCGCGGTTTCACGTCGCCCAGGACGGGGCGCGCCGCCGTCGCGGCGGGCGAACGTGGAGACGCGGGTGGTGTCGGTGCCGGCGTCCGGCTCGGTGACGGCGAAGCAGACGTGCAGCGAGCCGTCGGCGGCCTTCGGCAGGATCTCTTGGCGCAGCTCTTCGGAGCCGTGCTTGACGATCGTGTTGATGCCGAAGATCGTCAGGTGCAGTGGGGAGCAGCCGTTCATCGCGGCGCCGGAGCGGGCGACCTCCTCCAGCAGGATGGCCCCCTCGGTGACGCCGAGGCCGCCGCCGCCGAACTCCTCGGGGATGGCGATGCCGAGCCAGCCGGCCTCGGCGAACGCGTTGTAGAACTCCCAGGGGAATTCGTGGCTCTCGTCGATCTCGCGCCAGTACGCGTCCGGGAACCTGGACGTGAGGTCCCGTACGGCCGTCCTGATGCTCTGGTGATCGGGATCTGGGTCGAAGTGCATCATTTCTCCGTCCGGCTGAGGATGGTGCGCGCCAGGGTGTAGAGGGGGCCGTCGACCATGCGGCCCTGGTAGCGGAAGACGCCGGAGCCGTTCTCCTCGACGGCGGCGATCAGGCCGCGGGCCCAGGTGACCTGCTCGCCGGTGGGGGCGTACGCGGCCCTCACCGTCGCGACCTGCTTGGGGTGGATGCGGCCCTTGGCGGCGAAGCCGACGTCGCAGGCGGCCCCGGCCTCCGTGCGCAGGGTCGTCTCGTCGTCGATGTCCAGGAAGACGGCGTCGATGGCGGGCCGGCCGGTCGCGGCGGCGGCCATCAGCACCGTGGAGCGGGCGTACCGGACGGGCTCGTGATAGTCCCCGCCGGGGGCGCGGCTGGAGCGTCCGCCGAGGTCGGCGGTGAGGTCCTCGGCGCCCCAGAACAGGCCGGCGCAGTTGTCCGCGGCGGCGATCTCGCGGGCGTTGACGATCCCGTGCACGGTCTCTTTGATCATCTGTGACCGGGCGGCGCGCTCGGTGAACAACTTGACCAGCAAGCTCGAGGCGGCGATGGAGGCGTTCGCCGAGGCGACGGCCGAGTACGACGGCGACCCCGTGACGCTGCTGCAGATCAAGGACGAGTTCATCGAGATCATCTTCACCGGCGCCCGGAGCCCCCTGCTCCAGCAGCTGGTGGAGAGCCTGCGCGGGCGGGTCCGGGTGCTCCGGGTGGAGGCCATGGCCGGCCGCTACTCCAGCAGCGCCGCCGAGCTGCGGGAGATCGTGAAAGCGGTCCGGGCGGGCGACGGCGAGGAGGCGGCCCGGCTCTACTCCCGGCACATCCTGGGCTCCAAGTCCCGCGCCTTCGCCGCCCTCGACGACACCGAACAGGTCCCACGCTGACCCCCGGCCCCGGTGTTCGCTTGGGGCGGGCGGTTCCTAAGCTTGGGGGGTTGTCCACGTCGCTCTCCTCCTGCCCGCCGCGTTCCCCCTTGGCGGGCGGGCCGACCCCCGCACCCGGATCTGTCGCCCGACAGAAGGGAAATCGACCATGACGGATTGGCAGCAGCCCTCCGACGGACGCCTGAACGTGTTCGTGCACGAGCTCGACAAGGCGGATGAGACCCCCATCATCAAGGCCACCGCCGAGGTCCTGGACCGCCATGGCTGCGTCGTCGTGGACGATGAGTCCGCGGCCGATGTCGCCGTGGCGCCGCTGCTGACCAGGAAACTTCCGTCGCAGCGCCTCTACGCGCCCGCCCTCGGCACGCTGATCTTCCATCCCTCGCTGCTGCCCCGCCACCGCGGCCCGGACGCGATCCGCTGGGCGTACCGGCTCAAGGAGCCGTACACGGGCGCCACCTGGTTCTGGGCCGACGAGAAGTTCGACGCGGGCGACATCTGCGAGATGGAGGTGCTCGACATCCGCGACGGCGAGCGCCCCCGCGAGTTCTACGAACGCGCGGTGCTCCCGTCGGCCATCCGCATGCTCGGCTGGATCCTCACGGACCTCGCCAACGGCGTCGTCCGCCGCCGCCCCCAAAACGAAGAAGCCGCCACCTACGAATCCGCCATCCCCCGCTCCACCTGACCCCACCTCCCACAAATTGGGGGAAGGACTTTCCGGGTGAAACCGCAGGTCGGCACCTCAAAATCCTTCCCTCATTTGTTGTGGGCCGTTCAGCTGAGGATGTCGCGTTGGTAGGCGGTGGCTACGGCGGCGGCGCGGTCGGAGACGCCGAGTTTGCCGTAGATGTGGGTGAGGTGGGTCTTGACGGTGGCCTCGCTGATGAACAGGTCGGCGGCGATCGCGCGGTTGGCGCGGCCTTTGGCGACGAGCCGTAGCACCTCGAGCTCGCGGGCGGACAGGGGCTGCTCGCCGTCGGGGCAGCGGACCCTCGACACGAGCCGGGAGGCGACCGCGGGGGACAGCACCGTGCGGCCGTCGGCGGCGGCCCGTACGGCGGTGAACAGCTCCTCGCGCGGCGCGTCCTTCAGCAGGTAGCCGGTGGCGCCGGCCTCGATCGCGGGCAGCGTGTCGGAGTCGCTGTCGTAGGTGGTGAGGACCAGCACGCGGGACCGCTGCCCGCGCCGGGCCAGCTCGGCGATGGCGGCCACGCCGCCTCCGCCGGGCATTCGCAGGTCCATGAGGATCACGTCGGGGTCGAGCTCGGCGGCGAGGCGGACCCCCTCGACGCCGTCGGCCGCCTCGCCGAGCACCTCGAAGCCCGTAGCGGCGG
The DNA here is from genome assembly GCA_009380095.1 of Streptosporangiales bacterium. Classification (GTDB taxonomy): domain Bacteria; phylum Actinomycetota; class Actinomycetes; order Streptosporangiales; family Streptosporangiaceae; genus WHSL01. Next base: position 5,105 of record WHSL01000031.1, on the reverse strand, counting down.
CGAACATGCCGCGCAGGCCGTCGCGGACCACCGGGTGGTCGTCGACGATGAGCACGGTGATGACGTGGTCAGGCTGTGCTGGTTCAGGCATGGCGCACCAACGGTACGCGGGCGGAGACGGCGGTGCCCGCACCCGGCGCGGACTCCACCTCCAGCGAGCCGGCCAGCCGCTCGGCCCGGGCGCGCATGCCGGCCAGCCCGAATCCGTGGCCGGCCACGGCGGCCGGGTCGAAGCCGCGGCCGTCGTCGCGGACGTCGAGGGTGATCTCGTCGTCCATGTAGGAGAGGGTGACGCCGACGCGGCCGGCGTGCGCGTACCGGCCGGCGTTGGCCAGCGCCTCCTGGGCGATGCGCAGCAGGGTGCCGGCGACCTCGTCGTGCAGCGGCTGCACGGTCCCGGTCACCGTGAACGCGGCCGGGACGGAGGAGGCGCCGGACCAGTCGTCCACGGCCTTCTTCAGCGCCTCGGGCAGCGCGTCGTGCTCCAGCGCGCCGGGGCCGAGGTCCCGTACGGCCCGGCGGGCCTCGCGCAGGCTGTTGCGGGCGAGCTCGGCGGCCCGCTGCACGTGCGCCCGCGCGGTGGCCGGGTCGGCGGCGTCGGCGGAGGCCTGCAGCTGGGTGATGATGCCGGTCAGCCCCTGGGCGATGGTGTCGTGGATCTCCGCCGCCAGCCGGTGCCGCTCGTCGTCCGCGCCGGCCTCCCGGGCCTGGACGAGCAGTTGGGCGTGGAGCGCGGCGTTCTCCGCCATGGCCTCCTCCAGCCGGGCGTTGGTGCGCTCGAGCTCGACGATGGCGGTCTCGTTGGCCTGGGTACGCTCCGCGTCCTTGCCCTCCAGATGGGTGAAGACCAGCACCAGGGTGGCGTGCAGCACGAGCAGCGCGCCGAACGCCCCCCAGGTGACCGCGTCGCGCGGGGGAAGCCCGCCGGTCTGGGCACCGGCCATGATCACGGCGGTGGCCAGCGCGCCGGGCAGCACGCCGCGGCGGGGCAGCAGCCGGCCGGCGTCGAAGTAGCCCGCGACGGCGTAGATCGAGAAGAACGGGTTCAGGTACGTGAGCACGAAGGCGAGCACGTACCGGATCACGAAGTACGCCAGGCCGGCCGGGCTCGGGTCCGGCCGGGTGCGCCGCACCCGGCCCCAGGTCAGCTGCACCAGCATCGCCGCGGCGACCAGCGCGGCCGCCGTCCAGCGCTCCGTGGCGTCCAGGAACACCGGGGCGGTGGCGGCCGCGATCAGCGTCGCGAGGCCGAGCAGGCCCGGCGGCGCCCACCGGTAGAACTGCTCCCGGCGCGTCTCGGACAGCGCACGCAGATCGGCCATGAGCCGATTGTCCCGGTTCTCATTCCCAGCGGAACCAGCGGACCGCGACCGCGACCAGCACGACGGTCCACAGCGCGGTCACGCCGAGGTGGAGGAGGGACGGCCAGCTCCCCGCCATGGTCTGGTCGAGGGCCCGCACCGCGGCGCCGAACGGGGTGGCGCCGATGATCTGCCGCATCGTCTCCGGCAGGACCTGGATCGGCACCCACACGCCGGCGGTGAACATGGACGCGATGAACACCACCGAGCCGATCGCGGTGACGGCCTTGGTCGTGGTGGCGACCGCGCTGATCGCGGCGCCGATGGACAGGGCGGCCAGGGTCGCGAGGACCAGGGCCACGACGTAGCCCACGGGCTGCCCGGGCAGGGCCACGCCGAAGGCGAGCCGTCCGACGGCCAGCACCAGCAGCGTGGAGCCGAGCACGGACGCGGCGTGCAGCCCGATCTGGGTGGCGAGCAGCGCGTACGGCCGGACGGGTGTGACGGACAGCCGGCGCAGGATGCCGCGCTCCCGGTAGCCGGTCAGCACCGGGGGCAGCGCCTGCAGGGCGCCCATGATCATGGCGAGCAGGGCGGCGATCGGCACGTACATGTCGACGACGCGCAGCCCGTTGGCGCCGGGCTCGCGGAACGGCGGGATGAGCCCGATGATCACGACCAGGATGGACGGGAACACGAGCATCCAGAACAGGCTGCCGGGCTCGCGGAGGAACAGCCGGGTCTCGGCGCGCAGCACGGCCGTGGTGGCGGACATGTCAGGACTCCTGTTCGGTGAGGCCGAGGAACGCGTCGTCGAGGGTGGCCTGGCCGACGCGCAGCCGGTGCGCGGTGACCTGGCGTTTCGCGAGCAGAGTGAGCAGGGCGTTGACGGTGGTGTCGGTGCCCTCGATGACCACCTCGTCGCCCTGTCTCCGTACGGTGGCGGCGCCGGGCAGCGCGGTCAGCTCGGCGTCGTCGACCGGGCCGGACGGGTTGAACGAGATCACGGTTGCGCCGGTGGCGCGGCTGATCAGGGCCTGCGGGGTGTCGAGCGCGGCGAGCCGGCCCTGGTGGATGACGGCCACCCTGTCGCAGAGCCGTTCCGCCTCCTCCATGAAGTGGGTGACGAGCAGGACGGTGACGCCGGCGGCGCGGATGTCCTCGATCAGGGACCAGGTGTCGCGGCGGGCGCGGGGGTCGAGGCCGGTGGTGAGCTCGTCGAGCATCACGACGCGGGGGTCGCCGATCAGGGCGAGGGCGATGAACAGGCGTTGCTTCTGGCCTCCGGAGAGTTTCTGGAACGGGGCCGTGAGCCGGTCGGTGAGGCCGAGCCGTTCGGCGAGGGCCCGCCAGTCGGCCGGCTTGGGGTAGAACTCCGCGTACAGCTCCAGGGCCTCGCGGACGGTCAGCTTGGGTTGTAGCTCGCTCTCCTGCAGTTGGGCGCCGAGCAGCCGGGTGACCTCGTCACGGTCGCGTACGGGGTGCAGCCCGGCGACGGTGATCCGCCCGGCGTCGGGGGTGCGGAGGCCCTCGACGCACTCGACGGTGGTGGTCTTGCCCGCGCCGTTGGGGCCGAGGACGCCGAAGATCTCGCCCTCCTCGACGGTGAAGGAGATGTCGTCGACGACGGTGCGCCCGCCGTAGGCCTTGCGCAGCCCGTCGACCTCGATGATCGCCATACGTCCGAGGATCGCGGAGTGGAGGGTGCGGGCACATCCGCCGGCACGCTGGAGTCGGCATCCCCCATTCGGTGGATGGGGGGATCCGCCGAACGCCGTCGGTGCCCGGGGGTGGCTTCACCGGCATGGAGTGCCGGCCTGTCAGGTGCCGGCCAGTAGCGTGCCGGCCGGGTCAGGTGCCGGCCGGTCAGGTGGTGGCCGGGCCGGCTGATCCTGCCGGTGCGGTCGTGGCCGGGGTGTGGGCGGCTTCGAAGAGTTCGATGAGGTTGCCGGCGGGGTCGGCGAGCAGGATCTGGCGTCCGCCGGGGTTTGCGACGACGTCGCCGTGGAAGGACAGGCCGGCGCCGCGGAGCCGGTCGATCTCGTTGTCGAGGTCGTCGACGACGAGGTGGATGCGGTTGCGGCCGGCGGGTGTGCCGTCGGGGGTGGCGCGGGCGCCGGAGCTGGCCGGGCCGGAGAGCAGCAGCCGTAGCGGCCCGCGTACGACGTCGGCGAAGGCGGGTGCGGGGTTGGTGAGCAGGGTGAAGCCGAGGTGTGTGGTGTAGAAGTCGATGGCGGCGGACACGTCGTCGACGATGTAGCGGACGCTGGCGAGCCGGTCGGGCGTGGTCATGGTGGTGCCTCCTGTGGTGTGAGTCGCGGCAGCAGGTAGCGGACGCGGGTGTCGATCTCCGCCGCGACCTGGGCGAACGCGGACGTGCCGGCGGAGCCGTCCAGGCCGTGGGTGCCTACCGAGCCGTCCGCGCCGGCGAGGCGGTCAGCGCCAGTGGGGCCGTCCGGGTCGAGCGTGGCCGGGTCGGGGATGCTCCAGTGGATCCGGTGGGGGCGGCCGGGGAGGTCCGGGCAGACCTCGCGGACCTTGTCGCAGAGGCTGATCACGTAGTCGAACCGGCGCCCGGTCACGGCGTCCAGGTGCCGTGGGCGCCGGTCGCCCAGGTCGATGCCGTACCGCTCACGCAGGACCCGTACGGCGCCGGGGTCCGGCCGCGGCCGGGGATGACTGCCCGCGCTCGTCACCTCGATGCGGCCACCGGTGCGGTAGCGGAGCAGGGCCTCGGCGATCGGCGAGCGGGCGCTGTTCCCGGTGCAGGCGAACAGCACGACGGGTGCGCCAGCGACCGTGGGCGATGGCGGCGGGGCGGGGTCGAGGCGGAGCGCGGGATGTAGCGCCCCGCCGGTGGCGGCCAGCGCCTCGGCGCAACGCTCCAGGTCGAGGTGGTAGTAGGTGTCGCGGGCGTCGAACGCGCTGCGCCGCGCGGTGACGAACCCGCCGCGGCGGAGCAGCCGGAGATGGTACGAGACCAGGTTCTGCGGCTGTCCCGCCAGCTCCACGAGCTCACGGACCCGGTAGTCGCTCGCCGCGAGCTCGGTCAGCAGCCGCCACCGCAGCGGGTGGGCGGCGAGCCGCACGAAGGCGGGGGCCCGCGGTGAGGACACCATGATCCGACACTACATCAAAGCAGTTTGATGTATCGACCCTCAGGTGGCGATTTCCCCGTCACGGAGCTCCAGGCGACGGCCGGTGAAGGAGCGGCGCAGCCGCCTGTCGTGGGTGACCAGGACGAGCGCGCCGCCGTACCCGTCGAGTGCCTCCTGCAGGTCCTCGACGAGGGTGGGGGAGGTGGTTGGTCGGCTCGTCGAGCAGCAGCAGGTCGATCTCCCGGCCGAGGATGCGGGCCAGCGCGAGCCGCCGCCGCTGTCCGACGGACAGCCGGCCCACCGGCACGTGCAGCGTCTCCGGCCGGAACAGGCCGAGGGCGAGCAGTTCGTCCTCGTACGCCTCCGGTGGCTCGGCGCGTCCCGTCGCGTACGCGGCGAGGACCGTGCGGTCCGGGTGCCGTACCGGTTCGGCCTGGCGGAGGTGGCAGATCCGTGCGGTGACGGTCACCTGGCCGTGGTCGGGGGTGAGCTCGCCGGCGAGTACGCGCAGCAGGGTGGTCTTGCCGGCGCCGTTCGGGCCGGTGATCAGGAGCCGGTCGGTTGCGCCGAGGGTGAGTTCGGGCACGCGCAGCCGGTCGCCGACGGTGACCCCGGCGAGCTCCGCGACGCGCGCGCCCGCCGCGGAGGGCGGGTGCGGCACGGGATGGGCCCGCAACCGGCGGAGCCGCTCGTTGGCGTCCCGTAC
>WHSL01000290.1 GCA_009380095.1 Streptosporangiales bacterium | reverse complement strand
GGCACGGGCCTGCTCGAGCTCGATGAGCATGGCCGCGCACTTGTGCTTGATGCCCTGGAACTGGCCGATGGGGCGGCCGAACTGCTCGCGCACCTTGGCGTAGTCGGCGGCGGTGGTCACGCACCAGCCGGCGATCCCGGCGGCCTCGGCACCCATCAGCACCGCGGCGAGGTCAAGCACGTCCGGGCCCTGCAGGCCGTCGAGCACCCGCGCGTCCGGGACCAGTACGCCGGACGCGGTCACCGACGCGACGCCGCGGGTGACGTCGAGCGCGGGCCGTACGGCGACCTCGAGCTCGGTGGCGTCCACCGCCACCCACTCCTCGCCCTGGCCGGTGGCGACCGGCAGCACGATCACGTCCGCGAGCGCGGCGCCCAGCACCGGGGTGGAGGTGCCCTCGACGCGCAGCCCGCCGGCCTCGCGGGTGCCGGTCAGCCCGGCCGCCAGGGACAGCGCCCCGGTACGGGACCCGTCCGCGAGCCCGGGCAGCAGCTCCGCGCGCGCCGCCCCGTCCCCATCATTAATCACCGCGTCCGAGCGCAGCAGCGCCGCCGACGCCAGCACGGTCGGCAGGAACGGCCCCGGCACCAGCGCGCGGCCCAGCTCCTCGAGGGCGACGGCGAGCTCGGGCAGACCCGCGCCCTGACCGCCGTACTCCTCCGGTACGTGCAGTCCGAGCAGCCCTTGCCCGGCGAGGCCCGGCCAGAAGGCGGGACGAGTCTCGGCGTCCCTGGTCTCGATCCCCGCGCGCCGGACGTCGCTCGTGACGTTCCGCTCCGCCCATCCGCGCACGGCATCGGCCAGCGCCGCGTGCTCGTCGGTCAGCCCGATGGCCATGTCACACCTCTCCACTGATGACTGAAACAAGCACCGCGCCTGATCACAGAAGCAGGCACCGCGATTTGCGCCAACTGTAGAACCTGTTCCACAGCGAACGTCAACGAAAAAACTGAATCTGATTCGACTCAGCTTAGAGCGCTGGTTCCTTGACAGCCGCAGGCCCGCTCGCCAATGTGGCCGACGCGACTCCGCGCTTCGGGGTACGTCCTGTTGGACCCGGCGAAAGGATCCGGCATGCGGGCGGCGAGCACTCCGGGCCGGCACCGGTGACCGGCCTGCTCGTGGCCTTATTCGCGGCCGCGATCTACGCCACCGGCCTGGCCATCGAGCAGCGCGCGCTCGCCCGGCTGCCGGCGCTGAACCCGAACCGTGTGCCGCACCTCGTGGTCACGCTGGCGCGGAGCCCGCGCTGGCTGGGGGGTTTCGCGCTCGCCGCCACCGGCGCCATCGGCCTCGTCGTCGCGCTCTCGCTGGCGCCCGTGTCCGTCGCACAGCCGGTCTTCGCGGCCGGCATGTCGCTGATGATCCTCTTCTACGCGGTGCTGCTCGGCGACCGCATCACCCGCGGCGAGCGGGTGGCGCTGCTACTCATGCCGGTCGCGCTGCTGCTGCTCTTTCTCTCCCTCGGCCCCGCGGACGCGCACCTGGGCACCCGGGCGGACCTGCGGCTGCTGTTCCTGGTGACCGCCGCCACCGTGCTCGGCTGCGTGACCTTCCTCGCGCTCGTCGGGCGGCAACGCCGGCAGGCGGCGTCGGCCGTGCTGCTCGGTGCCGCCGCCGGGCTGATGCAGGGGGTGGCGGGCCTGCAGGCCAAGGGGCTCGGCGGGCTGCTCGCCGAGCACGGCCCCGGCGGGGTGATCCCGGCCGCGCTGACCAGCCCGTACCCGTACCTGTACGGAGTCGCCTGGGCCATCGGGATCGTGCTGTTCCAGACCTCGCTGCAGCGCAGCCGGGCGTCCATCACCGCGCCGGTGGCCAACGTGGTGGGGAACGTTTTCGTGGTGCTGCTCGGCACCATCGTGTTCGCCGAGGCGCTGCCCGCGGACCCGTACCGGCTGACGCTGCGGGTGCTCGGGATACTCGCGATCTTCGGGGTGATCCTGCTGATGCCGAGCTCGCCGGGGCCGGCCCGTACGGCCCCGGCCACCACCCCGCCGCAGGCCTAGTTCAGCAGGCGCAGCGACCGGACCGTGGTGTCGATGTCCGGCCAGAGCTGCCGGTGCGTGTCCGGGATGCTCAGGTAGACCACGCCCGGCAGCGACGACCCGGTGTCCACCACGGCCACGGCCGCGAGCTCGGAGCGGGCGCGCATGCCCTCGCGGGAGAAGGACAGCCGGGCGGCGATGAGCCAGCCCTCCCGGCCCTCCACCTCGATGGGCTGCGAGGCCACGTCGGTGCGCCGGTTGCCCTCGGGGTAGTACGTGCTCCGCACGTCCGCGAGCATCGCGCGGGCGGCGTGATACGTGCGGTACGGCCCGCCGTAGTACCGCGCCAGCCGGGCGGGCAGCGCGTCGGAGCTGATGTTCGCCCAGTACGGCGTGGCGTCCGGGCCGTACCGCTCGGTGATCACGGTCTGTTCCCTGCCGAAGTCGGACATGCGGTCCGCGTCGACCCGCCACGGCGGGCCGAGCCGGGCGTAGGAGAGCCCGGCGTTCGGGTCGTCGATGCGGCCGATCACCTTGGATCCGCGCCCGGGATAGTCCGGCAGCGGCACCGCCCGGCCCGGGGACCCGGTCGGAGTCGGCGAGGGGGACGGCGAGGGGGCGGCGACCGGAGCCGAACGCGGCCCTTGCGCGAGGATCAGGACGAACACCACCGCGATCGCCACCAGGAGCGTGCCGATGCCGCCGAGCACCACGTGGAAGGCGCGCCGCGCCGGGTCCGGCGGCGGTGGTGGCGCGGGCGGCGGCGACCAGCCCTCCGGCCGCAGCGGCGGGCGGGACTCGTCCGGCCGGGGCACGGGGTCCTCCGGTGGCAGGAACGCGGGACCGCGCGCGGGGTCCCGCGGGCCGGAGGCAGAGCCGGGCGTTCCGGTGGACATAGGGTCAGGGTAGAAGGTTTCCGGCGGCTTCGCGGCCGTGAGCCCCTTCCGTCCCCCCTTCCATGCCCTCGAAACGGCTGTGGATCATGCGGCTCTGACCCCTTCCGCGACCTGGAGGGCCCACGCCTGAGCGAGCGCGCCGATCCCGGACAGCTCCGTGTCCAGAATGGTCAGCGCGGGTGCCGGCAGGGTCGCGCCGAGCTCGGCGAGCAGCGCGCGGAGATCCTCGGCGGCCGCCTCCGCGCGGACCGGATCGGCCGCCATGATCATCGGAATCGCGACGGCCCCCTCCAGCGCGAGCAGCGGCAGCCGGTCGGCGAACACCTTCAGCAGCCCGGAGTACGTGCCGTTGAGCACCGGGCTGGCGACCAGCAGCAACGAGCTGCGGCGCACCGCGCGGACCGCGGCGTCGACCTGCGGCACCGACTGCGGCCACAGCAGCTCGGGGCCGAACTCGGCGAGGTCGACGACCTCGGGGCGGTCCCGCCGGGCGGCCGGTGCCAGCGCGGCGGCCGCCGAACGCGCGGCGGTGAGCAGAGGGGAACCGGGCCGGGGATGGCCCACGACAACGGTGAAGTTCATCGGATATGCCTCTCGAGCGGCGAGGTCGTTCGGGACCGTGGGCTGGAGGCGGCGTGCCCGGCGATCGGGCTGATCACACCTGGGTACGGCGGCCCTCAGCGCGGGCCGCGACACAGCGCGCTGGCCTGCCGTCGCAGATCGACGTGCAGGCGCGCCACGAGAGACAGCCGTGAAGGCACCCCCTCATCGTCCGGGACGTCCCCCGGCGACGTCAACGTGCCCTGGCTCGCACCCACCCCCGCGACGGAACCGCCGGCCGCGGCGAAAGTTCCTGAGATCAGTTACAACCGATCACCCCCGAGCGTCGTCGGTACAGGTGTAGGCCGGACCGGTCCCCCCGTACGGGGGCGGGGACCAGGTCACGGCTGACCATTCGGCTCCGGGTGGCCGGACTCGGCCCCTGAGGCGGCAAGCGCGACCTCGGCGGGATGACCTATGCCAACGTGGACGAGGCGCACATCCGCCGGGACGACACCGTGTGCATCGCGCACGCCGTCGCACCGCCGGGCGTCACGCACCGCGTCCGGCACAGCATCGGTGACCGCAACACCCCGACCCAGACACCAACGACGGCCCACCCACCACCCACACGGCACCCGCTGTTACGTCCCCCGGCCCGGACAGGCTCCGGCCTGCCGGGATCACGTCGCGCCGCCGCCCTGGGCAGCCACGACGGTACTCACGGCCCGCGACGTACATATCCGAGGAGAGACCGCGTGGGGTTGTTCGGCCGGGCCGAGCGTGCGGCTTGGGAAGAACTGTTCGCCGACCACTACCCGAGACTGGCCGGCTGGGTCCGCGGTCTCGTCGGCGACGAGGAGACCGCGCACGAGATCGCGTCCGAGGCGTTCACCCGGGCCATGGCCCGGCTGTCCCACCTGGACAATCCGCAGGCGTACCTGTATCGGGTGGCCGCCAACCTGGTCCGCGACCACTGGCGGCGTACCGAGCGCGAGCGGCGGGCGATGCGCACCGTCGCGGCCGCGGCGCGGGACGAGACGCAGGGGCCGCCGGACAGGGAGGTCGACATGCGTACGCTCGTCGAGCACCTGCCGGGGAGGCTCCGTACGACCGTGCTGCTCTACTACTACGGAGGGTTCGGGGTACGTGAGGTGGCGACGATCTTGAACCGGCCGGAGGGGACCGTCAAGGCCGACCTCTACCGGGCCCGGGCGCACCTGCGGGCCGCGCTGGACGGGCGCCATGACTGAGCCGCGGCCGGGCGAGCCGGAGCCGGAGGAGCCGGGTCACGACGGGGCGGATCCCGGCGAGGCCGCCGAAGAGCGGGAGTCGGTGGAGGACGCGTGGGAGGCGCGGTTGCGCCGTACGCCGGACCCGTTGCCGCCGCCGCCCGGCAAGTTCGACCGGATCCGGCGCGCCGCCCGGGCCCGCCGCCGCGCTCGCGGGCTCGGCGCCGGCGCCACGGCCGCGCTGGCCATCGCCGCGCTGCTCACCGCGCCCACGCTGCTGCGCACCGGCGGGTTCGACACCGTGGACGTCGGGCCGCCGGTGGCGGGCTCCCCCTCCTCCGGGGCGCCGGCGCTGCCGCCGCGGCACGCCACGGAGTCGTCCGAGGTCGTGCCGACGCCTCCGGCGCGCGGGACCCGGACCTCCCCGGACGGGCCGAGCGCGCGCCCGTCCGGGCCGGACGCGGCGCGAAACTCCGGCCCCTCGGTGCCCCTGTGCGGCACCGAGCGGCTCACCGCCACGATGACCGAACCGGTGCTGGGCACGGCGTATGGGTCCCGTACCGCGGAGCTCGTGCTCACCAATGGCTCGCCCGGGAGCTGCCTGATCGCCGGGTACCCGGCGCTGGCTCTGCTGGACGGCGAGCGCACCGCCATCGACACCGAGACCGCGCCCGCGACGACGCCGATGGCGGAGCGGCTGGTCCTCGCGCCCGGCGAGGCCGTACGGGCCGTGCTGAGCTGGACCACGGTGCCGGAGGCGGACGAGCTGCTCGGGTGCTTTCCGGTGCCGGCGTGGCTGCGGGTGCGGCCGCCGGGCGGACTGAGCTGGCTGGAGACCGGCTGGCGCGGTCAGGAGGTGTGCCGGCACGGGCGGGTCGAGCTCGGGCCGCTGCGCCCGTCCCCGTAGCCGGCGTGATCGTCCGGTTGGCCGCTCCCGGGCCGCCTTATGTGTTCGTTATAGGCCGCTCCTCGCTGGCGACGGTGGTGCGGGAGCTCGAACGGGAGTACGGCGGACCGGTCAGGGACCGATACCGAGCGGGCATCGAGACCACGGCGCGGATGCGGAGCGCGGCACTGCCCCGCGCCCGCGAGGCGACCGGCGCCGGCCGGTGACCGACGCCGCCGAGGGCGGCGGACTAGCGG
>WHSL01000303.1 GCA_009380095.1 Streptosporangiales bacterium | reverse complement strand
GTGACGCTGCGCCCGTACGATCCCGCGAACCCCGGGGACCCGCGGTCCCTGTCGTTCGTGGTGGGCGGGCGGACGTTCCCCTGGCACCGGGGCGACCGGGAGCACGCGCTGGTGGCCCGGTTCACCCCGCCGGAGGCGGCCCGCCCGGTCTTCCTGATCATCGGCCAGACCGCCATCGGCAATCGGGCGGCGGTCGACTTCCTGAAGCGGGAGCACCGCGAGCTGACCCGGCGGCTCGCCTCGCTCGACAGGTTCTGCCTGATCGTCGGCGTACGGGCGATCGCCACGTACGGCCACCAGGCCACCGAGCTCACCGCCGACGTCACCGAGGCCGCGTTCCGTCCGGCGCCCGTCCCTGACCGGCCGTCGGCGGCTGACCTGTGATCCCTACCAACTCGCCCCGAACCGGGAGGGAAGGGGAAATCATGCGCGGTGTCCCGCTGTCGCTCCGTACCGGCGCGGTGGTCACCGCGACCGCCCTGGCCGGAGGCTGTTTCGCGTCACCGCCCTCGACGGATGCCGGCACGGTGGCCGCCTCCCGCACCCCCACCCCGGTCGCGGCCCCCGCACCCGACGTGACCAGGCTGGACATGGCGGAGCTGCGCAAGCTGCTGCTCGACGGCAAGGTCACCTCGGCGGAGCTCGTCCGCGCCTACCTCGAGCGCATCGAGGCGTACGAGACGAAGTACCGCGACGAGCCCGGCATCAACGCCGTGATCAAGGTGAACGAGCACGCCGGGGCGGAGGCGGCGCGGCTGGACGCGGAGCGGCGCGCCGGACGGGTACGCGGCCCGCTGCACGGCATACCGATCATGGTGAAGGACAACTTCGACACCCGGGACATGCCGACCACGAGCGGGTCCGAGGCGCTGCGCAGGTTGCGCCCGCCGGACGACGCCGAGCAGGTCCTCCGGCTGCGCGCCGCCGGGGCGATCGTGCTCGCGAAGACGAACATGCACGAGTTCGCGATGAACATCTACACGATCAGCTCACTCGGCGGCCAGACCCGGAACGCGCACGAGGAGAAGCTGCGCCAGGCGGAGATCCTGCGCGACCGGCTCACCGGGCTGATGCGCGAGCACCGTCTCGACGCGATCGTGTACCCGTCGATCTCCGAGCCGCCGACGGAGATCGGCACCGAGCAGTCGTACCTGAACTGCCGGCTCGCGGCCTACAGCGGCTTCCCCGCGCTGAGCGTGCCCGCGGGCTTCACCGAGGGCGGGCTGCCGGTGGGCGTGGAGCTGCTCGGGCGGCCGTTCTCCGAGCCGGACCTGCTCGGCATGGCGTACGCGTACGAGCGGGCGACGCACCACCGCAAGGTTCCGGAGAGCACGCCGCCGCTCTGAGCCCTCAGTGATGCCCGCGCGCCACGGGCGGGGCGCTCGGCCGTTGCCCCTTCTCCACCACGGTGAACTGGCCCATCATCCCGGAGTCCTCGTGGTAGAGCAGGTGGCAGTGGTACATGTACGGGACCTTCGGATCGGCCGGCCCGTCGAAGCGCAGCGCCAGCCGTGCGGTGCTCCCGCTCGGCAGGAAGACCGTGTCCTTGGGGCCGCGCAGGTGCGCCGGCGGCCGCCGCCCGTCCACGTCCAGGATCCGGAACTGCACGTCGTGCACGTGGAAGTTGTGCGGCATGCCGTCGGCGTTGGTGACCGTCCAGATCTCGGTGGTGCCCCGGGTGACCGCCGCGTCCACCCGCCGCATGTCCATGGACCGGCCGTTGATCATCGGCATGACGAGCTCGAACCGCCGGGTGCGTACCGCGTCCGATCCGTCCGGGGTCTCCTGATCGGCGAGCGCCTCCGGGAGGCCCGGTGACGGCCGGAGCGTCCGCGCCGCCCGCAGCTGCAGCACGTCGAGCGTGTCCGCCCCGCCGTTGAGCCGCTGCTGGAACGCGTCGCCGTAGTCCTGCGGGAAGCTGCGCAGCACGGTCGTCTCGCCCGGGTTCATCCGGACCACGATCTCGGCGCGCTCGCCGGGGGAGAGCTGGATCCGCCGCATCGGTACGGGCCGTTCGAGCAGCCCGCCGTCGGTCCCGATCAGCGCGAAGGAGCGGTCGCCGGGGAAGCCGAAGGCGTACGTGCGCGCGGCCGAGGCGTTCAGCAGGCGCAGCCGAACCGCCTCGTCACGCACCTCCCGGTACGGGCTCAGCGTGCCGTTGACCATGGTGCGGTCGCCCAGGAAGCCCACGCTCTCGATGAGCGAGCGGTCCTCGGCCAGGTTGGCCCCGTCGAACCGGACGTCCTGGACGATCACCGGCAGGTCGTCCACCCCGTACCGATCCGGTAGCGGCAGCCGGGACGCGGCGTCGTCGTCGAGGATGAACATGCCGGCGAGGCCGCGCCGCACGTGCTTCTCGGTCGCGCCGTGCGGGTGCGGGTGATACCAGAGGGTGGTGGCGGGCTGGTCCACCGTCCAGTGCGGCGTCCACGTGCCGCCGGGGGGCACCATCTGGTGCGGGCCGCCGTCCATCCGCGCGGGCAGGTGCATGCCGTGCCAGTGCACGGTGGACGGCTCAGGGAGGCCGTTGCGCACCCGGACCCGTACCTTCTCGCCGCGCTTCGCGCGCAGCGTCGGCCCGAGGTGGTCGCCGTTGAACCCCCAGGTCGGCGTCTGCCGGCCGGGCAGGAACTCCCGGCTCCCGGCGCGCATCCGCAGGTCGAAGACGCGGGTGCCGTCCGGCCCCACGCGGGACTTGGCCAGCGGCGGGATCGCCAGCTCGGTACGGAACGGTTCGGCGCCGGCCGTGTTCACGGTGGCGTCGTTCCACAGCCACACGCCGGCGGCGGCGATGGCCAGCACGGCCGCGGCCGTGATCGAGCCGGAGACGATCAGTACGCGCTTCAGCAGGGACATGGCTCGAGCCTGGCCCGCGCCGCGGCGCCCGGCATCGGGGTCGGACCCCCGGCGGTCCCCGAACGGTCCCGGGGCGGTCCCCAGGGATCTCCCCCCGGCACGTATCCGGGTGAACCCGCGTACGGCGGGTCGCCGCTGCGCCATGCTGGGACGCATGTCGACTTGGCCGACCTGGGACGAATGGCTGCTCACCCTGGACCCGGAGCGCCGCGCCGCCGCGCTCGCGCTGCGGGACAGGTTCGCCGCGCTCGGCGACGCCGAGCCGGAGGCGGCGGCCCGCTCGGAGGTGATGGAGGACGTCCCGCAACTCGCGCGGTATCTCGTGCTCCGCCGCCTCTGGGCGAACGGCATGTCCTGGACGCCGGAGAAGGTGTCCCAGGTGCCGGCCGCGCGGCGGCTCGTGGAGGGCGGGGCGGACCCGGCGGACGTGACGCGGGCGATGAACGCGGCGGCGTACGACGCGGTGTTCGCCGCGCTCTACGCGATCTCCTACGGCGCCGACCCCGAGGAGGAGGACGCCGCGCTGCCCGGGTGGTGCCTGCTCGAGACCACGCCCGAGGGGGAGCTCACCGGGCGGCCGCTCGGCGCGCTGCACGAGGACATCCTGACCCTCGACCCGTCCGGGCGGGACGGCGCCGACCTCTGGGCGTGAGGTACGGGCCGGTCAGGCGCGGGCGGGGTGGGCCGCGCGGCCGGCGCCCCAGGTGAGGGCGGTCATCGCGACGAGCCCCGAGACGGCGGCGGCCGCGATCACCGTGGCCATCGGGACGGCCCCGGTGCCGCCCAGTAGGCCGACCACCGGCGCGGCCGCTCCGGCCAGGCCGAACTGGAGCACGCCCATCAGGGCCGAGGCCGTACCGGCCGCCTCCGGATGCCGGTCCAGCGCCAGCCCCATGGTCGTCGGCATGATCGAGCCCAGCGAGGCCACGAACACGAACAGTGCGGCGATCACCGCGACCGGGCTGTCCGCGTACGCCGCCACCAGCAGCGCGACCGAGGAGAGCGCGGCGACACTGAGCCCGATCCGCAGCATCCGCCGCATCGGGAAGCGGCCGGCCAGCCGCCCGGCGACCTGCCCGACGATCACCAGCGCGAGCGCGTTGCCGCCGAACAGCAGGCTGTACTCCTGGGGCGTCGCGCCGTACACCTCCTGGATCACGAACGGGCTCCCGGAGATGTAGGCGAACATGCCGGAGAAGGCGAGGCCCATGCCGAGCACGTAGCCGAGGAACACGCGGTCCTTCAGCAGCGTGAGCATCGTCCGGAGCGTGTTGCCCAGCCCCGTCTGCGCCCGCCGCTCCGGGGCCAGCGTCTCCGGCAGGCCCGCCGCGCTCCACGCCGTGATGAGCACGCCGAACACGCCGAGCAGCACGAAGATGCCGTGCCAGCCGGTCACCCGCAGCACCTGGCCGCCGAGCATCGGCGCCAGGATCGGGGCGAGCCCGGTCACCAGCGTGAGCCGGGCGAAGTACAGGGCCGCGGTGGCGCCGGAGTGCTCGTCCCGGACGATCGCGCGGGCGATCACCACGCCCGCGCCGCCGGCCACGCCCTGCAGCAGCCGTAGCGCGATCAGCGCGGTGGCGGACGGGGCGAGCGCGCAGAGCAGCGACGCGATCGCGTACGCGGCGAGGCCGCCGACCAGCAGCCTCTTCCGCCCCCACTGGTCGGACAGCGGGCCGATGAGCAGCTGGCCGGCGGCCATGCCGATCAGGCAGGCGGTGAGGGAGAGCTGGACCTGCGACTCGGCGGCGCGCAGATCCTGGGCGACCGCGGGCAGGCCCGGCAGATACATGTCCAGCGAGAGTGGGCCGATCGCGGTCAGGGCTCCCAGCAGCACGGTCCGCGCCGCCCGCGGGCGGCGCGACGGCGAGGCGAACCGAGGGTGACGGGGCCGGGTACGGCCCGCCGGGACGGCGGATGACGCGTCGGGCAATGCGGTCCTTTCCTCGCGTGCTTACGCAAGGTTAGTCGATTGCGGACAGGCCGGATGTGGTCGGGGCACCGTGTCAACCGGACGGCCGTTCCGCCCGCTTCCCGGTGACGCGCCGGGAAAACAGCACGTGCCGTCTCACCCGCCGCAACGCCGCCGGACACCGCGGCGTTCGGCATCCCTTGTGCCACAGTGGCTTGCACCTTCTGTAGGCGGGGAACGCGGTAGAGTGACCGCGCCCTCAGCGGGCGTCTTCGTCCGGCGTTCAGGGCGGGCGGGCCGATCCGTGCTGCTGGTCATGGGGCGGTAGCTCAGCGAGGTAAGAGCAGGGGACTCATAATCCTCCGGTCGTGGGTTCAAATCCCACCCGCCCCACCACCAGTCCGTACGGCCGCCCCCTCGACCGAGGCGCGAGCCCGCCGCCGCGCGCGGCTCGGGGCATCGGTGG
>WHSL01000338.1 GCA_009380095.1 Streptosporangiales bacterium | reverse complement strand
TCACGATCAGCACGATCGTCCCGGGCGGGTACGGGCCGCGCAGCCGCTCCGGCCCGATCGATGTGCGCGGCGGCAGGCCCCGGACGTCCACGGCCACGGCCGGGCCGAGAAACCTGTCCAGCGGGAGCTCGTCCAGGCGAGGCAGCGCGTCGTCGATATGGAATGGTGCGTCCACGTGCGTCCCGGACTGCGACCCCAGGTGCAGTCGCAGCACGTTGACCCCGTCGTCCGTGGCGATCAGCGCGGGCGCGATCTCCACCTCCGGATCCCCCGGATACACCGGCATCCCCGCCTCGACCGGCACCGACAGATCGACCAGCTCGTGGCCTCGATCACGCACGCTCATGGCGACGATCGTAGGTTGGGAGGGTGGGGTTCGACTGGGGGGAGGGCGTGATCATCGCCGACGGCGGGCTCGCGACCGAGTTGGAGGCGCGCGGGCACGACCTGTCGGACGCGCTCTGGTCGGCGCGCCTGCTCGCGGACGCACCCGAAGAGATCGAGGCCACGCACCGGGCGTTCTTCGCGGCCGGCGCACGGATCGCCACCACCGCGAGCTATCAGGCCTCCTTCGACGGCTTCGCCGCACGCGGCATCGGCCGGACCGAGGCCGCCCGTCTCCTCCGCCACAGCGTCGCCCTCGCCGCCCGAGCCCGCGACGCCATTGCGGCCCACGACCGAACCACCGCGCCGGCCCGTACCCGGACCACCGGGCCGGCCCGCCCCGGCGCCGCGGAGGCGGCAGGCCATCCCGGCACGGGCGACAGCGCCGTTCCCCCGCGCCCCGCTCCGACGCGGTGGGTGGCCGCGTCAGTGGGGCCGTATGGGGCGGCGCTGGCGGACGGGTCGGAGTATCGCGGCCGGTACGGGCGATCCGTGGCCGCGCTCCGAGACTGGCACCGGCCACGGCTGGAGGTGCTGGCCGAGGCGGGGCCGGACCTGTTCGCGCTGGAGACCGTCCCGGACACCGACGAGGCCGCGGCGCTGGCGGAGGCCGTACGGGGACTGGGCGTGCCCGCGTGGCTGAGCTTCACGATCGCCGGGGACCGTACGCGCGCGGGGCAGCCCTTGGCGGAGGCGTTCGCGATCGCCGCGGAGATCCCGGAGATCGTCGCCACCGGGGTGAACTGCTGCGACCCGGCCGAGGTCGCCGAGGCCATCACGCTCGCCCGCGAGGTCACCACCAAACCCGTGATCGTCTACCCCAACAGCGGTGAGGACTGGGACCCGGCCACCCGCCGCTGGACCACCCCCGCCCCTCACACCCGCACCGGAACCGCCCCCATCATCGACCCCGTCACCCCGGCCCGGGACTGGACCCGCCGAGGCGCCAAGATCATCGGCGGCTGCTGCCGCGTACGCCCCTCCCAAATCCACGACCTCCACCTTCGACTATCCCCGGAAACTGGCGCAAGCCAGTGCTAGCCTCGACTCGTTCGCCCAAGCAGGCCGCGATCCGGGGGTGCAGGTCATGTCGATGCCCAGCAATGTCCCACGTTTAAGTACTACATTGTCAGGCATGGGTACGGTCTCAGTCAGGGAACTGTCGCACGACACCTCGGGCACGCTCCGGCGGGTCAAGGCCGGCGAGACGGTCGAGATCACCGAGCGAGGAAAGGTGATCGGCCGGATCGTTCCGGCCGACCCCGGAGAAAACCTGCGCGCTCGGCTCATCGCACAGGGACGACTCAAGCCCGCCACAGGAAGCCGTGAGGCACTGCTCGCTGCTCTCAAGCGCCGTCTCGCCACCGAGCCCATCGATTACTCGAACGCGGTGACCGAGGACCTTCTCGCGATGCGCGAAGAGGAGCGCTGAGCATGCTCTACCTCGACAGCTCCGCGCTGGCCAAGCTCTTCGCACCGGAGGCTGAGAGCGAAGCGCTGCGCGCCTGGCTCGCCGCGGACCGGGGGCGATGGATTACGTCCACGCTGACGGAGGTGGAGCTCACGCGTGCGGTCGCCCGCGCCAAGCCGACCGCGCTCGCTCACGTCCCTGGCGTGCTCGCCCGGTGTGATCGCCTCGATATCGACGACCGCGTCCGCGCCGACGCCGCCGTACTCGTCCCACCCGAGCTACGCACACTCGACTCGATCCATCTCGCCACCGCGCTGGAACTGGCGAGCGAGCTCGAAGCCCTCGTCACGTACGACAAACGCCTCGCCCAGGCGGCCCAAGCCGCCGGGCTGACCGTCGAGACCCCCTCCTGAGCCGCAGGCACGCCCCGGTCGGGGCTTGGGGAAGCGGCTGAGGAGGGGATAAGCCCGGGGAGGGCCGCGTTGCTCCCCAGCGGGTTCCCCGCGCCCGGCGCGGGGATGGTTGGATCCGAAATCGGGTCAGGTGCGGAGGAGGGTGGCGGCGGCCGACATCGCCCGCATCTTTCCGTAGGCGGAGTCGCGAGGGAGGTACTTCATGCCGCAGTCGGTCGCGATGACCAGACGTTCGGGGGGCGCCCAGGGGAAGGCGCGGCGGACGCGCTCGGCCACCAGCTCCGGGGTCTCCACCTCCGGCGTGGACAGGTCGATCACCCCGAGGATGATCGTCTTCTCGCTGAGGTCGGCCAGCACTCCGAGGTCCAGCCCGGACTGCGCGGTCTCGATGGAGATCTGGTCCGCGGGGCACCCGGCCAGCTCCGGCAGGAACGAGTACCCCGAGGGCCGTTCGTGCACGATCGCCGCATACCCGAAGCACAGGTGCACCGCGGTCGTCCCGGTGACCCCCTCGAGTGCCGCGTTGAGGGCGCGCAGCCCGTACTCCCGCGCGGCCTCGGGCCGTGCCTGCAGGTACGGCTCGTCGATCTGCACGATGTCCGCACCCGCCGCGAACAGGTCCTTGACCTCAGCGTTCACCACGGACGCGTACGCCATCGCGGCCGCCTCGAGGTCCGGGTAGAAGTCGCTCTGCACCTGCTGGGACATGGTGAACGGCCCCGGCACCGTCATCTTGATGGTGCGATCGGTATGGGCGCGCAGGAACCGTACGTCGTCGACCTCGATCGGCTTCGGCCGGCTGATGGGACCGGTGATCCGTGGCACCGTGTTGGTCTTCCCCGCGCGGTCCATGGCTGTCCCGGGGTTGTCCACGTCGACCCCGTCCAGCGCGGTCGCGAAGTGGTTGGAGTAGCTCTCCCGGCGGATCTCCCCATCGGTGAGGATGTCCAGCCCGGCCTCCTCCTGCGCCCGGATCGCCAGCAGCGTGGCGTCGTCCTGGGCCTGGGCGAGGTGCTCCGGCGCCACCCGCCACAGCTCCTTGACGCGGACCCGTGGCGGGAGCCGGCCGGCCAGCTTGGCCCGGTCGATCAGCCAGTCGGGCTGGGCGTAGCTGCCCACCAGTGAGGTCGGCAGCGGCGGCAGTTCGGGCATGGGCGGATCTCTCCTCGGTCGGGTGTCGGGTTCGGGTGCCGGGAACGCTCAGTCGTCGTCGCGCCGTACGGCGACGCCGGCCCCGCCGTACTCGGTGTAGGTGTACGGGTTCGCGATCGTCTCGGTCTCGCGCCGGGCGCGCAGCACCCGGGACCGGGCTCTCAGCGGTACGACGGCGGCGAGCAGGCCGGCGGCGAGGGCCGCCGCACCCCAGGCGGGGCCAGACATTCCGGTCAGCCCGAGGGCCGCGTCCAGCGACCACGATCCCGGTCCGCTGAATCCCAGGATCGCTGCGAGCGCGCCATAGCAGAACGGGACCTCGCAGCCGCCGGTCTGCGCCCAGAACCCGTTCGGCGCGAGGGCCGCGGCGGCGACGACCATGGTGCCGACCACCACCGCGCAGCCGGCCGGGGTGAGCAGGCCGGCCGCGATGGAGACCGCGCCGGCGAGCTCGAGTACCCCGGCGAGCAGCACCAGCCGCCGCCCGGGCTCGAAGCCCCACTTCTCGAACGGGACCGCAGTCCCGCTCGGCCCCGCGCCGCCGAACCAGCCGAACAGCTTCTGCGTACTATGCCCGAAGAGTAGTCCGGCGAGCAGCAGCCGAAGCAACAACAGCCCGAGATTCAGTCCCAGGTTCACTGCGCACCTCCGCGCCCGGGTCCCCCGCGACCGTGCGGCAAGAATCTTCTCCGACATCCCGCGTAACACGGACGATGTCGCCTGCCGCGAGAAGTGTCAATCGTCACGATGAGGGATCCCGCCCCCGCGCCGCCCCGGGAGGCGGCCCTTCGGGGGACGCCGCCGGGGCGGGGCCTCCGATGGGCGGACCCCGTCAGGTGCGCAGGCCCTTCAGTCGGCGGTCGCGGGCGCGGTCCG
>WHSL01000034.1 GCA_009380095.1 Streptosporangiales bacterium | reverse complement strand
CCGCCCCACAGCACCCGGGCCGCGCTCGTCGACTCCCGGTACCGGTCGGCGAGGAACTCCGGCGTCGGCGGGTTCGGCGTGGCCGCGGCGAGGACCTCCGGCTTGGCGGTGAGATAGTCCGCCAGCTCCTGCGGCGGGATCGTGAACAGGTCCACGATCGGGTGCCCGGGCACCCGTAGCCCGACCGGCGCGGCCAGCACCAGCCGGGACACCCGCTCGGGGTGGTCGAGCGCGAACGTGGCCGCGATCCAGCCGCCCATCGACTGCCCCACGACGACGGGCCGCTCGATCCCCAGCCGGTCGCACAGGTCCAGGTAGTGCCGCCGGTAGTCGTGCACCGAGTCGATCGCGGGGTCGTCGGCGGAGGCGCCGAAGCCGGGGTGCAGCGGCACGATGAGCCGGTGCCGCTCGGCGAGCGGCAGCAGCGCGTCGAAGCCGGTGACGGTGCCCGCGCCGTGCAGGAACAGCAGGGGATCGCCGGTGCCGGCGGTGAGCACGGCGGTGGCGATGCCGTTGATCTCGTACACGCTCTCTGTATACGCAGCCTGGTCGTAGCCCATGCTCAGACCTCCGCCCCGGCCGCCGGTCGGGAGGCGCGCGCCCTGACCCGCGGGATGACCTGCTCGGCGAACATCGTCATGTTCTTCACGGCCTTCCACTCCGGCATGTCGCCGTGCTGCAGCGCCACCAGGATGCGGCTGCTCTGCGCGTCCTCCGCCCAGCGGATGATGGTGTCGGCCACCGTGTCCGGCGAGCCGCAGGCGATCCGGCCGACCGAGACCAGGTCGTCCCAGGTGGCGTTCTTGCCGTCGGCGAGCGCGGCGGAGGATGCGCGGCGCAGGTACTCCTCCCGCGAGACGTAGCCGGGCGGCGACAGGTACTTCGGCGGCACCCGGTGGAACCAGGAGAAGAACCGCTCGATGTGCGGGCGGGCCTCCTCGACGGCCTGGGCGTCGGTGTCGGCCACGTACACGATCGCGGTGAACAGCAGGTCGTCCGGGCCGGTCTTGCGGCCCTGCTCCTCGCTGAGCGCCCGGTAGTCGTCGAACGCCCGGAGCTGGTTGGCGATCGGAGTGAACACGATGGAGTAGCCACAGCCGGTCTCCACCGCGAGGTTCACGGTCTCCGAGCTGCCCGAGCCGACGATGTAGGACTTGGGGCGCGGCTTCTGCACCGGCTGCGGCCAGGTGTTCAGGTAGCGGTAGGTGTAGAAGTCGCCGTCGTACCGGACCGGGCCGTTGCCCTCCCAGGCCTTGAACACGATGTCCAGGCCCTCACGGAACCTCGCGCGCGAGGTCGTGGGGTTGATCTCGCCCGCGTTGGACCAGTACTCCATGCCGGTGCCGAGCGGGAAGCCGTACTCCATCCGCCCGCCCGACATCACGTCGAGCATGGCGTACTCCTCGGCGACCCGGGACGGCCAGGACAGGTTGACCGGCGTGCCCGCGACGAGCAGCTTGACCCGCTTGGTGAGGGCGGCGATGTACGAGGCCCGCAGCGTGGTCGCCGGCATCATGCTGTACGCCGTGTTGTGGTGCTCGTTGAACGCGATCGCGTCGAAGCCGAGCTGTTCGGCGAGCAGCAGCTCCCGGGTGTAGCGCTGGTAGAGCGCCTGGCCGAGCTCCGGGTCGAACAGGCCGTTGGGATAGTCCACCCAGGTGGAGTCGTGCTTGGCCTCGTCGGGCGGGACGTCGATGTAGTGGTGGTGGTTGAACAGATAGAACTGGATGTCATCGAAGACGTTCAAGCCGGCTCCAATCCGTCGTGCGAAACCGCCACGGAAACCCGAGGATCGGCCGCCCGGCGGGCCGGGTCAATGCATCCGTTCCAACGACCGGACGCCGCCGGTTGTGACTTACTTTGTAAAGGCGCGGGCCTGGCGGATGACCGCCGCGGAGCGCTCGGCCACGTCGGCCGGGTGGCCGAGCCGGCGCTGCGCCGCCGTACAGGCGCGCGCGGCGCGGACGAGGTCCCGGGGGAGACCTCCGGACCAGGCGTGGCAGAACATCGCGACCGGCAGCGGGAAGCGCGGCGCGCGCCGGCGCAACAGGTCCGCCGACGCCCGCGCGGTGAGCCGCCGTACCTCCGGCGAGGCGGCCGGCCGCGACATCGGTGTAGAGGGTCCGGTACGCGTCCTGGTCGTGCTGGGCCCGGCCCGCGGCCCACCAACTGATCGCGGTGCCGGTCAGGAGGAGGACGGCCCCCGCCGCGGCGGGGAACGGCGCGGCCGATAGAGCGTTCGGCTACCAGGTATTCACCGCGTTTATGATCCCTGCTCGTCGAGGGTGCGGGCGGCGTCGATGACCGTGGCCCGGGGCCCGGCGTGGGCGGGGTCGTCGTCCCGGTTGCGGTGCCACCACAGCCGTTCCACCACCGGCTCCAGCGGGCCGGGCGGTTCCAGCACGCGCAGGCCGAGGTCGTCCGCGGCCCGTACGGCGAGGCGGTGCTGCAGCAGCGCCACCCGATCCGTGCCGGCCACGAAGTGCGGGACGGCGCGGTAGCTCTCCACCCGTACGGCGACCCGTGGGCGGATGCCCAGCAGCGCCAGCTGCCGCGGGATCGGCGCGGCGGACGGATAGCCGCGCACGGGCTGGTACGGCCCGACTCACGCACCAGCTGGATGTGCAGCGCGGCCCGGGGTGCCCGTTCCGCGAGCTGCCGGGACAGCGGGGTGAGGACGTGGCCGCCCCGGCCGCGGACCAGGAGCTCGTCGCCGAAGTGCCGGCGGAGCCGGGAGAGCGCGGCGCTGGCCGCGGGCTGGGTGATGCCGATGCGTTCCGCGGCGCGGGTCACGTTGCGCTCCCTGATCAGCTCGCGCAGCGCCACGAGCAGGTTCAGGTCGAGGTTCGCCAGATGCGTCCGCGCACGCCCCGCCACACCGCGTCACGTTACCGGTCGGACGGAGGACCGATTTCGGCGTCACGATGTAATGCTGTAATCATGGCCCCTGAGGAACCTCTCGACGCGTACTCCAGCGTCGTCGCGTCGGTCGCCGAGCGGCTGACCCCGCTGGTGGCCGGCGTGCGGGTGCGGCAGGGCGGCGGCTCGGCCGTGACCTTCACCGACGACGGCTTCCTGCTCACCAACGCGCACGTGGTCGGCCGTGCCCGGCAGGGCAAGGCCGAGTTCGCGGACGGCTCCGGCACCACCTTCACCGTGGTCGGCACCGACCCGCTCTCCGACCTCGCCGTCGTACGGGCAGCCGGTGGCGCGCCCGGCCCGGTGACCCTCGGCGACAGCGACGCGCTGAAGGTGGGCCAGCTCGTCGTCGCCGTCGGTAACCCGCTGGGGCTGGCCGGCTCGGTGACGGCCGGGGTGGTCAGCGGCCTCGGCCGGTCGCTGCCCACCCGCAGCGGCAGCGCCGTGCGGGTGATCGAGGACGTCATCCAGACCGACGCCGCCCTCAACCCCGGCAACTCCGGCGGCGCGCTCGCCGACTCCCGGGGCCGGGTCGTCGGCATCAACACCGCCGTGGCGGCGGTGGGGCTCGGGCTCGCGGTACCGATCAACGCCACCACGCGGCGGATCATCGCCGCGCTGATGCGGGACGGCCGGGTGCGGCGGGCCTACCTCGGCCTCGTCGCCTCGCCGGTGCCGGTCCCGCCCGGGCTGCGGGACCGGCTCGGCCAGGACGAGGCGCTGCGGATCGCCGAGGTGGTGCCGGGCGGCCCGGCGGACCGGGCCGGGCTGCGCCGCGGCGACCTGGTGCTCACGGCGGGCGGCGAACCGGTCAGTCAGGCGCAGAGCCTGCAGCGGCTGATGTTCGCCGAGGCGATCGGCCGGCCGCTGCAGATCACCGTGCTGCGCAACGGCGCCATGGTGGACGTCATCGCCGAGCCCGCCGAACTGGACACCGAGAACGCGTGAGGGGCGGCCCGCCGTCGGCTCGCGGTCTGCCTGTGGTCAGGCCCGGTCCGCCGCGCGGCTCGATCCTGTCAGAGGCGGATGACATATTTGCCGCGCGCGCCGCCCTTGGCGACCTGCCGGAGCATGGCCGGGGCCTCGTCCATGGAGACCTGGGCCTCGATGTTCACCCGCAGGTTCCCGGCGTCGATCATGTCGGCGAGCGCCGCGAGGTCGCGGGCGTGGTGCGAGCCGACGAGGTTGACGCCGCGGATCTCCCGGGCGGCCAGCGCCCGCGGGTCGAGCGAGCCGATGGTGGAGACGTACACCCCGCCCGGCCGCAGCAGCCCGGCGAGCGCGTTCACGCCGTCGGGGGGCGTGACCACGTCGAGGATGGCGTCCACCCCGCCGGGCGAGATGGCGAGCACCTGGTCGGGCACCGGGCGGGCGGAGTAGTCCACGGTCTCGGTGGCGCCGAGCTCCTTCACCAGGCCATCCGCGCCGGGCCGCGCCGTGGCGATCACCCGGGCGCCCTGCAGCGCCGCGAGCTGGACGGCGGCCTGCCCCACCCCGCCGGTGGCGCCCACGACGAGCACCGTCTGGTCCTCGTCGACCATGCCGCTGCGGACCATGTCGTACGCGGCCAGCGTGGCCAGCGGGACCGCCGCGGCCTGCTCGAAGATCATGCCGCGCGGCATCGCGGCGATCGGGCCGCTCTGCCGGGCGACGCCGTACTCGGCGTAGCTGCCGAGCCCGCGGGCCGCGTGCAGGAACACGCCGTAGACCCGGTCGCCGGGCGCGAACGCGGTGACGTCCGAGCCGACCGCGTCGACCACGCCGGCGCCGTCGGAGCCCAGGATCATCGGGAAGCTCGCCGGCACCGTGTCCTTCATGTCGCCGTCCGCGACCATCAGGTCGAACGAGTTGTAGGAGGCCGCGTGGAGCCGCACCACCACTTCGTCGGGCGCGGGTTCGGGCATCGGCAGGTCCATCACCTGCGGATCGGCCCCGTAGCTGGAAACCGCGATGGCGCGCATGTCGTCCCCCGTTGACGTGCGGCGATGCTCCAAGTGGCTGCGATAGGGCTTCCCCGGACGGGCCGGGATCAACCCGCCGCGCGGCTCCCAGCGAGCGAACGTTCATCCGCTGCTCAACGAATTCTCAGCGGCCCTGGGGGACGATGCGGTCAGAGTAGACGTATGGGTTCAACGACGACGAAGGGGACGCGGGAGAGGGTCGCCGTCGCGATGATGCGGGCGGCCCGGGCGGCGAACCGCAGCGGCGCGGCGCGGAGGTTGCTGCGCGGGCGCAGCGTCCGGCGGTTCCCGCTGGTGAACCGCGTCTACCATCTGGTGTTCCGGCTCGGTACGGCCTCCGGCGGGGAGAGCGTGCAGGCCACGTACGGCGGGCTGCGCCTGTCCGGCCCCGCCTGGGACTCCACGATCATGCCGGCCGTCTCCGCCGGGTACTACGAGGAGTTCGAGGTCGGCGTCTACCGCAGGCTCGCGGCCTCCAGCGGGCTGATCATCGACGTGGGCGCGAACATCGGCGTCTACGCCGTCACCGGGGGAGCGGACGTCCCGTACGGGGGCCGGGTCGTCGCGTTCGAGCCCGTACCGGAGAACCTCACCTACCTCAGGCACAACGTGGCGAGCAACGAGCTGGACCGCCGGGTCGTGGTGGAGCCCGTCGCGGTGGGGGAGGAGACGGGCGAGATCACCCTGTACCTGTCCGCCGAGCAGACCGGCAAGCACTCCGCCGCCGCGGCCAACGCGGGTCCCTCGGCGGGTGCCGTCACCGTGCCCATGACCTCGGTCGACGCGTACGTGGACGGCAACGGCCTGGGGCCGCCCGACCTCATCAAGATCGACGTCGAGGGGTACGAGGGCTTCGTGCTGAGCGGCGCCCGGCAGAGCCTCGACGCGCGGCCCACCCTGCTCTTCGAGCTGCACCCGGAGCTCCAGGCCAACTGCGGCTTCCCCGCGGGCGACCTGCTGGACCTGGTGTACGCGCGGTATCCGTGGGTGTTCCTGCTGGACGAGCTGCATCACACGCTGGTCCCGGTCCGGCGCGCCGAGCTGGACCTGCCGGGGGCGGTCGGGCTGTACCGCTCCAACCTCGTGGCCATCGGCCGGGACGAGCACCTGGCCGCCGTACGCGACTGGCGCGCCGCCGCCTGAACCACCGCCGCGGCGCGCCGGGCCATCGGGGGCCGGCGCGCCGGGGCGGGACCGTGTCAGACATTAGGCGGTGCCGGCGGAGACGACCACCCGGCGGTTCTTCGCCCGCCCCTCGGGGAAGTCCCGCCCGTCCTTGGTGTTGGGCGCGACGGGCTTGGCCTCGCCGTAGCCGACCGCGGACAGCCGAGACGGTTCGATGCCGCCCTCGGTGGCCAGCCAGTCCACCACCGCCTGGGCGCGCCGCTTGGACAGCTCCACGTTGTCGGCGTCGGTGCCCTTGGCGTCGGTGTGCCCGTCCACCCGGATGGGCGCGTCGGTGCGCGCGTCCCGGGCGATGTCCCCCGCGATCCGCTTCAGGGTGGCCGCCGCCTCGGGCTTGATGTCCGCCCTGCCGAAGTCGAACAGCACGTCGGCCTTCATGTCGTACGCGATCTCGTCGTCGCCCTCGAACGACTGCGCGTCCTTCACCTCGCGGGCGACCAACTCGGCGGCCGGGATCTCCACGGCGGGCAGCTCCACCGCCGGTACGTCCACGGCCGGGATCTCCACCGCGGGCACGCACTCCCGGCTGGAGTTGCAGACCTGCGGCCGGGTCAGGGCGGGCCGCAGCAGGGACGGGCGCATCGCGGACTGGCGTATCAGCCCGGCCCGTGCCACGGAGGCCACGAGACCTCCGGCGCCGGGCTCCTGCTGGCAGACCTCCTCGCGCCGGACGCCCTCCCGGACCACCGGCTCCCGTACGGACGCCTCCCGGCGCACCGGCTCGATGTGCACGCCGCCGGCGTCGACGCCGGGCAGCTCGACCGCGGGGAGCCTCACCCCGGGGATCCGGACCGGCGGGATGGAGACGGCGCCGAGGCAGCCGCCCGGGGCGGGCGCCTCCGAGGTGCACTGCGCGGGGACCCGCTGCGCGCGGATGTCCACGCCCGGCACGGTGAAGCCGGGCACGGTCTCACCACCGACGGTGATGGGCGGCACGGTCACCGGGTCGGCATGCATCGCGGGGATCTCCACCGCGGGGATCAGCTGCCCGTTCTCGCACGAGGTGGGCTCCGCCGAGGCCGGCGGGGTGGCCGAGGGCGCCGCGGGCGAGGTGGCGGGCGAGGCGGCCGCTCCGGGGGAGGGCGGCGCGGCGGGGCCGCCGCAGCCGGTGAGGGCCAGCGCCAGCGCCGCGACGGCGGCGCACGCGGATCCACGCTTCATCTCGTCGTCTCCTCGGATGCTCACCCGCACAGGGGGTCTGGGCGCGTGCGGGAAAGCGGAGCGGGAGCCGGTGGGACGACACGGCGTCTCGACCCGCGGTGGAATGACCGGGAGTGTACATAGACCCAGGTCGAGCGGGATCGAATATGACCTCTTCCGGGCGGCCGGAGTCGATACGGTCGGGGCATGGAGCCCTTCGGTCCGCGCGTGGAGACGCGCCCGGTCTTTCCGGCACAGCGGGCGTCGCTGCTGGCCCTGCTCGGGTCGCTGACGCCGGCGGAGTGGAGCCGGCCGACCGTCTGCCCCGGCTGGAACGTGCACGACGTCACCGCGCACATCCTCCACGACCACCTGCGGCGGCTGTCAGCCGGCCGGGACGGGCACCCGGGCTCGGTGCTCGCGCCGGACGAGACGTTGCCGGTGCATCTGGCCCGGGTCAACGAGGAGTTCGTCCGGGTGGCGCGCGGCGTCTCCCCGGCGGTGCTGACCGAGCTGCTCGGCGACGCCGGGCCGCGGCTGGACGCGTACTGGTCGGGCGTCGACCTGGACGCCCCCGCCGTGCTCGACGTGTCCTGGGCCTCGACCGACCTGCCGAGCCCCGCCTGGCTCGACGTGGCGCGCGAGTACACCGAGTTCTGGGTGCACGAGCAGCAGATCAGGGACGCGACGGGGCGGCCCGGCGGGGACGGCCCCGAGCTGCTCGGCCCGGTGGTCGACGCGTTCCTCCGGGCCCTGCCCAAGGCGTTGGAGGCCGAGGAGCGGGCCGCCGGGACGACCGTCCGGTTCGACGTCACCGGTCCCGCCGGCGGGACCTGGTACGCCGTACGCGGCCCGGCCCGCTGGCACGTGGACCGCGGCGGGGCCCCTGACGAGGGTGCCGCGGGCGCCGACGCGCCCCCTGCCGCCGGCGGACCCCCTGCGGCGTGCGTGACGGTGGATCAGGACACGGTGTGGCGGCTCGGCAGTCGTGGCATCACGGTGGAGCAGGCTCGCGAGCGGGCCACCGTCGCGGGCGACCCGGCCCTGGCCGCGGCCGCGACGACCCTGCTCGCCATCATCTGGTGAGCCCCGTGGCGGTGGCGCGTTCCCAGGCGTCGCGGTCGCGGATGTAGAGGGGCTCGTCGGCGCGGATCGACACGGCCTGCGGGCCCGCGCCGGACAGCCGTACCGTGACCCGGCCGGTGACCGCGCGGGCGACGGCGCGGATGAACGCGTCGGCGGCCAGCCGGGACGGGCCGAACCAGCGCCCCTCCAGCGCCTCCCGCGTCCACAGCTGCTCCATGGCGAGCTTCTCCCGCATCGTCTCCGCCGGTACGGTCGCCGCCTCGAGCTGCCGGTAGGCGTACAAGAGCAGGCAGGCGGCGGGCATCTCGCGCACCTCGAGCACCTTCTCCCCGCCGTCGATGTGCTCGAGGCCCGCGTAGCGGCCGAGCCCGTACCGGCCGGCCCGGACGTTCAGCTCGGCGATCATCGCGTGCGGCGGCAGTGGCGCGCCGTCCAGCGCGACGGGCAGCCCGCCGGTGAAGTCGAGCGTCAGGTCCTCGGGCTGGGCGGGCGGCCGGTCGGAGGTCCAGGCGTAGAGCGCGTCCGGCACCGGGAACCACTCCGGGTCCTCCAGCAGCCCCGACTCGAACTCCCGGCACCACAGGTTCGCGTCCCCGCTCTGCGTGCGCGCGGTGAACTCCGGGAAGCCCGCGTCCCGCAGCGCCCGCTGCTTGTCCTCGCGGGACACGGCGTCGGCGGCGTACGGGCTGCCGTAGTGCCCCTCGTATCCGAGCGCCGCGATCGCGGTGTTGAGCCGGCGGAGGCTGTTCTGCGAGCGGTTCGCGGTGTGCAGCAGCAGCGTGGCTCCGACGCGTTCCGCCAGGCCGACCGCGACCCGTGCCAGCAGCGGCCGGGACAGCGACGAGCTCACCGGATGCAGTCCTAGGTAGACGGCTTGGGCGGGGATCGCGGGGGCCACGAACTCGGCGGCGAACGTCTCGGTGTGGTCGGCCACCACGGGTTCGGCGCCGAGCAGCGCCGCGGTCCGGCGCGCCGCGTCCAGGTCGTCCCCGCCGCCGAGGTCCACGCAGAGGGCGTACACGCGCAGGTGCTCGTGCTCGCGCAGCCGGGCGAGCAGGTACGAGCTGTCCAGCCCGCCGCTGAACAGCACCACCGCCGCCCCGCCGGGCGCGGCCGCCTTGGCGATCTCCTCGAATCCGCTGATCAGCATGGTCCCGTCTCCGGTCGCTGGGCCTGGGCCGTGGCCGTGCCGTGCAGCGCCGCGGCGAGCCCGTCGAGCGCGGTCCGCAGCACGTCGATTCCGCGCAGGTACTCGGCGATCTCGATGTGCTCGTCGTCGCCGTGGTCGAGCGAGCCGTCCCCGGGGCCGTACGCGGCCATCGGCACGCTCCAGCGTTCCGACACCGTGTTCATGTCGGAGGTGCCGGTCTTCAAGGTGGGGCGGGGCACGCCGCCGTGCGCGCGGATCGCGGCGGACAGCTCCCGGACGACGAGGTCCGTCCGGGGCACCCGTGCGGCGGGGACGTGCCGTACGACGGTCAGCTCGCCGCCGTTCAGCCGTTGCCGGAGCCGCGCCTCCAGCGCGGCGGGGTCGTACCCGACCGGAACCCTGCAGTCCACGTCGAGCGTGGCCCGGACCAGGTCGCCCTCGATGCCGCGCAGCGTCGCGGCCGGGGAGCCGAACGCGGCGTGGTCCCGCTCCGGCCCGAGCGCCTCCTGCAGGTCCCGCCAGAACTCGGCGGCGACCTCGCTCGCCTTGGCGGCCGGGTTGGTGGAGTGGGTGGCGGGGCGGCTCACCGTGTACCTGAGGTCGATCTTGCCCTTGTACCCGAGGACCACCCGTGACCAGCCGCTCGGCTCGCCGATGACGAGCGCGTCCGGTGCGGGGAGGGTGGCGGCGACGTGGTGCCCGCCGCGGGACAGCCGCTCCTCCTCGACCGCCCCGATCACCCGTAGCGTGCCGGGGAAGTCCGGGCGGGCGGCGGCCGCGCGGATCATGGCGGCGAGCGGGCCCTTGGCGTCCACGGCGCCGCGCCCGTGCAGGCGGCCGTCCGTCAGCGCCACCGGCAGCGCCCGCCCGGCGGTATCCAGGTGACTGAGCAGCAGCACGGACGGGCCGTCGCCGCCGGTGCCGGTCTCGCCGATCACGTTGCCGACCTCGTCCCGGTACGCGGCGAAGCCGGACTCCTTCAGCGCCGTCTCCACGAACCGCGCGAGCTCGTCCTCCCCGCCCGACGGCGAGTCGATCTCCAGCATCCCGCGCAGCAGCTCCACGCCCGCGCCGGCGTCCGCGCTCATCCCGCCCCCGGCCCTGGGCCCGGGCCGCCCGGAGCTCATACCGGCCCCGGCCCGCGGCCCGGCAGGCCCGCCCCGCCCGGCGCTCACGCCAGCTCCAGCGTGGTCCCGGCGCCGTCGAGCGCGGCGCTGACCGGCCGGTCGGCCCGGCCGTCGGAGATGATCACCTCGGGCACCCCGCCCATCAGCGCGTCCCGCGCGGCGATCAGCTTGCGGTGCATGCCGCCGGTGGCGGCGTACGGCATCCGCCCCGCGCGCGGCAGCGCCACCGCCGGCAGCACGCTCGCCGGGTCACCGGCGTCGCGCAGCACCCCCGGCCGCGACATCAGCAGGATCAGCCGCTTGGCGCCCACGGCGGCGGCGACCGCGGCGGCCGCCCGGTCCGCGTCCACGTTCACCGGGGCGCCGTCCTCACCGGCCGCCGGCGGCGAGACCACCGGTACGAACCCGCCTTCCAGCAGCGTGTTCAGCACCCGCGGCGCGACCCCGGTGAGCCGCCCGCTGTGGTCGTCGCGCACCACGACGGTCCGGCCGTCGTCGGTGACCGTACGCAGCGCCGCCTTGCGCCGGGCCCGCAGCAGGCCGCCGTCCAGCCCGGTGAGCCCGACCGCGGCCACCCCGGCGGCGGCCAGCGCGCGGAGCAGCCGCGGCTTGGCCCGGCCGGTCAGCGCGAGCGTGACCACGTCGAGCATCGCGGGGTCGGTGTGCCGGCTGGTGAGCCCGCCGGGGGAGCGGAGCGTACGGGGCCGTACGCCCATCCCGCGCGCCAGCTCGGCGATCTGCGGCGCGCCGCCGTGCGTGATGACGGCCTGCGGCAGCACCTCCCCGAGGTCGGCGCAGACCGGTTCGGGCGGGACCTCCCCGCCCACCTTGACGACCGTGACGCCGCCCATGGGTTCCCTTCCCCTCTACAGCGGGTGTAGGCCCGGGAAGCCCAGGCCGAGCGACTCGGGGAGCCCGAGCCGCAGGTTGAGGCACTGCACGGCGGCGCCGGCGCCGCCCTTGACGAGGTTGTCCAGCGCGCCGATCGCGGTGATCCGGTCACCGTCGAGCGCGAATCCGACGTCGCAGAAGTTGGAGCCGAGCAGGATCCGAGGATCCGGCAGCCGGTGCGCGCCGCGGCGGTGCGCGACGATCCGGACGAACGGCTCGTCCGCGTACGCCGCCCGGTACGCGGCGCGCAGCTCCCGCTCGGTGATCTCGCCCGCGGCCGTGGCATGGCAGACCACCTGGACGCCGCGGACCGCCGGGGTGCCGGTCGCGGTCATCCGTACGGTCAGCCCGGTGTGCGCGGCGACCTCGGCCTCGTGCCGGTGCCGCGCCGGGGCGAAGACCCGGAGCGCGCCGCTGCGCTCGGCGTGCGTGTTGGCGTCGCCCGCGGAGGCGCCCGAGCCGCTGGAGCCGGTCCGCGCGTCGATCTGCACCTCGGGCCGGACCAGCCCGCGCAGCGGGGCCAGCGCCAGCGTGGCGGCCGCGGCGGAGCAGCCGGGCACGCTGATCAGGTCCGCCTTGGCGACGTCGTCCCGGTACAGCTCGGGCAGCCCGGGCGCGAAGGTGCCCAGCAGGTTCGGCGCGGTGTGCTCGGTGTCGTAGTACGCGGCGTAGGCGGAGGCGTCGGCGAGCCGGAAGTCGCCGGACATGTCGATCACCGCGCGCCCGCGCGCCATCACCGTCGGCAGCAGCTCCATGGTGGCGCGGTGCGGAGTGGCGAGCAGCAGGACATCGCAGTCGGCGAGGTCGTCGAGCGCGCCGAAGCTCAGGTCGGTGACCGCGCGCAGGTTGGGGTGGACCGCGTCCACCCGGCGGCCGGGCAGCCGCGTGGAGATCGCCTGTGCCACCGTGACCCCGGGATGCCCGAGCAGCAGCCGCAGCAGCTCCCCGCCCAGGTAACCGGTGGCGCCGAGCACGCTCGCCCTGATCACCGCGCGCCCACCCCCGTGGCCACCTCGGCGGCGTGCGCCGCGATCGCGCCCGCCACGTCCACGGAGCCGCCGTGCGCCTGTTGCAGGCCGCGGAACTCCACGGTGTGGTTGACCTCGAGGACCAGCGGCCCGTCCGGGCCCTCGATGAGGTCGACGCCGAGCACGCCGCCGCCGACCGCCGCCGCGGCGGCCTGAGCGAGGCCGCGCAGCTCGGGGGTGAGCGGGCACGGCTCGGAGCGGCCGCCGAGCGCGACGTTGGCCCGTACGCCGTCGCCGTAGCGGTAGGAGGCGGCGACCACCGTGTCGCCGCAGACGATGACCCGGATGTCCCGGCCGGGGCCGTGGATCAGCTCCTGCACGAAGGCGATGCGCTGCTGCGGCGTCGGGAGCGCCGCGCGGTGCTCGAAGATGGCCTCGGCGGTGGCGCGGTCCCGCGCGACCGCGAGCAGCCGCCCCCAGGAGCCGGTCAGCGGCTTGATCACCACGGGGTAGCCGATCTCGCCGGCCGCCGCCAGGCCCGCCTCCGGGGTGAGCGCGACGGCCGTCCGCGGCGTGGGCAGCCCGGCGCGGCGCAACGCCAGCGAGGTACGGAGCTTGTCCCCGCAGGTCTCGATCACCTCGGCGGAGTTGACCGCCGGCACGCCCAGCGCCTGGAGCAGCAGTGCCGCGTACAGGGCCCGCGTGTGCGCGATCTCCCGGAGCAGCGCGGCCGAGTACTCCAGGCCGGTGATCTCGTCCAGCCGGGTGGTGAAGCGGCGGGGGTCGGCGTGGGTGTACGCGACGCCGCGGCGTTCCAGCGCGGCGAAGATCTGCTTCTCCTCGTAGCGCACCCGTGAGGCCAGGACCAGCAGCGGCCTCACTCGCCCCAGTCTTCCTCGATCTCGGGGGCGAGCGCGAGCTTGACCGGGTCGAGCCCGACCACCTCGAGCTCGCTGGAGCAGTCGGGACACTGCGTGATCTCGCTGAGCCGTACGTCGCCGGCCAGATCGACCGGGCCCTCGCACTCCGGACATGTCGTGGTCACGTCTCGCCCTCCCATGCGGTCCCCTCCATCAGTTCCCGGGCGGCCGCCGCTACGGCCGCGCCGGTGATTCCATACCGTTCCAGCAGGTCTCGCTGCCCCCCGGCCACCTCCGCGAACGTGGCCGGCATGCCGACCCGCCGGATCCGCGCGGGCGCCCGCTCGCCGAGCACCTCCGCGACCGCGCCGCCGAGGCCGCCGGTGCGCCAGTGCTCTTCCACGGTCACCACCCCGGCCGTCCCGTGCGCGGCCTCGACCACGGCGTCCGCGTCCAGCGGGGCGAGCGTGTGCAGGTTCAACACGGCCGCCGTCGCGCCTAGGTTCGCGAGCACCTCGGCGGCCTCCAGCGCGGCGAGCACCGGATACGGCCCGCACGCCACGATCGCGACGTCCGGCCCCCGGCGCAGCCACTGCGCCCGTCCCACCGTGAACGGCTCCGGCCCCGGCTCCGGGACCGCCGAGGCGAGCGGCGGGGTGGGGCCGCGGCCGAGGCGCAGGTAGACCGGGCCGGGGTGGTCCGCGGTCTGCCGTACGGCCCGCACGGCCTGGTCCGCGTCCGCCGGGACCACCACCGTGCACCCGGGCAGCGCCCGCATCACGGCCAGGTCCTCCAGCGCGTGATGGGTGGGACCGAGGTGCCCCGCGGCCAGCCCGCCGTGCGTGGCCGCGATCCGTACCGGCAGCGCGTTGTAGGCCACGTCGACCTTGACCGCCTCCAGCGCCCGGGTGGCGGCGAACGCGGCCATCGTGTTCACGTACGGCAGCAGCCCGCTCGCGGCCATCCCGGCGGCGGTGCCGATCAGGTTGTGCTCGGCGATGCCGAGGTTGACGTAGCGGTCCTTGGCGGGGCCGAACGCGTCGGCGTCGAACAGCCCGGTGTCGCCGTCCAGGCACCACACCCGCTCGTCGGCCGCCATCAGCTCAGCGAGCGCGTCCCGGTACGCCTCCCGGGCCGAGACGCTCACGGCGCGCCCCGCTTGTGCCGGGCCCGCAGCACGGCCAGGGCGCGCTGGTGCTGCCGTTCACCGAGGTTGGCGTAGTGGGCGCGTACGGTCCCCTCCAGCGCGGGCAGCCCGCGCCCCTTCACGGTGTGCGCGATCACCGCCACCGGCCGCCCCGGCGACGGTTCCGTGAACGCCGCCAGCAGCGCCGCCGGATCGTGCCCGTCGCACTCGCGCACCTCCCAGCCGAAGGCCCGCCACCGGCCGGCCAGCGGCTCCAGCGGGACCCGCTCCTCGGTCGGCCCGGTGAGCTGCAGCGTGTTGCGGTCCACCACCGCGGTCAGGTTCCCCAGGCCGAGCCCGGCGGCCACCCCGGCCGCCTCCCACACCGAGCCCTCCTGCAACTCCCCGTCGCCGAGCACCACGAAGCAGCGCCGCCCGGCGAGCGCGAACCCGTTGCCGAGGGCGAGCCCGTGGCCGAGCGAGCCGGTCGGCATCTCCACCCCGGGCACGGCCCGGATCGGGTGCCCCATCAGCCGGCTCCCGGCCCGGGCGTACGTGGCCAGCTCCTCGACCGGCAGGAAGCCGCGCTCGGCCAGCACCGCGTACAGGCAGATCGCGCCGTGGCCCTTGCTGAGCAGCAGGATGTCGCGGCCCGGGTCGTCCGGCCGGCGCGGGTCCACGCGGAGCACCTGGAAGTAGAGGACCGTGAGGATCTCGGTCAGCGACAGCGAGCCGCCGAGGTGCCCGCCCTCCGGGCCGGCGCACATGTCCACGATGTGCTCCCGCACCCGGTGCGCGGTCTCCCGCAGGTCTCTCGCCGGCTCCATCAGCGGGCACCGGGGAGCCGTGCGAGCACGAAGTGGCCGGGCAGGTGCACGGCGAGCGCCTCGCGGATCTCCGCCACCACCGTCGGCCCGCCGGAGTCGGCGGTCAGCCGGATCGTGGAGGCGCGCCGGTCGAGCAGCGTCGCGGCCGCGGTGAAGTCGCCGACGAGGGCGCGGCCCGCGGGCACCATCCGGGTGCGGCTGACCTTGACGCCCTGCACTCCGAGCCGTTCCAGGAAGGCGCCCTGGGCGACGAGCGGCCACCAGTCGTCCGGGTGCATGACGATGCCGTCCGCCGAGCCGCCGTACCACTCGCAGAGCGCGCAGGTGGCCAGCAGCGTCTCGGCCACGGTCTCCTCGGCGGGGTCCCGCTCCCGCAGCCCCGGCGTACGGAGCAGGCCGCGGATCTCCTCGGTGCCGTTGAGCAGCACGTCGTTCTCCGCGGTGCCGAGCCGTACGAGCAGCCGGAAGTCCACGAACGCGGCGAGCGCGGCCGGGTCGCGAAGGATCTCCGGCGGCACCGGCACCGCCGCCCGGATGGTCTGCGCCCGGGCCACCTGGGACCCGACCCGGAACTCCCACTCCGGCGCGGCGTCGCCGGGCGCCACGTTCTCCGCCCGCTCGGTGAACACCGTGACCTCGTCGGCGTCCACCACCGCCTTGCGCAGCAGGTGCCGCACGGTGAACCTGGGGCGTCTCTTGGCCGGCGGGAAGAGGTCGCTGATCGAGGCGCGCAGGTCCACCGCCGCCTTCTCGCCCTGGCGCGCGTACGCGAGCGCGAACTCCTCGCCCGGGCTGCGCCGGGTCAGCTCCGGGTCGTCGAGGAACATCCCGACCTCGGTCATGAGCGTTCACACCCCCAGTGCGCGGCCGCCGTCGACGACCTGGACGGTTCCGGTGATGAAGCCGGCGCGGTCGCTGAGCAGGAACACGCCGGCGGCGGCGACCTCCTCCGGGCCGGCCACCCGGCCCAGCGGGATGCGGGCCTGTTCCGCGACGCGGCGCACCCCCGCAGCGCGGTCCCCGGTGATCTCGTCGAGCAGCGGCGCGGTGGCCGTGTAGCCGGGGGCCAGCACGTTCACCGTGATCCCGGCCGGGCCCAGCTCGTGCACCAGCGTCTTGGCGTAGCCGACCAGGCCGGTCCGGACGATGTTGGAGAGCGCGAAGCGCGGGATGAGGTCCCGTACGGTCTCGCTGGCGATCATCACGACCCGGCCCCAGCCGGCCCGTCTCAGATGCGGCAGCGCCGCGCTCACCATGCCGATGTGACCCAGCATGCTGAGTTCCAGGGCGGATCGGTAGTCGTCAAGGGTGAACCCCGAGGTGGGGCCGGCCGGAGGGCCGCCCGCGTTGGTGACCACGGCGTGCAGGGCGCCGTGCTCGGCGGCGGTGCCGTCCACCCAGGCCCGTACGGCGGCCTCGTCGCGGAGGTCGAGCGCGCGCCCGCCCACCTCGGCGCCGCCGCGTTCGGCGGCGAGCTCGGCCTGGGCCTTGGCCAGCCGGTCGGGGTCGCGGCCCGCGATGGACACCACCGCGCCCTCGCGGACGAGGTCCCGGGCGATCTCCAGGCCGATGCCCGCCGAGCCGCCCGCCACCAGCGCCACCTTGCCGGCCAGTCCAAGATTCACGGCCGTCCCCTCATCTCGTAGCCGTAGCGGCGCAGCAGCGGCAGCGCCAGCAGGGTCGTCGTGGCGCGTTGCCGCGGCGGCAGCGCGCCGTGCCAGCGCCGGTCCTCCTCGATCGGGGTACGGCCCCGCGCGAACCGGTTCGGGTTCCCGGTCACCGTGTGGTTGCCGCCCAGCTCGACGCCGCCGTCCGGGGCCACCGGGTTCGGGCCCGGGTGCCCGAGCAGGCCGAGGACCTGGGCGACCGCGGCGCGCGGGTCCCGGACCAGGTCCTCGTAGCGCAGCCGCAGCGCGGTGTCCGGATGGGCGCGGGCCACGGCCTCGGCGGTCAGGTTGAAGCCCAGCCAGTGCAGCGTGCTGTTCGGCGCGGACCGCCGCCCGGTGTAGGCCTTCGGCACCAGCCAGGACCAGGCCACCGCGCGCGGGTCGCGGACCAGGTGCACACGGCGGGCCTCGATGCCGGGCAGGTGGGTGAGCAGCGCGGCGTCCGAGGAGAACTTGGAGCCGTCCACGATGACCCGCGCGCCGGTCTGATCGGCGATGGCGCGGTACGTCGCCGCGAGCGTCTCCGGCCAGCCGTTGTCCGGGGGGCGGCGCAGGATCCGGTGCGTGTGCCGGGTGCGGCAGGCGGCCTGCCAGCGCACCACCTCGGCGGCGTGCGCGGCGAGCGTACGGTCCGCGGGGCGCACCGCGCCGAGCACGCCCGCCCACAGGGGGCATTCGGTGAGCCGCGCGCCGCATCCGCAGCGGCCGTTGCTGCCGGTGCCCAGGACCCCGTTGAGCCAGAGGAAGCGGAGTTCGCCGACGTGCACCACGCCGGTGGCCTCGGCCAGCACGTTTCCGAGCAGCGTGCTGCCGCTGCGACACCAGCCGGTGATGTAGAGCACCGTCAGTGACATCCGCGCCCTCCGGGGTGACCGGTCGTTCTCGGGCAAGCCAGATGAAAGCACAGATTCCGGCCTGAGAAGAGACTTGCCGGATGAAACGCTCTTCACAGACGATCCTGTCTAACCTCTGGGTCGCGCACGCTCCTTATGGAGGCGAAGATGGCGGACGATTACCGGCGACGAGGCTGGTGGCGGGACCAGACCTTCCTCGATGACCTGCGGCGCACCACACGCGACGACCCGGGGCGGATCGCCGTGATCACCCGGGCTTTCGACCGTGCCCCGGGGCCGGTTCCGGACATCCGCAGACTCGACTACGCGGAGCTGAGCCTGCTCGCCGACCGGGCCGCCGGCACCCTCGTCGAGCTGGGCGTACGGCCCGGCGGAACCGTCGCGGTGCAGCTCAACGACCGATGGGAACTGGCCGTCCTCGCGCTCGCCTGCATGCGCGCCGGCGCCCGGTTCTGCCCGCTGCTGCCGATGTACCGCCGGCGGGAACTCGAGATCATGCTCGGCCTCACCGAGGCGCGGGTGTTCATCACCCAGGCCCGGCACGCCGAGGCCGATCTGGGAGCGCTCGCCGTATCGCTCGCGGCCGAGCTGCCCTCCCTCGCACACGTCGTGGTCGCGGACGGGCCGCGGCCCGCCGGCACGCTCGGCCTGTACGAGACGTTCCTCGCGCCGTCCCGCGACCTGCCCGCCCCGGCGCTGCTGGACGCGCGCGAGCTGGGGCCGGACGACCCGTACCTGACGCTGTTCACCTCCGGCACCACCGGCGAGCCCAAGGGCGTGCTGCACAGCGCCAACACCCTGTACGCCGCGGTGCGCGGCGAGGCCGGAGTGTTCGGGCTGGACTCCTCGCTGGTCATGTGCACGACGGCCTCGTACACCCACTACACCGGCGTGGTGCAGGGCATGCTCATGCCGATCATGCTCGGCGGCACCATGGTGTTCCAGGACGACCGGGACACCGGCGCCGTGCTCGACCTGCTCGCCGAGGAGCGGGTGACGTTCCTGTACGTGGCGCCGTACTACCTGCGGCGGCTGTTCGACGAGCAGCGCTCCCGGCCGCGCGACCTCGCCCTGGAGTGGCTGGTCAGCGGGTCCGCGTCGATCCCGCCGCACTACGTGGACCTGGCCCGGGACGTGTTCGGGCTGCGGCTGTTCTCGCTGTGGGGCATGTCGGAGAACGGCCCCGTCACGATCTCCCGCCCGGACGACCCGGAGGACTGGGCGTCGCGCAGCGACGGCAGCCCCATCTCCGACATGGAGTTCCGCATCGACCCGCTGCCCGGGCAGCCCGACGGCATCGGCGTGCTGTGGGTGCGCGGGCCCACCCAGTGCCTCGGCTACGACCGGCGGCCCGAGGTCTACGCGGCGTCGCTCGACGAGGACGGCTGGTTCAACACCGGTGACCTGGCCCGGCACGACGGGCGCGGCGGCATCCGGATCGAGGGCCG
Organism: Streptosporangiales bacterium; assembly: GCA_009380095.1. Classification (GTDB taxonomy): domain Bacteria; phylum Actinomycetota; class Actinomycetes; order Streptosporangiales; family Streptosporangiaceae; genus WHSL01. The sequence continues at coordinate 17,540 of WHSL01000034.1, read as the reverse complement.
GGTCGGTGACGCGATCAAGCACCGCGCGTTCGTCATCCCCGTCACCGACATCGAGGCCGTGGTGGCGCAGCACCCCAAGGTCGCCGAGGCGACGGTGATCGGGCTGCCCGTGGGGGAGGGGGAGGACGAGCAGATCTGCGCCGTCGTCACCGCCGCCGATGGTTCCGCCGTCACGCTGGACGAGCTGCGGGCGTCGCTCAAGGACGCGGGGATGATGGAGATGTACTGGCCGCAGCGGCTCGAGGTGGTGAGCGCGCTGCCCAAGACGGCCAACGGCAAGGTCCGCAAGGTCGAGCTCAAGGAGCGGTACGCCGTTAGGTAGCGCCAGGCGTGGTCGCGCCGGGCGCGGGGTGGGTCGCGGATGGGGGCGAATCGTCCCCTTTGTGGGCTATGGTCGGCGCCGTGACTGCCGGGTCGGCCTTGGGCCACGCACGAGTGAGGTTCCCGGCCGCGACGTGAGGGCGCGGCGGGCCGTGACCCGCCCCTTCCGTCACGAGATCCCTGAACGCGGCGTCAACCGCCGCACTGAGCCGTTCGTGGGGACGGCTCTTTCGTCAGTTCACCTACGAGGCGGAGGCCGTCGTCCTGGAGGGCGCGGAGCGCGACGCCGCGTTCGCCCGCGCCGCGGAGGCCGACCCGGGCTGGGCGGCGTACCAGGCGAAGACCGACCGGGTCATCCCCGTGGTGGCGCCGGCGACCACGATGGTGATACCGACGTATTCGAGCATGTTGGCGCCACGCTCGGCGACCAGGCCCGGACGACGAGACAACATGTGTCGCAAAGGTACGGGTCCGTCCCCGGTCGCAGGGGGTTCAGCCGCCCGTCCGGCCGCCTTCGGCCACGTCCGGCCACCCTCGTGTCTCGGTCAGCTCCAGCAGGGCGCAGGTCCAGGCGAAACCGGCGCCGATGCCGACGAGCATGACCCGGTCGCCGGGCCGCACCGCGCCGGACTCGACCAGGTGGGTCAGGCCGGTCAGCTGGTCGGCGGCGCCCACGTGGCCGGTGCGCCGGCCCCACTCCCAGGCGGTGCGTTCCAGGGTGATGCCGAGGGGCCGTACGTAGGCGTTGGTCAGGCCTTGGAGGCCCACGTTCGGGAACACGAAGCGCGTGACGTCGTCGAGGTCGAGCCCGGCTTCGTCCAGCGTCGCGGTGACCGCCTCGGTGAGGCCGGCGGCGATCCGCTGGGCGGGGAGTCCACCGATGGCGGTGGCGAAGGCCTCGCGCCGGGACCGTACGTCCACCGGGCGCCCGGGTGCGTCGGCGAACTCCAGGTCGCCTCGGTACATGCCCTCCAGCCCGGTGTCCACCACGGTGGTGACGGCGAGCAGGCGGGCGAAGCCGTGCCCGTCGGCGCCGCCGGGAGCGCCACCGTCGCGGACGAGTACGGCCGCGGCGCCGCCGTCGCCGTACACGATGCCGCGCACGTCGGCGCTCCACCGGTCGAAGCCGGGCCCGTCCATCCGGTCGCCGGTGGTGATCAGCGCGGCCCGCCGGGCCGGGTCGGCGGCGAGGTAGGAGGCGGCGAGCTCGAGCGCGCCGAGCGCCCCGTCGCACATCTGCTGCACGTCGAGCGCGGGCGCGCGGCGCACCGCGTCCCCGAGCACCTCGCGGTGCACGTACGAGGCCGCCGGCCAGTAGTCGATGCCCTGGAAGCGGGCGGAGGCGTGCAGCAGCAGCGCCACGTCGGCGGCGGGCACGCCGGAGCGGCGCAGCGCGAGCCGGCCGGCCGCGACCGCCATGTCCGGGGGAGCCTCCCCGTCCGCCACGGTCACCGAGAGGTAGGCGTTGGCCTCCTGCTCGGCGGCGTCGTACGCGCCCGCGGCGATCGCGTCCGCCACCGGCAGGGTGCCCGGGAGCCGATAGGCCACTCCGGCGATGGACAGATCAGCGCAACGCACACCCAACCTCCACGGACGGTGACAGGCTCCGCTTACCGGCCTATGTTGATCGGCGGACCCGGCCCGCGCAACGTCCCCGCACCGCACCCCGATCCCTCGGGAGGCCGACGTGATCGACGCGCACACCGTTCCCCTGCCCGGCACCGACTGGGCGGTCTGGAAGGACGCTCTGGTGCGCTCGGCCGGATTCCCCGCCGACGGCCTCGACATGTTCGCCGCCCCCGGCTGCGCCAAGATCGCCGACGCGCACCTGGACGCGCGGGCGACCGCGGAGGAGCTCCGCGCCGCGCTCGGCGACGCGCTCGACGAGGCGAGCCGTACGGTGGCCGCGATCGCCGCCGACCCCCTCTTCCGTGAGGCCGTGACCTGGCAGAACCCGGCTTTCGCCGCGGTCCTCAGGCGGATGTCCACCGGCCCGCCGGCGCCGGGGGTCGCGCTCGACAAGAAGGAGCGCAAGAGCCGCAGGTCGCGGGAGAACACGGTCGTCCGCTACTGGCAGCGCTACTGCGGCAAGAACGACACGATCGGCTTCTTCGGCCCGGTGGCGTGGGCGACGCTCGACCCGGGCGCGCCCGCGGTGCGGGTGCGGCAGGGCGACGGGCTGGTGCGGGCGCGGGAGGTCGGTTACGAGTTCTGGGCGCTGCTCCGATACGCGGAGGTGCTCGCCGCCGATCCGCTGGTCGCCCCCTGGCTCCTGGTCGGCGTCCACCCCCACCTCGCCCTCGACCTGACCACCACCGACAGCGCTCACGGCGGTGCCGCGGGCGCCGAGGTCGGCGCCCACCCTCACCCCGCCCGCGACCGGAGCGCCACCGGCGGCGCTCATGGCGGTGCCGCGGGCGCTGCGGCCGGGGGAGCCGGGGCCGGTCCGGGGGGACGGGTGCTGCGGCCGGACGGCCCGCCCATCCCGCTCGATCAGGACGAGGCGGCGCTGTTGCGGCGGTGCGACGGGGAGACGCCGGCCGCGGTCGCCGCCCGGGACCCGGGCGAGGCGCTGCTGCTCGGCGAGCTGATCGACCGGGGAATCGTCCGGCACGGCGTCGACATGCCGTACAACTCCGCCGCCGAGGGGGTGCTGCGCGCCACGCTCGCCGGCATCCCGGACCCGGCGGTGCGGGACCGCGCGCTCGCCGGGCTGCGCCGGCTCGACGCCTGCCGCGCCGAGGTCGCCGCCTCCGCCGGGTCGCCGGAACGGCTGGCCGACGCGCTGACCCGGCTGGACGCCACCTTCACCGACGTCACCGGGACCGACGCCGAGCACCGGCAGGGCCAGATGTATGCAGGTCGCCGGGTCTGCTTCGAGGACACCACCCGGGACGTGGAGCTCACCTTCGGCGGGCCGATCCTGGAGGCGCTCGCGGCGCCGTTCGGGCGGGTGCTGTTGCCGGCGGCCCGCTGGCTGTCGGCCGAGCTCGCGGGGACGTACGCGACCGCGTTCCGCGACCTGTTCGACGAGCTGCGTCGGGGCGCGCCCGAGATTCCGCTCGGCGCGTTCTGGGAGCCCGCCCTGCGGCTGATCACCGGGTCCCCGCGGCCCGCGGACACGGTGATCGAGGAGTTCACCCGCCGCTGGATCGCGCTGTTCGGCCTCGGCACGCCCGCGTCCCGCGACGGCGGGCCCGGGGCACGGATCGACCTACGCAGCGCGGACCTGGCCGAGCAGGTGGCCCGGCTGTTCGCCGCCCCCCGGCCGGGCTGGGCCGCGGCCCGCGTCCACAGTCCTGACCTGCACGTCTCCGCGGCGAGCGTGGAGGCGCTGGAGCGCGGCGACTTCACCCTGGTGCTGGGCGAGATGCATACGGCCTGGCCCACACTCGACAACTCGCTGTTCACCGACCGGCACCCGGAGCCGGCCCGGCTGCGCGGCGCGGCCGCCACCGACATCGGGCCGCAGTTCCGCCCGCTGTATCCGACCTGGTGGCCGCGGTACACGGCGCGCATCGCGCCGAACCTCGGGGTCACCGATCATCAGCTCGCGTTCGCCCCGGCGCCGGGCGCGGATCCGGACCGGGTGCTGCCGGTGGGCGCGCTCACCGTGGTGGACCGGGCCGAGTCCCCGATGGTGGTCGCGCCGGACGGGCGCGGCTGGCCACTGTTCGACGTGTTCGCGCTGCTGGTCGGGTGGCTGGGCACGGAGGCGTTCAAGCTCACCGGCGAGCTGCCGCACACGCCGCGGGTCACCCTCGACCGGCTCGTGGTGGCGCGGGAGACGTGGCGGACCACCATCGGCGGGACCGGCATGGCGCGCACCGCCGGCAGCGCCCCCGAGTACCTCGCGGCGCGCCGCCTGCGCCGGGATCTCGGGCTCCCGGAGCGGGTGTTCGTCAAGATCGGCACCGAGGTGAAGCCGGTCTACGTGGACTTCACCGGCCCCCGGTACGTGTCCATGCTCGCCACCATGCTGCGGTCCGCGCGGGACGGGCACGGTGACGGGGTGCCGGTGGTGATCACCGAGCTGCTGCCCGCGCCGGAGGAGGCGTGGTTGCCCGACGCCCAGGGCCGCCGGTACCACTCGGAGCTGCGCATCCAGATCCGCGATCCCGTCCGCGCCTGACCGCCGTCACCGGTCGCGCGACCGGCCGCCACCGGCCGTGTCACCGGGGGCGGAACGCGGTGAGGGACACCACCAGCATCGCCGCCGTGAGCACCGTGCCGGCGGTGAACGCGGCCGTCATGCCGCGCAGCGGGGGACCGGCGGTGAGCCCGTACACGGTCACCAGCAGCGCCACCCCGAGCGAGCCGCCGACCTGCTGCATGCTCTGCAGCAGCCCCGAGGTGGCCCCCGACTCCTCCGGCCGGGCCGAGGACATCGCGACGAACGTCGCGGCCACCGCGACGAGTCCGGTACCGCCGCCGAACAGCACCACCGGCCCGAGGATCATCGACGCGTACGCGCTGTCCGGCCCCGCCCCCGTCAGCCACAGCATCCCGGCCGCGCAGAGCAGCGAGCCCACCACCATCGGCGGGCCGGGGCCGTACCGGGGGACCAGCCGGGGGACCGCCCGGCTCGTGGCGACGAGCGCCAGCGTGGTGGGCAGGAACGCGAAGCCGGTGCCGAGCGGGCCGTAGCCGAGGATCGTCTGCACGTACAGGGTCAGGAAGAAGAGCATGCCGACCATGGCGGCGGTGAGCAGCAGCCGCATCGCGTACGCGCCCACGCGGTCCCGCCCGGACCAGAGCGTGAGCGGCATGATCGGCTGCCTGGCGCGCGCCTCGACGGCCAGGAACGCGCCGAGCAGGGCGAGCGCCGCCGTGAACGCCGCGACCGTGCCCGGATCGGTCCAGCCGGCGTCGGCCGCGCGGATGAACCCGTACACCAGCAGCGTCATGCCGGCCGTCGAGGTGAGCGCGCCGGCCAGGTCGAAGCGCCCGGGCCGCGGCGTGGACTCGGCGATCACGTACGGGGCCAGGCCGGCGATGGCCGCGCCGACGGGAACGTTGACGAACAGCACCCAGCGCCAGGAGATCAGCTCGGTGAGCACGCCGCCCAGGATCAGCCCGGCCACCATGCCCGCGCTCGCCGCGATGGCGAACGACGCGAGCGCGCGGGCCCGCGCCGGGCCCTCAGGAAAGGTGGTGGCGATCAGAGCCAGGGACGCCGGCCCGGCCAGCGCCGCCCCGAGCCCCTGCACCGCACGCGCGGCCAGCAGCCACCCCGGGGTCAACGCCAGCCCCCCGACCAACGACGCCACGGTGAACACCAACGCCCCGGCGATCAGCAACCTCCGGTGCCCGAGAATGTCCCCCGCCCGCGCACCCAGCAGCAACAACCCCCCGAACACCAACGTGTACGCGTTCACCACCCACGAAAGCCCCGCCGCATCGAACCCCAAAGCCCCCCGAATACTGGGCAACGCCACATTCACAATCGAAGCGTCCACGACCAGCACAAACTGACAACCCACAATGACCGTCAGCGCCCCCCGCCGCCGCATCCCCGCGCCGGTCCCGCCCACTCGCCACACCGGAAACCGGCGCCGCGGACCCGCCCCCTGCCGCCCGCCACGCGCCCGAATCACCCGCCAAGCGTCCCCGCGCCACCCGGCCCGTTCAACCCCGATCCAGGGCGGGTCCTGAGGACCGAGGGCTCCAGGCGCACTACCTGGAGCGTCGGCGCCGGCGGTCACGCCGCCGGAGTACGAACGCGGCGAGGGACGCGATGTCGGGGTCGCTCGCCTCCGCGGCGCGCGCGAGCGGCTCGTCGTTGTGGTCGGCGATACGCAGGGCCAGCGCGGCGGCGAAGCGCCGTTCGGCGGGATCCGCGGACTCCAGGCGCGCCGTCGCGCCGGCCGCCTCCTCCGGGTGCTCGGCCTCCCGGAGAAGCCAGGTGGTCAGCTCGTGTCCTGTGTCCCCGATGAGATGGGGGAGCGCCGCGGCGAGCCGGGCGGCCGGGATGACGGAGAGCAGCCGGATCACCTTCTCGCGGACGCCGGGGTTGGGATCGTCGACGAGCCGGATCCCTCCGGCGATCAGCTCTCCGTCCGCCTCGGTCGTCGCGGTGATCACCGCGTCCAGGGCGAAGTGGCGGACGTAGGCCTGGGGATGGGCCAGGAGGGCGGCGATCTCGCCGATGACCGGGGCGGCCCCCTCGCCCAGCTCGGAGACGAGCCAGGCGCCGGCCTTCACGGCCTCGGTGTTCTCGCTGCGCAGCAGCGGCACCAGCGCGGTCACCGGGAACCCGGCGAACAGCGCGGACAGCAGCTCATTGGCGGCCCGGCCGATCTCGTCACGGCCGAGACCGGGGGTGGCGAGCAGCCCCACCAACTCCTCGCCGCGCTTCATCGGCGTCCCCATCGGCTAGGAGCCGGACAGCCTTTTTGCGGATCTGCCGGAGCAACTGTTCCTCCTGGCGGAGGCGCTCGCGGTGCGGCCCGTCCTCGCCGAGCCTGGCCTGTTCGCGCTTCCGGACGTCGATGCTGTCCACGAGATCGTCTTCGAGCTCCTCCATCTTTTCCCGGGTCCAGTTGTCCGGAACGCGATCCGGCAGGTCACCGTGCACTTTACCGGTGCTGTCGAGGCGGGGCGGGGGGAAGCAGTACTTCTTCTTGTCGTTGTGCACCCGGCCGGGGAGGGCCGGACGGCCACGTCCACGAGCCGCTTGACGCCGTACCCGACGATGAGGTCGGTGACCGCACGCGGCTGGGTGAGGCCGGTGACGGGGTCGGTCGCCAGCACCCGGTCGCCGGCGCGGATCGACCCGATGGGCCGTGTCGTGCCGTCGGCGAGGAGCACCGGGGTGCCCGGGGTGAAGCTGTTGCCGGGCGGCAGCTGGCAGGTCTCCGCCGCGTGCTCGAGCGCGTCGTCGGCCTTCTTCCTGGCCCTGCGGGCCTTGCTGAGCTTCTCGCTGAGCTTGCGCCAGCGGTTGAAGAGTTTCCAGATCTTGGGGATGAGCTTGGCGGCCTTGAACAGCTTGCCCCAGGGGATGGCGGTCAGCAGCGTTTCGATGCAGGCCGCGATGTCGCCCTTGGTGAAGCAGTCCTTGGCGGAGGTCCAGCCGACGAGGTCGGCGATCAGGTCGAGGAGCTCCTTGTCGAGGTTCCCCACTCCTCCTCCGCGTCATCCTCCGCGTTCTTCGCCTTCTCCGCCTCGTCCAGCGCGGTGTTGTAGTCATCCGAGCCGGGATCGGTGCCTCCGGGGTCTCCGGTGGGATCACCGTGGGATCACCGTGGGATCTCCGGTGGGATCGCCCGTGGGATCTCCGGACGGCGGGGCCGTGGTCGAGCCGCCGTCGGTCGCCGTCGGGTTCGGCGAGGGCGTCCCGTTCCCCTTCCGGCAGTCGGGGTCGTCCGGGTTGACGAGGCGGCAGACGCCGTTGGCGAAGTTCGCCTGGATGTCGCTGGGGACGGTGGTCATCGCCAGAGCGACGATGACGCCGGCGACCACGATCGTGATTCCGACGTATTCGAGCATGTTGGCGCCGCGCTCCGCGACGAGGCCCGGGCGGCGACACAGCATGTAACGGGCAACTAGGGCGAACCAGACGTCCCGCGTCGCTCAATGGCCGGGAGAGTAGGGTCCGGGTCCGGCCACAACCCGCACCCCCGTATCGGCGTCGCTCAGGCCGGCTCGTCGCCGGAGGACGCTTCCGTACGGCCCGGGCGCCAGCAGGTGGCGAGCAGCAGGGCGGCCCCGCCTCCGCCCGCGACGAGGGCGACGAGCAGGCCGGGGACGCCGCCGACGGCGATGCCGAGGGCGTGATCGAGCGACCAGCGCCCCGGGCCGAGGGCGGCGAGGGCGAATCCCACGACGGTGATCATCAGGACGTACTCGTAGCCCTCGCCGGGGCGGAAGATGAAGAAGCCGTTGCGCAGGTGGTTCGCGATCAGCGCCACCAGCATGGTGCCCACCACTCCGGCGGCCGCCAGCGGGGTGAGCAGGCCGAGGACGAGCAGTGCGCCGGCGCCGAGCTCGGTGAGGGTGGCCAGCAGGGCGTGCACCCGGCCGGGGCGGATGCCGATCGAGTCGAACCAGGACGCGGTGCCGGAGAGCCGGCCGCCGCCGAAGGCGTGGTTCCAGCCGTGGGCGAGCATCGTGCCGCCGACGACGAGCCGGATCAGCAGCGCCGCGATGTCGACGTTGGTGAGGGGTGCGGAGATCACCCGCACAGCCTCCCCGCACGGACCCGCCCCTTCAAGAGGTCCCGCGGAATCGAGCGATGCCGCCGGTCGCGCGCCTAACCGAGCATTGACCGCCATATCGGACACTCTCTAAGATCTCGGCAACCAAATAGCGAACTTCTGTTCGCTATGCGGTTGCATCGGCCTCGACGGCGAGGGCGAAACGGTTCTCGGGGGTAGGAGGTGAGGCGGTCCATGAGACTCCTCGGCCGTGCCACGGCCATCGCCGCGGCGCTGCTGGCGCTGAGTGGCTGCTCGGTGATCCCCGGGCTCGGGCCGGACGGCCCGTACCCCGATGACGACCTGACGTTCGTGGTCCCGTACGGCCCAGGCGGCTCCACGGACCCGATCGCCCGCAAGTTCGCCGCGGAGCTGGAGAAGGAGCTCGACGTCGAGGTCGTGGTGGAGAACCGGGAGGGCGGCTCGGCGACCATCGGCACCAGCCGGATCGTCAAGGCGCCCGCCGACGGGTACACGATCGGGCTGACGTCCAACAGCGCCGTCGGCTACCAGCCGCTGCTCACCGACGCGCTGCCTTACCAATCCACCAAGGACTACCGGCCGCTGGTGAAGCTGGCGGACCTGCCGACGATCCTCACCGTCCGGGCGGACGCCCCGTGGCGGACGATCGAGGACTTCATGGCGGACGCGCGCGAGCGCCCCGGCGAGATCAAGGTCTCCACCTCGGGCGCCCGTACGGCCCCCGACCTCACCGTGCAGCAGCTCAACCAGAAGGGAAAGGTCGAGCTCACCGGCGTGCCGTTCAGCGGCGGCGGCGGCGAGGCGATGACCGCGCTGCTGGCCGGGGAGGTCGAGGCCAACGCCGGGTACGCGCCGTCGGTCAAGGAGAACGTCGAGGCGGGGAAGCTGCGCGTGCTCGGGGTCTTCCACGACGGCACGTACGAGGCCGCGCCGAAGGCCGGGCTGTTCCCGAAGGCCGGGTACGACGTGACCCTCCCCGCCTCCTACTACGTGATCGGCCCCAAGGGCATGCCCGCCGACGTGCTGGCCCGCCTCCAGGCCGCCTCGAACAAGGCCGCGCGCTCGCCCGGGTTCACCGCGTTCGCGAAGGACCAGGGCTACGTCCTCGAGCGGCTCACGCCCGAGCAGATCTCCGCCGAGATCGACGCCTACACCACCGAGTACCGGCAGATCAACGCCGCCCTGGGGGAGGGATCATGACCGCGACCGAGACCCGGGAGTCCGGGACCCCCGAGCTGGACGGCGTGCGCAAGGGCCGGATGATCGTCGGCGCGGTGACGCTCGTCGCCGGCGCCGTCTACACCGCGCACGCGTTCACGCTGCCGATGGGCACGATGGCGCAGCCCGGCGCCGCGCTCTTCCCGATCCTGGTGGGCGTCGCGACGCTGGTCATCAGCGTGCTCACCATCGCCGAGGCCCGGTTCACCACCAAGGTCACCGGGGCGTACGAGCGCCCCGCGGAAGGCCGGGCACGCCTGGTGCTCGGCATGGCCGGCGCCATCCTCGGCTACCTGCTGCTGCTCCCGCTCATCGGCCAGTACCTCGGCTCGGCGCTGTTCGGCGCGGTCGCCGTACGGCTGCTGCGCGGCGGCCCGTGGTGGCGTGCCGCGCTGTACGGGGTGCTGCTCGGCCTGGTGATCTCGTACATCTTCCTCGAACTGCTCGGCGTGCGGCTGCCCGCCGGCACGTGGACGGGGGTGTGACCCGTGGGACCCATCGACGGCCTGCTCTTCGGGCTCGAATCCGCGCTCACCCTTGAGCTGCTGCTCGCCTCCCTGGTCGGCGCCCTGGCCGGGACGGTCATCGGCGTGCTGCCCGGCCTCGGCCCGGTGGCGGGGGCCGCGCTCGTGCTCCCGCTCACCTTCTCGATGTCGCCGATCGTCGGCATCGTCATGATCGCCGCGATCTACGTCGGCTCCATGTACGGCGGCTCCACCACCGCGGTCCTGCTCAACATGCCGGGCGAGGCCGCCTCGGTGATGACCGCGGTGGACGGGCACGCCATGGCGAAGAAGGGCCGCGCCGGCGCCGCGCTCAGCATCATGGCCATCGGCTCGTTCATCGCGGGCGCGATCGGCGTCCTGCTCGTCACCTTCTTCTCCCCGCTGCTGTCCGGCGTGGGCCTGCTGTTCGGGCCGGCCGAGTACCTGGCCTTGGTGGCCGGCGGGCTGATCGCCCTGGCCCGCGTCTCCGGCGGCAGTGCCGCCAGCGGGTTCCTGCCGATGATCGTCGGCGTGCTGCTCGGCACGATCGGCCAGGAGGCCATCACCAGCACGTTCCGCTACACGATGGACATCCCGGAGATGGCACTCGGGGTGGACCTGGTGCCGGTCGCGATCGGCCTGTTCGGCATCGCCGAGCTGCTCATGCTGATCGAGAACCCGGACCGGCGGGCCAAGCCCACCAAGGTCCGCTTCCGTGAGCTGCTGCCCACCCGCGCCGAGTGGCGCGACGCCTGGCCAGCCTGGGGGCGCGGCTCGGCGGTCGGGTTCGCGTTCGGGCTGCTCCCCGGGCCGTCCGCGACGCTGTCCAGCTTCGCGTCGTACCGGCTGGAGAAGAGCGTGGCGCGGAACCGCGCGAAGCTCGGCACCGGCGCGGTGGAGGGCGTGGCCGGCCCGGAGGCGGCCAACAACGCGGCCGCGATCGGCGGGCTGGTGCCGCTGCTCTCCCTGGGCATGCCGTTCTCCGCCACGTTCGCGCTGGTCATCTCGGCGATGGTGGTGCAGGGCATCGAGCCCGGCCCGCTGCTGATCGAGGACAACCCGGAGATCTTCTGGTCCCTGATCGGCGCGATGCTGGTGGCCAACCTGATGCTGCTGGTGCTCAACCTGCCGCTCGTCGGCGTCTGGGTACGGCTACTGCGCGTGCCGCAGAGCCTGCTGCTCCCCGCCATCGTGGTGATCGCCGCCATCGGCTGCTACAGCGTGCGGAACAGCCTGCTCGACGTGTACATGCTCGCGCTCATGGGAGCGGTCGGGTACGCGATGCGCAAGCTGCACTTCAACCTCGCCCCGTTCGTGCTCGGCCTGGTCCTCGGTCCCCTCGCGGAGAAGCACCTGCGCGAAGGGCTGTTCCTCAGCCGCGGCGACCTCGCGTACTTCGTCGGCAGCCCCATCGCGATCACCCTCTGGGTGCTCGTGCTGCTCGTCGTGTTCGGCGGCGGGATCCGGGCGCTCATCACGCGCGGGAGGAGCGCATGAGACTCCACATGATCCTTCCCGGCGCCGGGCCGGGCAGCGAGACGATCGGCACCGGTGACCTGGCCGCGGGCGCGCGGCGCGTCGAGGAGGCCGGGTTCGACGGCGCGTGGGCGTTCGACGCCTTCAACCGCGGCTTCGTGCTACCCGACCCGCTCATCGCGCTGTCCGTGGCGGCGACCGTGACGAGCCGGATCGAGATCGGCACCTGCATCCTGCAGCTCGGCCTCCGCAACCCCGTGGAGCTGGCCACCCGGGTGATGACCACCCGGTTGGTCTGCGGCGACCGGCTCTCCCTGGGCGTGGGGCCCGGCTCCACCGAGGCCGACTTCCACGCGGCCGGGGTCCCGTACGAGGAGCGGCGCGCTCGGTTCGACGCGGCGCTGGAGCTGATCCCGCGGCTCGTCCGCGGTGAGGCCGTGGACGGGGTGGATCTCAAGCCCTGGCCGGCCGTACGGACCGGGCCGCGGATCCTGATCGGCTCCTGGGCCCGGCCCGACCTGATCAAGCGCGCCGCCACCGAGTACTCCGGCTGGATCGCGTCCGCGGCCAAGGGCGGGCGGCTGGCCGAGGGCATCGCCCGCTACCGCGCGGAGGGCGGCGAGCGTGCCCTGGTCACCAACATCCCGGTCGACCTGGACGGGCCGGACGAGCCGCGCGACCCGGACCGTCCGCTCGACCTCGTCTGCACCCCGCGGCGCGCCCGGGAGCGGCTGGCCTGGCTCGCCGACCTGGGGTTCGACGACGTGATCGTACGGACCGCGCGGCGCGACGAGCGCGTGCTGGCGGCCATCCGGGAGCTGGTGTGAGGCCTGAGAACAGGAGGTTCGGGGACCTTGTCCGTTGACATCGAGGTACGGGACGCGATCGCGGAGATCGTGCTCAACCGGCCGGAGGCGATGAACTCCATCGACCCGGAGGCGAGGGCCGCGCTGCACGACGCCTTCGACCGGGTGAGCGCGGACCCGGCCATCCGGGTCGCGATCATCACCGGCGCCGGGGACCGCGCGTTCTGCACCGGCTCGGACCTGAAGAAGACCATGCCGCCGCCGGAGTCGTACGCCCAGGGCGTGTTCGGCGGGGACGGCCGCGGTGACCACCTGCTGCGCGGCTTCCCCCGGGACACGCCGGTCATCGCCGCCGTCAACGGCTACGCGGTCGGCGGCGGCCTGGAGATCGCGCTCGCCGCCGACATCCGGATCTGCTCGTCCAACGCGAGGTTCGGCCTGTCGGAGGTGCGGGTCGGCAGCATTCCCGGGGCGGGCGGCACGCAGCGGCTGACCCGGGCCATCGGCCGGTCCATGGCGATGCAGATGCTGCTCACCGGGGACCGCATCGACGCCGCGGACGCGCATCGGACCGGGCTGGTCAGCGAGGTCACCGAGCCCGGCGCGCCGCTGCTGGACCGGGCCCGGGAGATCGCCGCGCGGATCGCGGCCAACGCGCCGCTGGCCGTACGGGCCGTCAAGCGCCTCGCCAACGACGGCGCCGACCTGCCGCTGGACCGGGGTGTCGAGCTGGAGAACTACGTCTGGGGCCTGCTCCGCGACACCGAGGACCGCATCGAGGGCCGGCGCGCCTTCGCGGAGAAGCGGCCGCCGAACTACCAGGGCAAGTGAGGGGACACGTGAGTTCACTGAAGGCCGAGTCGCTCAAGGACAGGGCCGCGATCGTCGGGGTCGGGAAGACGCCGCAGGGCAAGGTGCCGGGCAGCACGCAGCTGTCGCTGGCCACCGGCGCCTTCACCGCGGCGCTTGAGGACTCCGGGCTGGACAAGTCCGAGATCGACGGCCTGCTGACCTTCCCCGGCACCACCGCGCCCGAGGGGCCGCTGAACTACCTGCGGGTCGCCGAGACGCTCGGCATCGACCCCGCCTACACCGGCAGCATGTCCATGGGCGGCGGCACCGCCGGGGCGCTCGTCCAGATGGCGGCGATGGCCGTCGCGAACGGCATGGCCACCAACGTGGCCTGCGTGTTCGGCGACGCGGCCAAGACCGGCGGGTCCCGCTTCAACCGGGCCTCGGGCTGGGGCGACTCGTGGGGGATCTGGGGGATGATGGGCGCCGCCGCCAACAGCGCCATCGCCGCCAGCCGGCACATGGCCCTGTACGGGACCACCAGCGAGCAGCTCGGCGAGGTCGCGGTGGCCTGCCGGCGGCACGCCTCCCTGAACCCCGACGCGGTGATGCGCAAGCCCATCACGATCGAGGACCACCAGGCCTCCCGGTGGATCGTGGAGCCGCTGCACCTGCTGGACTGCTGCCTGATCAGCGACGGCGGGGTCTGCGTCATCGTCACCTCGGCCGAGCGGGCCCGGGCCCGCGACCTCAAGCAGCCGCCGGTCTTCATCTCCGGCATGGGCCAGGCCTATACGTCGCGCACGCTGGAGCGTCCGGACTGGTGGTACGTGCCGCACCAGAAGGACGCGCTGGACCGGGCGTACGCGATGGCCGGCGTCGGGCCGTCCGACATCGACGTGGCGCAGCTGTACGACAACTTCACGATCAGCGTGCTGCTCTGGCTTGAGCACGCCGGGTTCTGCGGGGTGGGGGAGGCGGGGCCGTACGTCGAGGGCGGGCGGATCCAGCTCGGCGGTGACCTGCCGGTCAACACGGCGGGCGGCAACCTCTCGGAGTCGTACATGGAGGGCTGGCTGCACATCGTGGAGGGCGTGCGGCAGCTGCGCGGCGACGGCGGGGAGCGCCAGGTCGACGGCGCCGAGGTCTGCCTCGTGACGGGGCGGGGCATGACGCTGAACTGCTCCAATGCGATGATCTTGAGCAAGGACGGGCTGAAGTGAGCACCTACGACAAGCCGCTGCCGGAGCTGACCGAGGACAACCGTCCGTTCTGGGACGGGCTGCGCGAGCGGTCCACACTGACCATGCAGAAGTGCGACGCCTGCGGGCACATCCGCTATCCGATCGGGCGCATCTGCCCCGAGTGCCTGGCTCCGGGCGGCACCTGGACCGGGCTGTCCGGGCGCGGCGAGGTGCTCTCGCGGATCGTCTTCCACCAGGTCTACAACAAGGCGTTCGCGGACGACGTGCCGTACAACGTGGTGCTCGTGCAGCTCGACGAGGGCCCGCGGATGTTCAGCAACGTGGTCGGCGTGCCGAACGAGGACGTACGGGTCGGCATGCGGGTGCGGCTGCACTGCGACCCCGTCACCGCCGAGGTCACCATCCCCCGGTTCGTCCCGGAGGAGCCGTGACGGGAGCGTTGGAGGGCCTGCGGGTCCTGGACCTGTCCGGGGCGCTGGGCAACTACTGCGGGAAGATGTTCGCCGAGCTCGGCGCGGACGTGATCCTCGTCGAGCCGCCCGGCGGGTCTCCGCTGCGCGCCGAGCCGCCGTTCGCCGGTGACGAGCCCGGCCCCGACAACGGGCTGACCTTCGGTTACGTCAACACCGGGAAGCGCGGCATCGTGCTCGACCTGGACACGCCGGAGGGTGCGGCGGCGCTGCGCGAGCTGGCGGGTACGGCCGACCTGGTGATCGAGTCCGACCGGCCGGGCCTCGCCACGGCGCGCGGGCTCGCCTGGGCGGACCTTGCCGCGCGGAACCCCGCGCTCGTCATGACCAGCATCACGCCGTTCGGGCAGACCGGGCCGTACGCGGCGTACGAGGCCGACGACCTGCTGCTGGAGGCGCTCGGCGGGTTCCTGTCGCTGGCCGGATACCCCGGCGGGCCGCCGGTGCGGCCGGCCGGGGAACAGGCCGTCGCGGCCGGCAACCTGTTCGGCGCGGTCGCCTCGATGATCGCGCTCACCTCCGCGGAGCTCACCGGGCGCGGCCAGCACGTGGACGTGTCCGTCCAGGAGAGCGTGGTGCTGGCGCTGGAGAACGCGGTGCAGTTCTACGACCTGGAGGGGACCGTACGGGGCCGCGGCAGCGGGCAGGCCGCCCGGGCCGGTTCCGGCGTGTTCGCGTGCGCCGACGGCGACGTCTACATCCTCGCCGCCGGCATCGGCGGGAACCGGTTCTGGCCCAACTTCGTGGCCTGGATGGAGGCCGAGGGCGTCGCCGAGACCGAGCTGCTGCAGGGCGAGCGGTGGAACGAGCGGGCGTACGTGGCGAGCGCCGAGGCCAAGGAGATCTTCAACCGGATCTTCGGCGGCTTCGTGGCGGGCCGGACCAAGGCCGAGCTGTACGCCGAGGCGCAGCGGCGGCGGGTGCCGCTCTGCCCGGTCAGTACCGCCGCCGACATCGTCGTCAGCCGGCAGCTGGGGCACCGGGACTACCTGGTCGAGCACGCCGGGTTCGGCGCGCTCATGCCCGGGGCGCCGTACCGGCTGTCGGCCACGCCGTGGCGGACCACCGGGCGCGCGCCGCGGCTCGGCGAGCACACCGACGCGGTGCTGCGGGAGATCGGAGTGACGGCATGAACGTGCCGCTGCACGGCATCCGCGTGATCGACTTCTGCTGGGTGGGCGCCGGGTCGTTCACCACCAAGATCCTCGCCGACCACGGCGCGGATGTGATCAAGATCGAGAGCGAGGCGAAGGTCGACGGCATCCGGCTCAGCCCGCCGTTCGCGGGCGGTCGCGCCGGAGTGAACCGCAGTGGGTACTTCGCCGACCGCAACACCAGCAAGCGCAGCCTCGCGCTGGACATGAAGACACCGGGCGGGCGCGAGCTGGCGCGGCGGCTCGTCGCCTCGTGCGACGTGGTGGCCAACAACTTCACCCCCGGCACCATGGAGAAGTTCGGCCTGGGCTGGGAGGACGTGCATCGGATCAACCCGCGCGCCGTCTACCTCGCGATGTCCATGCAGGGCGACTCCGGGCCGGAGCGGGACTACCTCGGGTACGGCGCCACGATCAGCGCGCTCGTCGGGCTGCACCACTTCACCGCGCTGCCCGGGCGGCCGCCGCTCGGCACCGGCACCAACTACCCGGACCACGTACCCAACCCCGCGCACGCCGCGTTCGCCGTGCTCGCCGCGCTGCGGCACCGGCGTCGTACCGGCGAGGGGCAGTACATCGACGTCGCGCAGACCGAGCCGACGATCGCGCTGCTCGGGCCGCTGATCATGGAGTGGACGGTGAACGGCCGGGACGCCGGGCCGCAGGGGAACGACCATCCGCGGCGGGCGCCGCACGGCCTGTACCGGTGCGCCGGGGAGGACCGGTGGATCGCGATCTCGGTGCTCCGTGACGAGCAGTGGCCGGCGCTGGTACGGGTCCTCGGGCTGCGGTCCGTGCCGGAGGGCTGGGGGGAGATGGCGGTCCGGCACCGGGACCGCGCCTCGGTGGACGCGATGATCGCCGCGGCCGTCGGGGACCGTGAGGCGCCGGTGGTGGCGGAGGCGTTGCGTGCCGCCGGGGTGCCGGCGGCGCTCGTACAGAACACCGCCGACCTGGTGCATCGCGATCCGCAGCTCGCCGTACGGGAGCACTGGGTGCGGCTCGATCATCCGGAGATGGGGGAGAGCCTGTACAACGCACCCCCGTTCCGGCTCACCGGCACCCCGGTCCGGCCGACCCGCTCCGCCCCCCTGCTCGGCCAGCACACCGACGAGATTCTCCGCGAAGCGGGCCTCACCGACACGGAGATCGACGACTACCGGCAGCAGGGAGTGCTCCGGTGACCGACGCGATCGCCGAGGTCGCCGACATCCGGCGGCGGGTGCGTGCCTTCGTGGCCGAGGAGCTGCTGCCGCTGGAGCCCGACGTGATCCGCTGGGAGCTGGACGCCTCCCGGCGCGTCGAGCCGTTCGAGGCCGAGGCCGGCCGCAGCTACCTGTTCGACCCGCTCGGCGACCTGCCGCCCGAGGTGTACGAGCGGCTGCTGGCGGCGGCCCGGGAGCGCGGGCTGTGGGGCATCGACGTGCCCGCGGAGT
>WHSL01000067.1 GCA_009380095.1 Streptosporangiales bacterium | reverse complement strand
CGTCGATGCGCTCCCGGGAGAACGGGTCGATCTCCAGCCCCTGCACGATCTCGAACCGCCCGTCCTGCGCGACGACCGGGAAGGAGGAGATCAGGCCCTCGGGCACGCCGTACGATCCGTCGGAGACGACACCGGCCGACGTCCAGTCGCCGCCGGGGGTGCCGTGCACCCAGGTGTGCACGTGATCGATGGCGGCGTTGGCGGCCGACGCCGCCGAGGAGGCGCCGCGGGCCTCGATGATGGCGGCGCCGCGCTTGGCGACGGTCGGGATGAACGTGTCCGCCAGCCACTGCCGGTCCCCGACCGCCTCGACGGCCTTGGCGCCGTTCACCTCGGCGTGGAAGATGTCCGGGTACTGAGTGGCGGAGTGGTTGCCCCAGATGGCGAGCCGCTTGATCCCGGTCACCGGCACGTTCAGCTTCTGCGCGAGCTGGCTGATGGCGCGGTTGTGGTCGAGCCGGGTCATCGCGGTGAACCGGTCCGCCGGCACGTCCGGGGCGTGCGCCTGGGCGATGAGCGCGTTGGTGTTGGCGGGGTTGCCCACCACGAGGACCCGCACGTCATCGGCGGCGCCGGCGTTGATGGCCTCGCCCTGGGGCTTGAAGATGCCGCCGTTGGCCTCCAGCAGGTCACCGCGCTCCATGCCCTTGGTACGGGGCCGCGCGCCGACCAGCAGCGCCACGTTGACGCCGTCGAAAGCGGGACGCGGGTCGTCGTGGATGTCGATGCCGGCCAGCAGCGGGAACGCGCAGTCGTCGAGCTCCATGGCGGTGCCCTCGGCCGCCTTGACGGCCTGCGGGATCTCCAGCAGGCGCAGCGTGACCGGGGTGTCGGGACCGAGCAACTGCCCCGAGGCGATGCGGAACAGCAGGGCGTAGCCGATCTGTCCGGCCGCGCCGGTGACGGTCACGTTGACGGGTGCCTTGGGCATGACGTTCTCCAGATCGCGGATTCGGATGCGGCGATCCTATCGACGCACGGACGCGCCCGCGGAACAGGGCACCGATCACACGATTCACACCGCACCTCCCTCGCCACCGCCACGGCGCGGGCCGCTCCGCCAAGGCCGCGCGATCCCGGCTCCCGGGCACCACCGAGGCGCTGCCGATCAAGGCGCTGATCAGCGCGGGCTGATCAGCGCGGAGGGCGTGCAGTACCTCCTCGACTCCGCGATCGCGAACGTCGTGTCGCCCACGAGGCCGGCCAACGTGCGTGGCTCATGACTCCTGCCAACGTACGTGGCTGGTGACTCCGGTCAGCGTGCGTGGGCGGCGGGCCCGGTCAGAGAGGGGTGGCGACCGCGCCCTTCACGTTGGCGGGCGGCATTCCGGCGGGGCCGTCCGCCTCCACTGCGGCCGGCGCGGACGTCGGGCCGGCGGGAGGGGCCGGCGCGGACGTGTGCGCGGAGGTCGGGCTCGGGGCGGGGGCCGTCGCTGAGGCGGGGTCGGGGGCCGGGTGGAAGGCGATGTCGAGGGCCGCGGCCTCGGCGCGGGAGACGAAGCGGACGGAGGTGAAGCCCGGGAAGCGTGCGGTGCCGGCGGCGAGGCGTGCGCGGATGCGGCGCTGCCGCTCCTCGTGGCGGAGCTGGGTGGCTCCGCGGAGGCGGCGGCCGCGCAGCCGCTGCCCGGCGCGGGCCTGCTCCGGCTCGGCCACCACCCACAGCAGGTGGGCGCGGCGCCCGGCGAGGCGGGCCAGCAGTGCCGCCAGATGCCGGGTCCAGGCGCGGGTCGCGGGGTCGTGGACCAGTACCGGCACCTCCGCCGGCGCGGTCATGGCGAGGGCGATGCGGATCCAGTGCAGCAGGTAGACGGGGCCACGGGTGAGCAGGTAACCGGGTCCGCCGGTGAACGGCCGCGGCAGTAAGGCACGCACCTGATCGGAGTCCACGATCCGCGGCGCCGCCACACCCCCGTCGCCCCAGCCCACGGCACCATCCCCCGGCCGACCGGGGGCCCGTTCAGGGCCGGGACCCGCTGAGAGGGAGCCGGAGCCCGCCGTGAAGGGCTGGGGGCCTGCGCTGAGAGGCTCGGAGCTCGCAGTGAGAGACTCTGAGCCCGCACCGAGGGGCTCCGAGCCCGCGGTGAGAGGCTCGGGACCTGCACTGAGCGGCCCTCGCCCTGCGGTGAGGCGGCGGAGCAGGCTGCTCTTACCCGCGCCGGGCACACCGGCCACGAGGACGACGGTGCCGGATTCGTAGCGCAGCGTCTCGGCCGGCGCTCGCATGGCTCCCTCTTCCGTTCTTGCTGGTCCTGGGGGAACAAGGTCTCTGTTAAGCAACGGGCGGGACGGCCCGCCGGTTCCGGGATGATGGGGTCGGCAGCAGAAGCGGAAGGGAGCCGTGGGTGGCGGACCGGGTGTCGCGGGCGCTGGGGCTGGTGGAACACGCGCTGGGTTTCCGGCCGGCGGGTGAGCCGGTGGTCGCGGCGACCCCGCAGCTGGTGTGGGGAGAGACCGCCGGCGAGGGCGTACAGGCACGCACCGACGACGGGCTCCGGCTGCGGTTCCGGGTGCCGGGCGGGCGGTTGCGCGCCGAGCGGGCGGGCCCGCTGGTGCGGTACTACCCGGACGCGGCGCGCGAAACGGACGTGGTGGCGCAGCCGACCGGCATCGGGGTCCGCGTGCTGGCGGTGCTGTACTCGCCGCGCGCCCCGCTGGAGCTCCGCTTCCCCATCGACCTGCCGTCGGTGCTGACGCTGGAGCAGACCGTCGACGGCGGCTTCGACGTACTGAACCGGCGCACCGACCGGGTCGTCGGCATGATCTGGACGCCGTGGGCGCGGGACGTACGCGGCGGCGAGGTCGGCCTCACGTACGGCCTCGAGCCCGCGGACACGGGCGCCGTCATCACGGCCCGCCTGGCGCCGGGCCGCCTCGCCTACCCCCTGGTCCTCGACCCCTCCTACAGCGGCGGCTGACCTCAGCCGACCCACAAATCGGGGGTCCCGGGGAGGGTGGTCAGGTGGGGTCGTAGGCGAGGTTGGGGCGGAGCCAGCGTTCGGTTTCGGGGATGGTGAGGCCGCGGCGCAGCGCGTAGTCGTGGATTTGGTCTTGGCCGAGTCGGCCTACGGTGAAGTAGCGGGCGGCGGGGTGGGCGAAGAGGAGGCCGCTGACGCTGGACGCCGGGGTCATCGCCGCCGATTCGGTGAGTGCCATGCCCAGGTCGCCGGCCTGGAGGAGGTCGAAGAGGTCTCCCTTGAGGCTGTGGTCGGGGCAGGCGGGGTAGCCGAGGGCGGGGCGGATGCCGCGGAACCGTTCGGCGTGCAGTTCGGCGATGGTGGGGGCGGAGCCGGGCTCGTACCAGTCGCGGCGGGCCGCCAGGTGCACGTGCTCGGCGAACGCCTCGGCGAGGCGGTCGGCCAGCGCCTTGACCATGATGGACCGGTAGTCGTCGTGCTCGGCCTCGTACGCGGTGGCGAGCTCCTCGGCGCCGTGCACCGACACCGCGAACGCGCCGAGGTGGTCGCCCTCGGCGGCGACGTAGTCGGCGAGGCTGCGGTTGGGCCGCCCGGTCGGCTTCTCCGTCTGCTGCCGCAGCATCGGGAACCGGTACGTCCGCTCGGCCTCGACGACGAGGTCGTCGCCGGTGGAGCGGGCCGGCCAGAATCCGTACGCCCCGCGCGCCTGGAACGCGCCGGAGGCGATGATCTCGTCCAGCAGCGTGTTGGCGTCGTCGAACAGGTCCCGCGCGGCGGGCTCCTCCAGGATGGCCGGATACTTGCCCTTCATCTCCCAGGCCAGGAAGAAGAACTGCCAGTCGATCAGCTTCCGCAGCTCGGCCGGGCCCGGGGTGACGGTGCGCAGGCCGGTGAAGGCGGGTTCGGGCAGGTCGGCGAAGGACACCTGCTCGGCGTTGCCGCGGGCGGCCTCCAGGGTGAGCACCGGACGGGCGTGCCGGTTCTCGTGCTGTTCGCGGAGCCGCTGCTGCTCGGCCCGGTTGGCGGCGTCCAGCTCCAGGGCGCGGTCGGCGTCGAGCAGGTCGGAGACCACGCCGACGACGCGGGAGGCGTCGAGCACGTGCACGGTGCTGCCGGTGAAGGCGGGGGCGATCCGGACGGCGGTGTGCTGCCGGGACGTGGTCGCGCCGCCGATGAGCAGCGGCAACTTCAGGCCGCGCCGCTCCATCTCGGTGGCGACCGCGACCATCTCGTCCAGCGACGGTGTGATCAGCCCGGACAGGCCGACCGCGTCGGCGTTCTCGGCGACCGCGGTGTCGAGGATCTTCGCGGCCGGCACCATCACGCCGAGGTCGATGACGTCGTAGTTGTTGCAGCCGAGCACGACGCCGACGATGTTCTTGCCGATGTCGTGCACGTCGCCCTTGACGGTGGCCAGCACGACCTTGCCGTTGCCGGGGGCGGCCTCGTCCTTGCCGGCCTCGATGTACGGCTCCAGGTACGCCACCGACCGCTTCATCACCCGCGCGCTCTTCACGACCTGCGGCAGGAACATCCGCCCGGACCCGAACAGGTCGCCGACGATCTTCATGCCGTCCATCAGCGGCCCCTCGATGACGTCCAGCGGCCGCACGGCGGACTGCCGCGCCTCCTCGGTGTCGTCCTCGATGAAGTCGACGATCCCGTGCACCAGGGCGTGCGCGAGCCGGTCGGAGACGGGCGCCTCCCGCCACGACAGGTCGACCTCGCGGCGCTTCCCGCCGCCGGTGACGGTCTCGGCGTGCGCGACGAGCCGGTCGGTGGCGTCGGCCCGCCGGTCGAAGATCACGTCCTCGACGAGCTCCAGCAGGTTGGCGGGGATGTCCTCGTACACCGTGAGCTGCCCGGCGTTGACGATGCCCATGTCCAGCCCGGCCCGGACCGCGTGGAACAGGAACGCCGAGTGCATGGCCTCGCGCACGGCGTCGTTGCCGCGGAAGGAGAACGACAGGTTGGAGATGCCGCCGCTGGTACGGGCCCCC
The DNA here is from genome assembly GCA_009380095.1 of Streptosporangiales bacterium. Taxonomy (GTDB): domain Bacteria; phylum Actinomycetota; class Actinomycetes; order Streptosporangiales; family Streptosporangiaceae; genus WHSL01. The sequence continues at coordinate 21,951 of WHSL01000067.1, read as the reverse complement.
GGGCAGCGCTCCTTGATCAGCGGGAGCGCGTCGAGGAAGTTCTTGGCGTAGGGATTGTGCTCGGCGATGCCGGTCGCCACGGCGAGCACGTTGGGGTCGAAGATGATGTCCTCGGGCGGGAACCCGGCCTCCCGCGTCAGCAGGTCGTACGCGCGGCCGCAGATCGCCACCTTGCGCTCGGTGGTGTCGGCCTGGCCCCGCTCGTCGAAGGCCATCACGACGACCCCGGCCCCGTACGAGCGGATCGTGCGGGCCTGCTCGAGGAACGGCCCCTCCCCCTCCTTGAGGCTGATCGAGTTGACCACGCCCTTGCCCTGCACGCAGCGCAGCCCGGCCTCCAGCACGCTCCACCGGGAGCTGTCCACCATGACCGGGATGCGGGCGGCCTCCGGCTCGGTGGCCAGCAGGTTCAGGAACGTGGTCATGGCCTCCTCGCTGTCGAGGAGGTCGGCGTCCATGTTCACGTCGAGCAGGTTGGCGCCGCCGCGGACCTGGTCCAGGGCGACGTCGATGGCGGCCTGGTGGTCATCCGCCTCGATCATCTTGCGGAACCGCTTCGACCCGGTGACGTTGGTGCGCTCACCGATCATCACGAACCCGGTGTCGGGCCCGATCTCGAACGGCTCCAGCCCGCTGAACCGGGTCCGGTGCCGCGCCGCCGGCACCGTACGGGGCCCGGTGCTCTTGACCGCCTCGGCGATGGCCTGGATGTGCGCGGGGGTGGTGCCGCAGCAGCCGCCCACGATGTTGGCGACGCCGGAGTGGGCGAACTCGCCGATCAGCCGGGCGGCCTCGGCGGGGGTCTGGTCGTAGCCGCCGAACGCGTTGGGAAGCCCGGCGTTGGGGTGGCAGGCGGTGTAGGTGTGCGCGAGGCGGTGCAGGTCGGCGACGTACGGGCGGATCTCGTCCGCGCCGAGCGCGCAGTTGACGCCCACGACGAGCGGGTCGGCGTGCTCGATCGCGGCCCAGAACGCCTCGACGGTCTGCCCGGACAGGGTGCGGCCGGAGGCGTCGACGATGGTCACCGAGATCCACAGCGGCAGCCCGGGGGCGGCCTCGCGGGCGGCGGAGATGGCGGCCTTGGCGTTGAGGGTGTCGAAGATGGTCTCGACGAGCAGCACGTCCACGCCGCCCTCGGCGAGCGCCGCGATCTGCTCCGCGTAGGAGTCCTTGACCTGCTCGTAGGTGACGGCCCGGTACGCGGGGTCCTCCACCTTCGGCGACAGCGACAGGGTGACGTTGAGCGGGCCGATGGAGCCGGCCACCCAGCGCTTGCTTCGATAATCCCGCCCGCCGTACTCCTCGGCGGCCTGCCGGGCCAGCCGGGCCCCGGCCAGGTTCATCTCCCGCACGTGGGCCTGCATGCCGTAGTCGGCCTGGCCGATGCTGGTGGCGGTGAACGTGTTGGTGGTGGTGATGTCGGCGCCGGCCGCGAGGTACTGCCGGTGCACGTCCAGGACCACGTCGGGACGGGTCAGGTTGAGCAGGTCGGGGTCGCCGGTGACGTCCTGCGGATGGCCGGCGAAGCGGTCGCCGCGGAAGTCGGCGGGGGTCAGCGACGCGCCCTGCAGCATGGTGCCCCACGCCCCGTCGAGGACGGCCGTGCGCTCGTCGAGCAGGGCCCGCAGTCCGGTGGTGGTCAACCCGTGCACCTCCTGATCGTCAGGAGGCGCCCTTGTTTCCATCAGGGGCCGAGCGTGGCGGGCTTGAGGCCCGTTGCAGCGCCTCTCGGCCGTGACCCACTTTAGCTTCTCACGCTGAATTTTGTGCCCAGGGGTTTGTGCTGTGGCACATCACGAGGCTTGTTCCCGTACGGGTTCGCAGGCCAGGCGGTAGCCGCGTTTGACGACGGTCCGCACCAGACCGGGGGCGCCGAGGGCACGGCGGAGCCGGTTGACGGCCATCTCCACGGCGTGCTCGTCGGCGTCGGCGGACAGCGTGTCGCGCAGGGCGGCGCGGGACACGACGTGCCCGGGGCGCCGCGCCAGGGCGCGCAGCACGGTCATCGGGGCGGGTGCGGGGGTGCGCAGCAGGCCGTCCACCAGGACGGCGTGGCCGCGCAGCTCCACGGTGTGCCCGGAGACGAGCAGGTGCCGGCCGCGGCGGGGTGGCAGCTCCGCGCAGAGGGTCCGTACGAGGGCGCCGAGGCGGCCGCGTTCCGGCTGCAGCGGCGCGATGCCGTGGCGCAGCAGTGGCGCCGCGGTGACCGGGCCGACGCAGCAGGCGACCACGTCGCCGCGCATCGTGTCCAGCAGGCGGTCCCGCAGGCCCGCGGCGGCGGCGGCGCGCAGGGTGCCCTCGACGGCGGGGGCGGAGGTGAAGACGAGCGAGTCGAGGGTGCCGGTGACGGCGCGGCGGATCAGCCGGTCCAGCGGGCCGGTGTCGGCGGGCGGCGCCCACCGGTACACCGGCACCTCGATGACCTCGGCGCCGGCGGCGCGCAGCGCGGCGGGCAGCTCGGGGTGCTGCTCGCCGTGCAGCTGTACGGCGATGCGCCGCCCGGCCACGCCGCCGGTGATCAGGTGTTCCTGCAGCTCGGCGCAGGCCTCGGAGTCCGGTGACCAGGCCTCGCGCAGGCCGGCTGCGCGCAGCGCGCCGCGGGCCTTGGGGCCGCGGGCGAGGATGCGGGCGGTGGCGAGCCGGCGCAGCAGCCGCGGGCCGAGCCCCCAGCCGTCGGCGGTCTCGATCCAGGCGCGGAACCCGATGCCGGTGGTGACCACCACGTCGTCGATGGGGCCGCGCAGGCAGGCGTCGGTGGCGGCGTGCAGCCGGGCGTCGTCGGCCAGCGGTACGAGCCGGATCGCCGGGCCCTGCACGACGCGGGCGCCGCGGCGTTCCAGCAGCGCGGCCAGCTCGTCGCGGCGCCGCGCCGCGGTGACGCCGACGGTGTAGCCGGCCAGCGGGGTGCCGGCGCCCGGTGGCGCGCCGGTGGACGGGGGCGTCCGGGTCATGGCAGCGCCACCTCGACGCGGCCGTCCCGGACCCGTACCGGATAGGCGGGGACGGTGACCTCGGGGTCGTCGAGGCAGCGGCCGGTACGCAGGTCGAACACCTGCTTGTACATGGGTGAGGCCACGGTCGGAGTGTCGCCGCGGGTGCCGACGATGCCGCGGGACAGCACGTACGCGCCGCTGAAGGGGTCGTAGTTGGACAGCGCGTGCACCGTGCCGTCGTGCGTACGGAACAGTGCGACCTGCTGGCCCCGCACCAGCGCGCAGGCGCCGCGCTCGGGTTCGAGCTCGGCGTGGTGGCACACGTCGAGCCAGTCGCCGGTGGCGATGGAGCCGGTGTGCACCCGCCCGGTGACGCGGGACACCCGCGGGTCGGCCGGCAGGATGGCGTCAGTTCTCATTGGTCGCTCACCTTCCTCACGCGCTCCGCGGCCGCCGCGCTGGGATCGGGGTTGCGCCAGGCGGATGGGCGGCGTCCACTCCACGCGCTGCGTACGGTTCGCTCCCGGCTCACTTGCGGACCACCTCCAGATCGGGTCCGATGAGGACCGGTTTGATCTGTTCGCGTTCGACCTCGAAGGCGATGCTCGGGTCGGGGGTGCCGGGGGCGTTCACAAAGGATACGAAACGGCGCAGCTTGTCCGGGTCGGCGAGGGTGGCGGCCCATTCGTCGGTGTAGTCGCCGATGTGGCGTTCCATGGCGGCGTCGAGGTCGGCGCAGATGCCGAGGGAGTCGCCGATGATGACGTCGCGGAGGTGGTCGAGGCCGCCGTCCAGGTCCTCGATCCAGGTGGCGGTGCGCTGCAGCCGGTCCGCGGTGCGGATGTAGTACATCAGGAAGCGGTCCACGTAGCGGATGAGCTCCTCGGTGGTGAGGTCGGCGGCGAGCGTCGCGGCATGCCGGGGGCGGAAGCCGCCATTGCCGCCGACCAGCAGGTTCCAGCCGTTCTCGGTGGCGATCACGCCGAAGTCCTTGCTGTTGGCCTCGGCGCACTCTCGGGCGCAGCCGGACACCGCGGCCTTGATCTTGTGGGGTGAGCGCAGGCCGCGGTAGCGCAGTTCGAGGGCGACGGCGAGACCGGCGGAGTCCTGGACGCCGTACCGGCACCAGGTGGAGCCGACGCAGGACTTCACGGTGCGCAGGGCCTTGCCGTACGCGTGCCCGGACTCGAAGCCGGCGTCCACCAGGCGGCGCCAGATGGCGGGGAGCTGGTCGACGCGGGCGCCGAACATGTCGATGCGCTGCCCGCCGGTGATCTTGGTGTAGAGGCCGAAGTCGCGGGCGACCTCGCCGATCACGATGAGCCTCTCGGGGGTGATCTCGCCGCCGGGGACGCGTGGGACCACCGAGTACGTGCCGTTCTTCTGCAGGTTGGCGAGGAAGTGGTCGTTGGTGTCCTGCAAGGTGGCGGCCTCGCCGTCGAGGACGTGCCCGCCGCGGAGCCCGGCCAGGATGGAGGCGACGGCGGGCTTGCAGATGTCGCAGCCGCGGCCGCTGCCGTGTTCGGCGATGACCTGGGAGAACGTGGTGATGCCGCGGACGGCGACAATGTCGTACAGCTCGCGGCGGCTGTGCGGGAAGTGCTCGCACAGCGCGTGGGAGACGGTGCGGCCGGTCGCGGTGAGCCGTTCGTCGAGGATCTTCTTCATCAGCGGTACGCAGCTGCCGCAGGTGGCGCCGGCGCGGGTGCAGGCCTTCAGCTCGGGCATCGCGGTGGTGCCGGCGTCGATGGCGGCGACGATGCCGGCCTTGGTGACGTTGTTGCAGCTGCATACGCGGGCCTCGTCGGGGAGGCCGGCGCCGGGGTCGGCGCCGCCGGGGAACAGCAGCTTGTCGGGGGCGTCCGGCAGTGGACCGCCGAGGCAGGCGCGCAGTGCGGGGTAGGCCTCGCCGTCGCCGACGAGTACGCCGCCGAGCAGGGTGCGGGCGTCGTCGCTGAGGATGAGCCGCTTGTAGACGCCGGTGACGGGGTCGGCGTAGGTGACGTCGAGGACATCGCCGTCCGGTTGCGGGTCGCCGAAGCCGGCGACCTCCACATCGAGGAGCTTCAGCCGGGTGGAGGTGTCGGCGTCGGCGCCGCCGAACGGGCCGCGGGTCCCGTCGCCGGTCAGGCGGGCGGCGACCACGTCGGCCATGGCGTTGCCGGGGGCGACGAGGCCGTACACGGTGCCCTCGACGGCGGCGCACTCGCCGATGGCGTAGACGTACGGGTCCTCGGTGCGGCAGTGCGTGTCGACGAGGACGCCGCCGCGTTCGGCGACCGGGAGCCCGGCCTGGCGGGCGAGCTCGTCGCGGGGACGGATCCCGGCGGAGAACACCACCGTGCGGGTGTCCACGGTGGTGCCGTCGGCCAGGGCCAGCGCGGCGGCCGCGCCGTCCGGGCCGGGCCGGATCTCCCCTGTGGCGGTGCCGGCGTGCACGGTGACGCCGAGGTTCTCGACGTGCTGCCGCAGCGCCTCTCCCCCGCCGGCGTCGAGCTGGCGGGGCATCAGCCAGGGCGCCAGCTCGACCACGTGGGTGTCCAGGCCGAGGCCGCGCAGGGCGCCGGCGGCTTCCAGGCCGAGCAGGCCGCCGCCGATCACCACGCCGGTGCCGGGGTTGGCCTGGGCGTGCGCGCGGATGGCGTCGAGGTCGTCGAGGGTGCGGTAGACGAAGCAGCCGGGGAGGTCGTGGCCGGGCAGGGGCGGCACGAACGGCGCCGAGCCGGTGGCCAGCACCAGCGTTTCGTAGCCGAGGGTGTCCCCGGTGGAGGTGGTGACGGTACGGGCGGTCCGGTCCACGGCGGTGACGCGCTCCCCGAGGCGCAGCGTGACGTTCGGCGCGTCGATCTCGGGGAGCCGCAGCCGGCGGGCGCCCTGCTCGGGGTCGCCCTCCTCGAGATACCCGGAGAGGTGGACGCGGTCGTAGGCGGGATGTGGTTCCTCGCCGAAGACCACGACGGGCCGCGTGTCGCCGCGGTCCCCCAGGGCGGTGAGGAGCCGGTGCGCGGCCATGCCGTAGCCGGCGACGATCAGCGGTCGGTCCTGACGCGACGGGGCGGCGGTCACGAGCGTGCTCCCTCAATGCTCACGGCGACGGGCGTTTCCTGCCCACTCCCGGCGGTCCCGGTGGATGCGGGTTCTTCCTGCCGCTCCCCGGCGGGCGCGGGGGATGTCGGTTCCCGGCGTTCCTCGGCGGACGCGGTGGCGGGGTCCTGGTCGTTGAGCCAGGTGAGTAGGCCTTCGACGGTGTTGAGGCAGCTTCCGCAGCCGGTGGTGGCGCGGGTGGCGGCGGACACGGCGGCGGGGTCGCGGGCGCCGGCGGCCCAGGCGGTGGTGATGGCACGCTTGGTGACGTCGTTGCAGCGGCAGACCTGGGCGTCGCCCGGCATCAGCGCGGGGCTCGCGGCGGGCACGGGCGTGTCGCCGCGGGCCGGGCCGAACAGGAGCGTGAGCCGGTCGGCGGGCACCGGGTCGCCCCGGTCGAACAGCTGCGTGACCGCCCCGGCGGTGCCGAGCTCCCCCAGCAGGATCGCGCCGGTCAGCCGCCCGTCCCGGATCACGAGCTTCTTGTACGTTCCGCGCGCCGGGTCGGTGAAACTCAACACCTCGGCGGCGCCCGCGGTGGGGATCTCCGCGGTGCGGGTATCCGCAGCGTTGAGGCCCGCCGCGTCGGCCGCCCCGTTGACGCTCCCGGTAGCGGTTCCGTCGGCGGCCCCATTAGCGGTAGCGGCCGCGTCGGCGGTGCAGGGGCGGGTGGTGGGGTCGCCGTGGAGGGTGTGGGTCTCGCCCATGGCGGCTAGGTCGACGCCGCCGGCCTTGAGGCGGGTGACCAGGCGGGAGCCGTGGTAGCGGGCGGCGGGGTCGGTGCCGGTGAGGTGGGCGGCGAGGACCGCGGCCTGCTCCCAGGCGGGGGCGACGAGCCCGTACACGGTGCCGGAGGCCTGTGCGCAGTCCCCCACGGCGTACACGTGCGGGTCGGTGACGCTGCGTAGCCGGTCGTCCACGACTACCCCGTGCTCGACGGCGAGTCCGGCCGCGCGGGCCAGCGCCACGTCGGGGCGGACCCCGCAGGCCAGCACGAGCAATCCGGCCTCGACGTGGGTGCCGTCGGCGAGCTCCACCGCGGTGAACCCGGCGTCGTCGTGGTGGACGGCGGCGGCGTGCGCGGAGGTGCGGGTGGTGACGCCCAGCCCGGTGAGCGTGTCGGCGAGCATCGCGCCGGCGGCATCGTCGAGCTGCCGCTCCATGAGGTGGCCGGCCAGGTGGATCAGGTCGACGCGCAGGCCACGGCGGGCCAGGCCGCGTGCCGCCTCCACACCGAGGAGGCCGCCGCCCAGCACGACCGCCCGCCCGGCGCCGGCCGGGCCACGCTCGTGCAGCGGGCCGGCCACGCCTTCCCCGTCCCGGCGCTCCGGTTCCACCCGGCGTCCGGCGCTCGCCACCACGGGTGAGGGGGGCGGCGCCGCCGCGGCGTCGATGATCGCGTGGCAGTCTGCGAGCGTACGGAACGGCACGACCCGCGCCGGCAGCGCCGTCGTGTCGAGGCCCCGCAGCGGCGGCACCACCGGAGCGGAGCCGGTGGCGAGGACCAGTGCGTCGTACCCGATGACCGCGCCGTCATCGGAACGAACCTCGCGGCGGGCGGTGTCGATCCCGGTCACGGTGACACCGTTGCGCGCGTCCACGCCGTGGCGGGCGTACCAGGCCTCGTCGTGCAGGTGGATGTGCCCGGGGTCGGCGGCTCCGGCCAGCACGTCGGACAGCAGGATCCGGTTATACGGGCGGAACGGCTCCGCGCCGAACACGGTCACCGTGGTGCCGCCCGGCGCCTGCCGCACGATCTCCTCCACGGTCCGCGCCCCGGCCATGCCGTTCCCCACGACGACAATGCGCCGCGGCACCCGGGCGGTCACGCCGCCTCCCCCGCACCGCCCCGCACCTCGGCGGGGTCGTGGGTGGCCGGGTTGCGCGCGTCATGGTCGGCGGGGCCCGGGGCTTCGGAGGTGCCCGGTGGGCCTGCGCGTTCCAGGTGGACGGCGCAGACCTTGAACTCTGGCATTCGTGATACCGGGTCCAGCGCGGGGTTGGTGAGGGTGTTGGCGCGGCCTGCGCCGGGCCAGTGGAAGGGCACGAACACGGTGTCGGCGCGGATCGCCGAGGTCAGTCTGGCCGGGACGGTGATGGTGCCGCGGCGGGTCGTCAGGCGCACCGGCGTGCCGTCGGCGACGTCGTGTCGGGCGGCCAGGTCCGGGTGGATCTCCGCGTACGGTCCGGGCGCCGTCTTCAGCAGGTCCGCCACCCGGCGGGTCTGGGCGCCGCTCTGATACTGCGCGAGCTGCCGGCCGGTGGTCAGATACAGCGGGTACCCGGTGTCCGGGGACTCGGCGGGCCCGCGGTGTCCGGCCACGGTGAACCGGGCCCGCCCGTCCGGGTGCGCGAACCGGTCCGTGAACGGCCGCGGCGTGCCCGGGTGGGCGGCGTCCGGGCAGGGCCAGAACAGCCCCCAATCGGCGTCGATCCGGGCGTGGCTCATGCCCGCGTAGTCGGCGATCCCCCCGGCGCTGGCCCGCGCCAGCTCGTCGAAGACCGCGGCGGGGTCGGCGGAGAAGCCGGCCGCCCCGAGCCGCCCGGCCAACTCGGCGAGCACCTCCAGGTCCGTACGGACCCCCGGCGGCGGGTCCACGCAGCGGCGGCGCAGCCGTACCCGCCCCTCCAGGTTCGTCATCGTGCCGGCCTCCTCCGCCCACTGGGTGACCGGCAGCAGCACGTCGGCACGGCGCGCCGTCTCCGAGTCGACGAAGTCGGCGGCGGCGAGGAAGTCGAGCCGGTCCAGCGCGTCGGCGACACCGCCCGGCGCGGAGATCACCGGGTTGGAGCCGAACAGCAGCAACGCCCGCGGCCCGCCCGGGGTGCCGGCGGCGGCCAGCAGCTCGGTCGCGGAACGCCCCGGCCCGGGAAGATCCGCCGGGTCGACCCCCCACACCGCGGCGACGTGCGCGCGGGCGGCCGGGTCGTCGATGCGGCGGTACCCGGGCAGCTGGTCGGCCTTCTGCCCGTGTTCGCGGCCGCCCTGCCCGTTGCCCTGCCCGGTCAGCGCCCCGTACCCGGAGCCGGGCCGGCCGGGCAGGCCGAGCGCGAGCGCCAGGTTGATGAACGCGGTGACGGTGTCGGTGCCGGTGGCGTGCTGCTCGGCGCCGCGGCCGGTGAGGATGATCGCGGTACGGGCCGCGGCCAGCGCCCGTACGGCCTCCCGCAACGCCGGCACCGGTACGCCGGTGATCCGCTCCACCCGCTCCGGCCAGTACCGGGCCAGCACATGGTCCCGTACGGCGGCGAAGCCGGAGGTGCGCGCGGCGATGTACGCCTCGTCGGCCAGGCCCTCCACCAGCGCCAGGTGCAGCAGCCCGTTGGCCAGCGCCAGGTCGGTGCCGGGGGTGAGCTGCAGGTGGATCCCGGCCGGCGCGGCGGTCGGGGTGCGGCGCGGGTCGGCGACGATCAGGGTGCGTGTACCGGCGGGGTCGCGCAGGTGCCGCAGGAACGGCGGCATCGTCTCCGCCACGTTCGCGCCCGCGAGGAACACCACCTCGGCGGCGGCCACGTCCTCCAACGGGAACGGCAGCCCGCGGTCCAGGCCGAACGCGCGGTCCGCGGCGGCCGCCGCGGAGCTCATGCAGAACCGGCCGTTGTAGTCGATGTTCGCGGTGCGCAGCGCGACCCGGGCGAACTTGCCGAGCTGGTAGGCCTTCTCGTTGGTCAGGCCGCCACCGCCGAAGACCGCCACCGCGTTCCGGCCGTACCGGGCCTGGACGCGCTGGATCTCTGCGGTGACGCGCGACAGCGCGGCGCCCCAGCCGACCGCGCGCAGCGGGGCGCCGCGCTCGTCCCGCAGCAGCGGGGTCGTGAGACGGCCGGCGGTGGTGAGCAGGTCGCCGGCCGTCCAGCCCTTCTGGCAGAGCCCGCCACCGGCGGGGCCCTCCGTGGAGGGCCCCCCGTGACCGGCCGCCACGTCGTCACGGGGGGAGATGGTCACCGTGGCCCCGTCGGCGCCCTCACCGGCGGGGGCCACGGTCATGCCGCACTGCAGAGCGCAGTAGGGGCAGTGGGTGGCCCCGGTCCGGGCGCTCGCCCCAACGCCCGGCTTCCGGGCATCCACCGCCCTGTTCGGCATGTCCACGATCCTGTGGGCCTGCGGTTTCACCACTGGGTCCCCTCTGTCACTTCGGTGTTAAATGCGGCCGGATCCCGTACGGGGGTCACACCCCGGCCCCCGCCAGGCTGGGCACGGCCGCGACGGCGACCCGCTTGCGCAGGTAGCACCACCAGGTCAGGCCCAGGCAGACCGCGTAGAAGACGACGAACCCGGCCAGCGCCGCGCCGACCCCGCCGGTCGCGGCGATGGAGGAGCCGAAGGAGCGCGGGATGAGGAAGCCGCCCAGCGCGCCGACCGCGCCGATGAGGCCGAGCGCCGCCGATGACTCCCGCCGCGCCGCCGCCAGCACCGCCTCCCGGCTCACCCCGGCGGGGGCGTCGCGCAGCGCCCGCGCCCGGAAGATCGCCGGGATCATCCGGTACGTGGAGCCGTTGCCCAGCCCGGTGACGACGAACAGGAACAGGAACGCCGCGAGGAACCCGGCGAAGGAGCGGGCGGACAGCGCCTGCCACACCCCGTACACGCCGATCCCCATGCCGGCGAACACGGCCACGGTGACGCGGGCGCCGCCGATCCGGTCGGCGAGCCTGCCGCCCAGCGGCCGGGACAGCGACCCCACCAGCGCGCCGAGGAACGCCAGCCCGGCCGCCCCGGTCTCCGGGAACTGCGTCTTGATGAGCAGCGGAAACGCCGAGGAGTAGCCGATGAACGAGCCGAACGTGCCGATGTAGATGACCGACATCACCCAGGTCTGCGCGCGCCGGGTCACCGACAGCTGCTCCCGTACGTCCGCCTTGGCGCCGCTCAGGTTGTTCATGGACAGCCAGGCGCAGACCGCGGCGGCGACGATCAGCGGGATCCACATCAGCCCGGCCGCCATGATCCCGAACACGGCGATCGCCGCGGGGACCAGCAGCTGCACGCTGGACACGCCGATGTTGCCGCCGGCCGCGTTCAGGCCCAGCGCCCAGCCCTGCCGCTTCTCCGGGTAGAAGTGCGTGATGTTGGCCATGCTGGAGGAGAAGTTGCCGCCGCCGAAACCGGCCGTGGCGGAGATGGCGAGGAACACCCAGTAAGGCGTGTCCGGGTCCCCGAGCGCCACGCTGAGCAGGCCGGTGGGGATCAGCAGCAGCGCGGCGCTGACCGCCGTCCAGGTGCGGCCGCCGATGATCGCCGGCATGAACGTGTACGGGACGCGCAGCAGCGAGCCGAGCAGGTTCGGCAGCGACACCAGCCAGAACAGCTGGTCGACGGTGAAGTGGAAGCCGCGGGACGCCGTCATCGCGACGGTCACCACGCTCCACATCGTCCAGATCGAGAAGCCGAGGTGCTCGGAGAAGATCGAGAAGGTCAGGTTGCGCCGCGCCACCCGCGCGCCGGTCTCCTCCCAGAACGCCGGATCGTCCGGCTCCCAGCGGTCGATCGTCCGTCCCGCGCGCATCGCCCCTCCGGATCGTCCGGGAACTCGTGGTCCGTACGGCGAAGCCCCCTGCGTCACCGCGTAGCCCCGCACGCTAGGAACGCCGCGTTACACCCCGTACGCCCCCGTGTTCACCCCCCGAAACATTCCGCGCACACCGCCGACCCGCCGCTGTGAGGTCCCGTCTCGGCCGCAACCGTGGCGAACACGGCGAACCACCCGTGTCGGGCGGTGGTTCCGGGGCTTCCGTGCGGTTACGCTCCAGGCGATGCGGTATCGGCAGGTTCAGCGGTTGTTCCGGGAGATGTCGGACGGTGAAGAGGTCCGGCTGTCGGCCCGGCGGATCGGGCGGATCGCCCCGCTGGTGTACCTCGCCGAGCGGTACGGCTACGCGTACGACGACGCCCGGGAGACCGGGGGGCGCAGCCGCAGCGTCCGGGTCACCCTGGTCCGCGACACCGGCCCGGCCGGGCGGGCCCGCGAGGCGGAGGCCCGCGAGCGGTTCCCGTACGGCGGCATCCCCGGCGAGGCGCTGCCCGGGCTGCGCGCCGCCGCGTTCGGCCGGCTCCGCCCGCTGCCCCGGATCCGCGGCGAGCTGGCGCTGATCGAGGCCCGAATCGGGTACGACGTCACCGGCCGGCTCGGCGTGCTCGGCCCGGTCGTGGCGGCCGTGCTCACCACCGCCGGCGCGGTTGCGGGCGTCGAGTTCGCCCGGCAGCGGCCGCCCGGCGAGACCGCCCCGGTGTGGCTCATCGTCGCCATGTGGGCGACCATCGTGCTGCTGCTGGCCGCGATGGTGGCGCTCAACCGGTGGCGGCACGCCCGGTACGAGAGGCGGCTGCGACACGCCGGATACGTCCCGGTGTCCGGCGAGGACGGCCGGATCCGCTACCGGCGGCCCGAGGACACCACCACCGACAGCGCGGTGCGCCCGATTGGTCCCCGATCCGAGATACCGTGTTCGGAAGGGCTCCGCTTGTCCGCGGAAGGCACCGAGCTCACCGGATCTCACCGACACCGAGGGGACCATGCTCAGTGACACGCATCGGTGACGGCGGCGACCTGCTGAAGTGCACCTTCTGCGGGAAGAGTCAGAAGCAGGTCAAGAAGCTGATCGCGGGTCCCGGCCGCATCTGCGTCTGCGACGAGTGCGTCGAGCTCTGCAACGAGCTCATCGAGGAGGATCTGGCCGAGCTGCCCGCCCCGGGCCCGGTGGAGCTGCCCAAGCCGCAGGAGATCCACGCCTTCCTCGACCAGTACATCGTCGGCCAGGAGGGCGCCAAGCGCACCCTTTCGGTGGCGGTCTACAACCACTACAAGCGGGTCCGCGCGGAGGCCGGGCGGCCACGCCGCGGCGACGACCCCGAGCTGGTGGAGCTCGGCAAGTCCAACATCCTGCTGCTCGGCCCGACCGGCTCCGGTAAGACGCTGCTCGCGCAGACCCTGGCGCGGATGCTCGACGTGCCGTTCGCGATCGCCGACGCCACCTCCCTGACCGAGGCCGGCTACGTCGGCGAGGACGTCGAGAACATCCTGCTCAAGCTCATCCAGGCCGCCGACTACGACCTGAAGAAGGCCGAGACCGGCATCATCTACATCGACGAGATCGACAAGGTGGGCCGCAAGAGCGAGAACCCGTCGATCACCCGCGACGTCTCCGGTGAGGGCGTTCAGCAGGCGCTGCTGAAGATCCTCGAGGGCACGGTGGCCAACGTGGCGCCGCAGGGCGGGCGGAAACACCCGCAGCAGGAGTTCATCCAGATCGACACCACGAACGTGCTGTTCATCTGCGGCGGCGCGTTCGCCGGGCTGGAGCAGATCATCCAGCGGCGGGCCACCAGCACCGGCGCCGGCTTCGGCGCCGCCATCCCCACCAAGCGGGACCGGGAGACCGAGGACGCGTTCGCCGACGTCATGCCGGAGGATCTGCTGAAGTTCGGCCTGATCCCGGAGTTCGTGGGCCGGCTGCCGATGATCTCCACGCTGCGCCCGCTGTCCCGCGAGTCGCTCATCCAGATCCTCACCGAGCCCCGCAACGCGCTCGTCCGCCAGTACAAGGCGCTGTTCGAGATGGACGGCGTGGAGCTGGAGTTCACGGTCGACGCGCTGGAGGCCATCGCCGAGCAGGCCATGCTGCGCCGTACGGGGGCCCGCGCCACCCGCGCCATCCTCGAAGAGGTCCTGCTCAACTGCATGTACGAGGTGCCCAGCCGGGAGGACGTGGCCCGGGTCGTGGTCACCCGCGACACCGTGCTGGACAACGTCAACCCGACCCTCGTGCCCCGCGACCTGATCGACGACGAGGAGCGCGGCGAGAAGTCCGCCTGACCCGCCGGGCCGGTGCCGCCGCTCAGGTGACCTGGAAGGAGCGCTTGGACAGGCCCCACCAGAAGCCCTCGACGGTGGTCTCCACCGGGCTCCCGGGGGTGGTGGCCGCGCCGAGCGTGACGAAGATCGGGCTGTAGTGCTCGATGGTGGGGTGCGCGTACGGCATCCCGGGCGCCAGGTCGCGGAACGCGGCGAGCGTGTCCACGTCCCCCTTGGCCAGCGCCGCGGCCGCCCACGCGTCGAACTCGCGGGACCAGGCCGGCGGCGAGCCCGGGCCGTTCATGTTCTCCAGGGTCAGGTACGGCAGCCCGTGCGTCATGAACCCCGACCCGACGATCAGTACGCCCTCCTCGCGCAGGGGCCGCAGCAGCTCCCCCATCCGCAGCAGCCGCTCCGGCTCCAGCGTGGGCATGCTGAGCTGCAGCACCGGCACGTCCCCCAGCGGGTACATCGCGGTCAGCGGCACCCAGGCGCCCTGGTCCAGCCCCCGGTCGGGGTGCACGTACACCGGCTGGCCGGCGGGCATCACCGACCGCACCTGCGCCGCGAGCGCGCCCGCGCCGGGGGTGGGATAGGTGAGCCGGTAGTAGTGCGGGTCGAAGCCGGAGAAGTCGTACACCAGCGGCGTGTCGGCCAGCGGGCTGGTCAGGTTGGGCGGCGCCGCCTCCCAGTGCGCGCTGACGATCAGCACGCCGGCCGGCTTGGGCATCGACTGCGCCCAGTCGAACAGCTCCCCCATCCACGGCTCGTCGTCCAGCAGCGGTGGCGCGCCGTGGCCCAGGTAGAGCGCGGGCACCGGGCCGTCGCTCGGCTCCCACGCGGGCTGGCCCTCGCTGACCGGGCCGGCGTCCGCGAGAAACCGGTCGAGCGGACGGGCGTTCACGACGACCTCCCCGATGGCCCCGTACGGCGGAAAACGCCGCATCATGTATGTTCCCGCCAACACAGAGAGTTAAGAGCGCGGCCGTAGCCCGGCCAGAGAGGGGGACTCCGTGCTCGTCGCCAGGTCCGCCGTCCTGTTCGCCCTCGCCGCTGTGCTCGAGATCGGCGGTGCCTGGCTGGTCTGGCAGGGCGTACGCGAGCACCGCGGCTGGCTGTGGATCGGCGCGGGCGTGATCGCACTCGGCCTGTACGGGTTCGTCGCCACCCTGCAGCCGGACGCGCACTTCGGGCGGGTGCTGGCCGCCTACGGCGGCGTCTTCGTGGCCGGTTCGATCGCCTGGGGGATGGTCGCGGACGGCTACCGTCCCGACCGTTTCGACGTGGCGGGTGCACTGATCTGCCTGGCCGGCATGGCCGTGATCATGTACGCGCCGCGCGGCCACTAGGACCCCCGTACCGCAGCGGGGTCGGCCGGCGGGTCACCGGTCCAGCCGCCGGTATCGCCGCACCGACAGCGGCGCCAGCACCGCGATGCCCAGCAGCGGCCACGCCACCGCCAGCTCGATTTCTCTGTATGGCATACGGAAAACTATACTGTACGCCATACGGAGAACGGGCGGGAAAGAATGCGAGGATGAGCAAGGACGGGCAGGGCGAGTCGATCAAGCGGGTCATGGAGCTGCTCTGGGGGCTCGCCGAGCGCCCGCGCAAGGGACCGCGGCCGCGCACGTCCGTGCCGGAGATCGTCGCCGCCGCCGTACGGGCCGCCGACGGGGAGGGCCTGGAGGCGCTGTCCATGCGCCGGGTCGCCGACGACGTCGGCCTGTCCCCCATGGCGCTGTACACCTACATCCCCGGCAAGGACGAGCTGATCCAGCTCATGGTGGACGCCGTGCAGGGGGACGCCGCCCGGTCCTCGGGCGCGGACGGGCCGCCGTCCGGGGACTGGCGCGCGCGGGTGACCGCGATCGCCCGCCGCACCCGCGCCATGCACCTCGGCCACCCGTGGCTGGCGCAGGTGGCGCCGCTGTCCCGGCCGCTGCTCGGCCCGGGCACGCTGGCCCTGTACGAGGCCGACCTGCGCGCCATCGACGGCATCGGGCTGTCCGACGTGCAGATGGACGCGGTGCTGACGCTGCTCGCCGAGTACGTAAGCGGGGCGACGCGGGCGACGCTGGCCCAGAGCGAGGCTGAGCGGCGCAGCGGGCTGAGCGACGACGCGTGGTGGGAGATCAGCGCGCCGCTGCTGGAGAAGGTCTTCGACGCCGAGCGCTACCCGGTGGCGGCGCGGGTCGGCGCCGCCGCGGGCGCGGACCTCGAGGCCGCGTACGACCCGGACCGCGCCTTCGAGTTCGGCCTCGCCCGCCTCCTCGACGGCATCGCCGCCCTCCTCCCGCCCGCGCCCTGACCCCGGGCCCGCGCGGGCCTGCCGTGCGGCCGGGCCGGCGGCCCCTCCGCACCGATCGCCGAGGGAACCGCCGGGGCGTCAGTGGGACTCGAGGCGGGCGAGGGCCCAGAGGGCCCAGTCGCGGCGGGTCTCGTACGTGCGGAGGCCGTACTCGGCGGCGAGGCGGCCGAACGGCAGCCGCTCGCCCGCCTCGGCGCAGTCCTCGTCGAGCATGGCGATGGTGTCCCGCAGCTCGTCGATCTCCCCGGCACAGTCCTCGATGATCGCCTTCAGCAGCCGCCGGGAGTCCTCCGGCGGCAGCGCGGACATCAGGAACAGCCGCAGCACGTCCTCGTCGCGGACCTTGCGCGCGGCGGGCGGGGTCATCATCCACTCCCGCAGCGCGGCCCGCCCCGGCTCGGTGATCGCGTACGTGATCCGGCCGCGCGCGCCCTCCTCGGCGACCTCGATGAGCCCGTCGGCGGCGAGCTTGTTCAGCTCCGGGTAGATCCGGGTGTGCCCGGCCTGCCAGGCGTACCGCCCCACGTGGTGCTCGAAGCTCTTGGTCAGCGCGTATCCGCTGGCCGGCTCGTAGGCGAGCAGGCCGAGCAGGGCGTACCGCAGCGACATGCCCCCGGATCATACATGTCCGATTCCACATGTCATCCGCGACATGTGAGCAGCGACGAGAGCCCGCCCGGCGACGTGCGCGCCGGCCCGGCCGCCGCTCAGCCGGACAGCATCGTGGCGTCCGCGATCGTGGGCGTGAGATCGGCGAGCGACCCCGCCGGAGCGCCGAGCACGCGCTCGAGCGCCTCGAGCGAGGCCCGCACCAGCGCCGTACGGCGCTCGCCCGCCGCCGGCTCGCTGAACGCGTCGATCAGCGCGTCGGCGAGCTGCAGCCCCATCCCCGCGACGATGACGGCGGTCTCGTCGGGATGCGTCACGTCGAAGGTGCCCTCGTCCCGGCCCTGCCGGATCATCACGGCGAGCAGGTAGCGGCGGAGCCGTGTCAGCGCGTCCGGCGCCGGCTCGTGAAACCGCCGATGTTCCGCCATTGACATGTACGTGGCTTACATGTCAGTTTGTGGGCATGACGGAGACCGCGAACACCTCCCGGCCCCTATATCTGCAGGGCCACCTCGCACCCGTGCCGGACGAGATCGACGCCGTCGAGCTCGACGTCACCGGCTCCCTGCCGGCCGAGCTGACCGGCCGCTACTTCCGCAACGGCCCCAACCCGCGCCCGGGCGAGGACCCCGGGCACTGGTTCGCCGGCCACGGCATGCTGCACGGCCTGCGGCTGCGCGACGGCCGCGCCGAGTGGTACCGCAACCGCTGGGTCCGTACCAAGTCCATGGAGGGGGGCGCCGAGTACGTCCGCCCCGACCTGAGCGTCGACCTGGCCGCGGTCCCCGCGAACACGCACGTCATCCCGTGCGGTGACCGCATCCTGGCGCTGGTGGAGGCCGGCCTGCCGTACGAGATCAGTCCCGAGCTGGAGACGCTCGGCCCGGTCGACTTCGGCGGCCGGCTCACCACCGCGATGACCGCCCACCCGAAGCTGCACCCGCTCACCGGGGAGCTGCACTTCTTCGGCTACGGCTTTTTCCCGCCGTACCTGACCTACCACCGGCTCTCCGCCGCTGGGGAGCTCGTGGAGAGCCGCGTCATCGACGTACCGGGGCCGACGATGGCGCACGACTTCGCGATCACCGAGAACCACGTGGTGTGGATGGACCTGCCGGCCGTGTTCGACCTGTCCCTGGCCGGCACCGGCATGCCGGTCCGCTGGGACGACGCCTACGGCGCCAGGCTCGGCGTGATGCCCCGCGGCGGCGACGTCACCTGGTACGACATCGACCCGTGCTACGTCTTCCACGTCTCCAACGCGCGCGAGGACCAGGCGGGGCGGATCGTGCTCGACGCGGCCCGCTACTCCCCCGCCGACTTCAACCGGATCTGGTCCGGCATCGGCGGCACCGCCGACCCCGCCGCCGCGGCCGCCGCCACCGGCGCCGCCCGGCTCTACCGCTGGACACTCGACCCGGCCACCGGCCGCGCCACCGAGGAACCGCTGGACGACCGCCCGGTGGAGTTCCCCACCCTGAACGACGACCGGGTCGGCCTCGGCAACCGGTACGCCTACGCGGTCACCGGCTCCGTCACCGGGCCCGAGTCGGACGGCGACGGCATCGTCAAGTACGACCTGCCGTCCGGTCGCGCCACCGTGCACCGCCTGGACGACGGCCTGGCCGCCGGCGAGGCGGTGTTCGTGCCGGCCGCGGGCGGCACCGCCGAGGACGACGGCTGGCTGCTGTCCATCGTCTCCGACCGCGCCGGCCGCGGCTCGGCGTTCGTCGTGCTCGACGCGACCGACGTCGAGGCCGGGCCGGTGGCCACCGTACGGCTGCCGCGCCGCGTCCCGGCCGGCTTCCACGGCTCCTGGATCCCCGACCCGCAGCGCTGACCCTCCGTTTGAGGGCGCGCGCCGCCTCCCCAGGGCCGTCGCCGCCAAAGCCTCAAGGAGCACTTCAAAGATAAACTTGAGGCCGAGGAAGCGGCGACGGCCACGGAGGCGGCACATGAAATTCGGCGCTGCGGGAGGCGTTCGACCACCCCGGCCCGGCCCTGGTGGACATCGTCACCGACGCGAACGCGCTGTCCATCCCGCCGCACGTCACCGGCAGGCAGGTCGGCGGGTTCGCGGTCTCAACGAGCAAGGTCGTGCTCGACGGCGGCGTCGGGCGGATGCTGCAGCTGGCGCGGGCCAACCTGCGCAACATCCCCCGCCCGTGACCGCTTACGGGCGGAGGCGTGGTCAGCCGACGGCGCCGGTGCCGGCCGGGCTGGCGGCGGGGGTGCGGCGCGGGGAGCGGCCGGAGGCGACGAGGACGGCGCGCCAGGGGTCCCGTACGGTCACCGGCAGGTAGCTGCGGCCCACGCTCCACGCCACCAGCAGCGCCTCCGGGTCGTCCGGCCGGTAGTCGTGGCCGGCCGCCTGGGCCAGGTCCCAGGCGTGCAGGTGCCACTCGGTGCAGGCGACCGCGGCGAACGAGCCCACGGTGAACGACGCGCCGCCGCGCCGGTGGTGGACGCGCTCCCACACCTCCGGAAGGCGCTCGGCGTACCGGGTGGCCGTGTCGGCGAACGCGGCGACGAGTTCCGGCCCCGCGGCGTCGGGCAGCGCGGCGAGCTCGGCGGCGTTCTGCCGGTCGATGGTGCGTATCAGCTCACCCGCGCCGGTCTGCTCGTACAGCCGCGCCAGCCGGGAGTCCGGGGCGTCGTCGAGGTACTCGTGGTGGTTGTCGGCGAGGCAGCGCAGGTGCCCGGCGACGTCCACCGCCCGCCAGTCCGGGCATGGCGAGGCGAGGACCCAGTCGTCGGGCGCGAACCGCGCCGAGACGTCCCGTACCGCGCAGACTCCCGCCAGATAGGCCGAGAGGGCACGCTCAAGCCCCCAACGTTCACGCTCCACGTGCGACTCCCACCCGTCCGGCCCGCCTGCCGTGTGGAGGCAGGGGCGCGGCCGTGATGATGCTCAAGTGTCAGGGAAGAGTCGCAGCACCGCGGCGCCACTGCCAAGTAGCCCCCCACCTCGCCTGTTCCCCCGCGACCTCAGGTAACCGCAGCTTGACGGCGGTTGCGCCGGAGCCGCGTGTCGCGCAACGATTCCGTATAGAACCCGCGTACGACTCGGTAAAGATCACTTGAGCGGTGCCTTCCGTCCGGTCACTCTGTACGGGTCCTTCCGTGCCGATTGAGGGAACGATGACCGTCGACTCCGGTAACACGCCTCCCGCGGGCACGGCCGCCCCCGCGCGGCCGACCTCGGCCGCCGAGGCCCGGCGCAGCGTCATCGCGATCGCGGACGCGCTCCGCCGCGAACCGGAGACCACCCGGGAGCGGCTGGGCCGCCCGGACGCGCCCGCGTACCCGCACGACCCGACGCAGACCGACCTGTTCCTGGCCATGTTGCAGGACCGGCTGCCGGTCTACGTGGCGATCGTGGAGCGGCTCGTCGCCTCCGCGGGCACCGGCACGGTGACGGGGAACCTGGTGCCGGTCGCGCGGGCCACCATGGACTTCTGGGCCGAGGTGCTGAACGCGGGGATCACCGCGTTCGGCAGCCCGGAGACCGTGATGCGGCTGCGTACCCTGCTGCGCGGGCAAGGCCTCGGCCCGCAGCACACCATCGCCGCGGTCGCGCTCTACCTGCGGAAGGAGCGCGAGGCCGGGCGGGTCCCCGCCACCCTCGACGCGGCCGGCACCGCGCAGCTGCTGCTGGGTGCCTGCCTCGACCAGGCGTTCTTCGAGCTGGTGCTCGGCGAGGACCTGATGCCGGACCGCGAGGAGTCCGCCCACCGCCTCGCCGCCGCCCTACGCCTCGGCTGACTCCGTCCCCCCGTCCCCCCGTCCCCGTCCCCCCGTCCCCGCGCCGCCGGGCCCGGCGCCGGCCTTCGCCCCGCGCCGACCCGGCGCCGGCCCTCGCGCTGGCCTGCGCCCACGACGCCGCGACGAGACCGGCCCCTCGTGGCCTGCCGCTGACCTCGGCCGATGCCTCCGCATGCGGGCCTGGCGAAGATTTCTGAAAGAAATTCCGCGGGCCGTGTCGAATCGGCGAGGTCCCGTTCGAGACATGGGTGAACGCACCCCATGAAGGCTCGAAGGGACCACGACGATGACCACCGACACCGCGCCCGCCGCGACCACCTCCGCCGCGCCGCCCGCCACTCCGCCCGCCACTCCGGCAGGCGCGCGGGCCGTCGCGCCGGCAGCCGCGAACAGACCGGTCGCTCCGGGCTCCTCAGCCGGGCCTGCCGCCCGGGCAACGCGCCGCCTGCTCGCCGCCGGGGCCGTCGCCGGCCCGCTGTACGTCGGGGTCTCCCTGGCCCAGGCGCTCACCCGGGACGGCTTCGACCTCACCCGGCACTCCTGGAGCCTGCTCGCCAACGGCGACCTCGGCTCCGTGCACATCGCCAACCTGGTGATCACCGGCGTCCTCACCACCTGCTTCGCCGCCGGCCTGCGGCGCGTGCACCGCGGCTGGGCACCCCGGCTGATCGCCGCGTACGGGCTCAGCCTCATCGCCGCCGGCGTCTTCCGCGCCGACCCCGCACTGGGCTTCCCGCCCGGCACCGCACCGGGCCCCGGTGAGGTCACCTGGCACGGCCTCCTGCACCTGGCCTCCGGCGGCATCGGCTTCCTCTGCCTCACCGCCGCCTGCCTCGTCACCGCCCGCCGCTACCGCCACGCCGGCCGCACCGGCCGGGCCGCGTACTCCGCCATCACCGGCGTGCTGTTCCTCGCCGCGTTCGCCGGGATCGCCTCCGGCGCCGGCGGCGCCGCACTCAACCTCGCCTTCACCGGAGCCGTCCTACTCGTCTGGGCCTGGCTCGCCGGCCACGCCCTCGACCTGCGGCGGAACACCTGAGCGCCGTACCGTCTCACCTCTGCGAACACGACAACACGACAAGGAGAACGACCATGCGTTACCTGGCACTGCTGCGAGCCACCCAGCCCGGCACCCCTCCGCCCCCGGAACTGATGGACGCGATCATGCGGCTCGGCGAGGAGGCCACCAAGGCCGGTGTCCTCCTCGACGAGGGCGGCCTGGCGCCCAGCGCCATGGGCGCCCGGATCGCGGTGGCCGGCGGCGACCTCAACGTCACCGACGGACCGTTCGCCGAGTCCAAGGAGATGATCAGCTACGCCGTGTACGAGGTGCGGTCCAAGGAGGAGGCCCTGGACTGGGTCGGCCGCTTCATGAAGGTCCACCTCGACCTGTGGGACGGCTGGGAGGGCGAGGGCGACGTCCTGCGGATCTTCGGCCCGGAGGACATCCCGCAGG
>WHSL01000032.1 GCA_009380095.1 Streptosporangiales bacterium | reverse complement strand
TGGATGGGGTCGGCCGCGGCATTGTCGGCGGTGAAGGCCGGTGCGTCGAAGCGGCCGCCCAGTTCGGGGGCGAGGCCGGCGGCGGCCGCTGCGGTGAACGGCTCCGGGGCGAGTCGGCCGGCGCCCTCCGGGAGCGCTCCGGCCAGTGGACGCCCGGCGAGCCGGGCCAGGTCGGTGAGGTTGCAGCGGGCGGCGAGGCCCGGGTGGCGGGGCCAGCTGCCCACGACGACGCCGGCACAGGCCAGGCCGCGGGCGGCGAGCGCCTCCAGCGTGAGCGCGGTGGCGTTCAGCGTGCCGAGCTCCGCCGCGGCCACCACCAGCACCGGCGCGCCGAGCGCCGCGGCGAGGTCGGCGAGCGTGCCGCCGGCGGCGGTGAACCGCACCAGCAGCCCGCCCGCACCCTCCACCAGTACGAGGTCGCGCGTCTCCGCGAGCGCCCTGATCCGCCGTGCCGCGTCCGCCAGGTCCGGCTCGAGCAGGCCCCGGTGGCGGGCGGCGGCCTCGGGGGAGAGCGGGTCCGGATAGCGCGCGTACTCGTGCAGGTCGGTCACCCCGCTGAGCCGCCGCACCTCGGCCAGGTCGCCGGGCTCCTGCGGCCGCACCCCGGTCTGCGCCGGCTTGACGACCGCGACGCGCTCCCCGGCGGCGCGCGCGAGCGCCGCCACGGCCGCCGTGACCACCGTCTTGCCCACCTCGGTGCCGGTGCCGCTGATCATCATCACACCCACGGGCAGCACGCTATCGAGGCCGCCCGGCGACCCGCCCGGGAACCCCCGGGCGGTCCGGATTCCGGCCGCCCGCAACCCCTCGCTCAGGGAGCGGCGGGCGGGCGGAGGTGGGTGACGAACTTGTAGCGGTCGCCTCGGTACAGGGAGCGCACCCACTCGACCGGGATGCCGTCGGCATCGAAGCTGTTCCGGCTGAGCAGCAGCAGCGGCATGCCCGGGTCGACCCCGAGCAGCTGCGCGTCGTACGGGGTGGCCAGCACGGTCTCGATCGACTCCTCGGCCTCGGCGAGGTGCACGTCGTAGGCGACCGCGAGCGTCTCGTACAGCGAGGAGTACCGCTCCAGCTGCCGGCGCAGCCCCGGGAAGCGGCGCGCCGCCAGGTGGTTCACCACGATCGCCATCGGCTCGCCGTCGGCCATCCGCAGCCGTTCCATCCGCAGCACCCGCCCGCCCACCCGGATGCCGAGCCGTCCGGCGAGCTCCTCGTCGGCGGTCACGTACGTGCTGTCGATCACTCGGGTGCCCGGCTCCATGCCGTGCGCCCGGATCTCCTGGGTGAACCCGGCGAGCTGCAGCTCCTGGGCCACCTTGGGCTTGGCCACGAACGTGCCCCGGCCCTGCATGCGGACCAGGCGGCCCTCCACAACGAGCTCCTGCAGGGCCTGCCGGATCGTCGTACGCGAGGTCGCGTAGTCGGCGGCCAGCTTGCGCTCGGGCGGCACCGGGCTGCCCGGCGGCAGCGCGGCGGTCAGCTCGAGCAGCTGGTGCTTCACCCAGTAGTACTTGGGAATCCGGGGACTCCCGGTACCTGGGGCCTGCTCCGACACGCGCATCTCCTTGCGTTCACCCTCCTGTGGCGTCGTAGTCAAGCATGTGACGTCCGGCGACCGCCGCAAGGGCCGTCCCCAACCGTTCCATGTCGCCCTCGGTGAGGTCGGCGCGGGCGGTGATACGCAGGCAGGAGCGGCCCACCGGGACCGACGGCGGGCGGAAGCAGCCGAGGCGTACGCCGCGCTCCGCGCAGGCCGCCGCGGCGGCGGTGGCGTGGTGCGGGTTGCCGAGCGGTACGGACACCACGGCCGCGGCCGGCTCGCCCGCCGGCAGGCCCGCGGCCCGTACGGTCGCGGTGACCGCGGCGGCGCTGGCCCGCGCGCGCTCGGCGAGCCCCGGGTCCTTCCCCAGCAGCCGCACCGCCTCCAGCGCCGCGGCGGCCGGCGGCGGGGCGAGCCCGGTGTCGAAGATGAACGACCGGCCCGTGTCGACCAGCGTCTGGATCACCTCGGGCGCGCCGAGCACCGCGCCGCCCTGCGCGCCGAGCGACTTCGACAGCGTGGCGGTGATCACCACGTCCGGCGCGCCCGCGAGCCCGGCGGCGTGCACCGCACCCCGTCCGGCCTCGCCGACCACGCCGAGCGCGTGCGCCTCGTCCACCACCAGCAGCGCGCCGTGGTCCCGCGCGGCGGCGTGCAGCGCGGGCAGCGGCGCCAGGTCCCCGTCCACGGAGAACACCGCGTCGGTGACGACCAGCGCGTCGGTCTCCTCCCGGTCGGCGAGCACCTTCCGTACGGCCGCGGCGTCGCGGTGCGGCACGACCTCGACCCGGGCCCGGGACAGCCGGGCCGCGTCGATGATGGACGCGTGGTTCGCCCGGTCGGACACGATCAGCGCGTCGCGGTGCGCCAGCGTCGCCACGGCGCCGAGGTTGGCCAGGTAGCCGGAGGAGAACACCAGACAGGAGGCGGCGCCGGTGAACGCGCCGAGCGCCTCCTCCAGCTCCGCGTGCAGCCGGGTCGAGCCGGTGACCAGCCGCGACCCGGTGGAGCCGGTGCCCCAGGCGTGGGCCGCCCGGGCCGCGGCGGCGGCCAGCCGTGGGTCCCGGGTCAGCCCGAGGTAGTCATTGGAGGCCAGGTCGAGCAGCCCGTCGCCGGCGGCGTCGCGGGGGCGCAGCGCGCGCCGCAGCCCCGCCTCGCGGCGTTCCGCGGCCCGCGCGCGGAGCCGGGCCAGCGCGGCAGTACCGTCGTTCACGCGGTCATCCTCCCAGGTGAGAATGGTTACGCCCGGCAGGGACCGGGGGGTCCGGGGGGTCGTCCTCCCGGGCCAATACTGTGGGTGGTCGCATAGACCTGCGATGATGCAAGGGTGCCCCACCTCGCCGATATGGTCCGGCGACACACCGCCTTGGACGAGGCCGACCTCGATTGGCTGCACTCGCTGGTCTCGGACTGGCAGTTGCTCGCGGACCTCTCCTTCGCCGACCTGATCCTGTGGGTCCCGCTGCGGGACGGCCCGGGCTGGGTGGCGGTCGCGCAGATGCGGCCCACCACCGGCCCCACCGCCTACCAGGACGACCTGGTCGGCTCGATCGTACGGATCGGCCGCCGGCCGCTGATCGACGCGGCCTGGGAGGAGGAGCGGATCTGCCGGGAGGGCGATCCCGAGTGGACCAGCGGGGTCCCGGTACGGGAGGAGACCATCCCCGTCCGCCGTGGCCGCCGGCTGCTCGGCGTGATCCAGCGCAGCACCAACCTCAGCTCCGCGCGTACGCCGAGCCGGCTGGAGCTCACGTACCTGCAGAGCGCCAGCGACCTGGCGCAGATGGTGGCGGAGGGGCGGTTCCCGTTCGCGGAGGAGGAGCCGACGCTGGTCCGGTCGCCCCGGGTGGGGGACGGGCTGCTGCGGCTGGACCGGTCCGGAAAGGTGACGTACGCGAGCCCGAACGCGCTGTCCGCGTACCGGCGGCTCGGGCTCACCGCGGACCTCGTCGGCACCGACCTGGGCCGTACCACGCAGGAGCTGTGCTCCACGACGGGGCCCGCGGACGAGTCGCTGCCGCTGGTGGCGGCGGGCCGCGCGCCGCGCGAGACGGAGGTGGAGTCGCGCGGCACGATCGTGCAGCTGCGGTCCATCCCGCTGATCGTTTCGGGGGGCCGCATCGGCGCGCTGGTCATGGTGCGCGACGTCACCGAGCTGCGGCGGCGCGAGCGCGAGCTGATGACCAAGGACGCGACGATCCGGGAGATCCACCACCGGGTCAAGAACAACCTGCAGACCGTGGCCGCGCTGCTGCGGCTGCAGTCCCGGCGGCTCAGCTCGGAGGAGGCGCGCGAGGCGCTGGACGAGGCCGTACGGCGGGTCGGGTCGATCGCGGTGGTGCACGAGACGCTGTCCCGTACGCCGGAGGAGATCGTCGACTTCGACGACATCGCCGACCGGGTGATCGCGATGGCGGGGGACGTGTCGTCCGCGGAGGCACGGCTGGTGCCGATGCGGACGGGCTCGTTCGGGCTGCTGCCGGCGGCGGTGGCCACGCCGATGGCGATGATCCTCACCGAGCTGCTGCAGAACGCGGTGGAGCACGGGCTGGCGTACCGGCCGGGGCGGATCGACGTGATCGCCAAGCGGGAGGCGGAGCGGCTCACGGTGTGCGTGGCCGACGACGGGCGCGGGCTGCCGGAGGACTTCGACGCGGAGGGGGCGACCAGCCTCGGCCTGCAGATCGTCCGGACCCTCGTGGTGGGGGAGCTGGGCGGGCGGCTGGAGATAGAGCCGCGCGACGGGCAGGGTACGCAGGTCGTCGTGGAGGTGCCGGTGGAGCCTGCCCCGAACGCGCACAAGGACGCCGAGCGGAGCTGACTCCGCCGAGCGTCCTTGTCGTTGTGCGGTTGTCGCGGTCGCCGATCAGGCGACGGTACGGGTGCGCGGGCGACGGCGCTTGAGCGCGCGGCGCTCGTCCTCGCTCATGCCGCCCCACACGCCGGCGTCCTGCCCGGACCGCAGCGCCCACTCGAGGCAGGCCTCCATCACCGAGCAACTCCGGCAGACCGCCTTGGCCTCCTCGATCTGGATCAACGCGGGGCCGTTGTTCCCGATCGGAAAGAACACTTCGGGATCCTCGTCACGGCAGGCAGCGCGGTGGCGCCAGTCCATGCGGTCCATCCTCCTCGGTCGGGGGCCGTTGGTGTCGGCCCGCTTGTGAACGGATTCACGAACCCGGCCAAATCTTTTGGGGCCCTGGTTGGGGGTCCCCTTGGATTGTCGGTCTCATCTGGGCCCCGTGCGGGACCCGGTTGTCACCGGCGGGATCGGTGGTCCACCGGTGGGCGCCCTTTTTGGCGCTCGCTTTCGAGCCTGACAGGCATCACGATCAAGTTCAAGAGGTTTGGACATAGGTCACATTGGGGCCTGTGTCACCGCTGCCTGCCCCGTAGGACCAGGGATTTCGTGACTAATCGAGCGGGCGCCGCGTGATACGAGATCGTTCGCCTGGCGAACCACCCGCGGTGGCACGATGACACTGGTCAGACCGGTACGCGCAGCGCGGCCGGGACCGAGCGGAATGCCACCTCGTCGCGCTCGCCGAGGTACTCGCCGTCCAGTTGGAACGCGTACGGCCGGGCGCCCCGCACGGTGAACCCCGCCGCGTCGTGCAGCGCCACCACGGAGCGCCCGGCGGGAGGTCTCCCGTTGGTGGACAGCATCTGGCGGATCACGTTCAGCGTCGGGGCGGTGGCCATCCGGCGCATCGCGAACACGTCGAGCCCCAGGTCGAAGGAGGCCAGCGGGGTCGGGTTCACCGGGCGCGGGCCCGCGTACGTCCACGGCGCGGTGTTGGAGATGATCGCGAGCAGCAGCGGGCCGGTCTCCGTACCGTCCTCGCCCACGATCGTGAGCGCCGGGTGCCGCCGGTCGGTGCGGAAGAACTGCCGGATCGCGGTCTGGATGTAGAGCGTGGGGGTGGCGCGGCGGCCGTTCGCGCGCAGGCCCTCCATCCGGTGCACCACCTCGGCGTCGAGCCCGGCGCCCGCGCAGAACGTGAAGTAGCGGTCGTCGGCCCGGCCCAGCCCCACCGTACGGATGCCGCCGCCGCGCACCGCCTCCAGCAGCAGCCCGGTCGCCTCCACCGGATCGGCGGGCAGGCCCAGGGCGCGGACGAACACGTTGGCACTGCCGCCCGGCAGCGGGGCCAGCGCCGGCAGGGCGGGGTCGGGGCCGTCCCGCAGTATCCCGTTGACGGCCTCGTTGACGGTGCCGTCGCCGCCCAGCGTGACCACCATGTCCATGCCGTCGTCCGCCGCGATACGGGCCAGCGCGGCGGCGTGGTCGCGGTGCTCGGTGTGCGCGACGCGCAGGTCGAGCTCGCTGCCCAGGGCCCGGACGATCACATCGCGGGTCCGCCGCGTCGTGGTCGTGGCCCGCGGATTCACGATCATCAGCGCACGCACGCGATCACCCTAGGCGCTCGCCCCCCACCCACCGAACCCGGTGGCGCCGCATCGGTGGTGGGGGCGGGTGGCGCTAGGAGATGTTGAGGTCGCCGTGGAGGTCGCGGAGTTGGACGACCTTGTCGGCGTTGCCCTGGAAGGAGTTGACGACGGCGTCGTCGGTGGCGGCCGCCTGGAACTGCTGGACCTGGTGCCGGAGGGCGCGGACGTCGGCCTGGAGGTCCGGGTCGTCGGTGGCCTCGCGGTCCAGTACGGTCCCCACCACGGTGGCGAGCTCGACGATGCGGTCCGGGTCCTGGGGCGCGGCCCGTACGGCCTCGATCGCGGTGCAGGCCTTCTCGGAACGGGCCGTCAGCCGTTCCCTGATCCGTCTGGCCAGCGCGACCACCGCGGGCCCGGCCTGTTTCCCCAGCGACTCGGCCGCCGTACCCGCGATGGCTGCGGCCACGGCCAGCGTGATCGGATCCGACATCACCGTTCCTCTCCCGGGTGGACATCCATCGTCCCCGCCGCACGCCGCCACCGATAGGCCCGCTGGGGTGAGCACCGGGGTGTCGCGACCGCCGTATCGAGGCGCGGGCGCGTTACTACGAGCTGTAGTCTTTGGCTGTGCCCGTACGCCCCGCGACCTTGACCGCCGCCGCCGTGGTGGTGCTGATCGAGGGCCTCGCCGCGCTCGGCGAAGGCCTCTACGTCGGCCTCGAGACGATCATCGGCCGGCCCTCCGACGCGATGTCCGCACTGGCCCTGGCCGGCCTGGCCGTGGCCGGCGGAGCGGCGATCATCGCCCTGGCCTGGGGGCTGTGGCAGGTGCGCTCGTGGGCGCGTGGCCCGTCCGTGGTCATCCAGATCATCGCCGCCCCCATGGGCTTCACGATGATCGGCGGCGGCCAGTACGCGCTCGGCGTCGCCCTGCTCGCCTGCGCGGCCGTGGCCCTCGTCGGCCTGCTGACCCCGCCCACCACCCAGGCCCTCTACCCCGACGGCTGAACGCCGGCGCCGGGCGGTATCAGTCGTCCGCGGTGAGCCCGTCGCGGAGCTGGGCGAGGGTGCGGGCGAGGAGACGGGACACGTGCATCTGGGAGATGCCGAGCTCGGTGGCGATCTGGGACTGCGTCATGTTCCCGAAGAACCGCAGCAGCAGGATCCGCTTCTCCCGCGAGGGGAGGCGCTCCAGCAACGGCTTCAAGGACTCGCGGTACTCCACGCCTTCCAGCGCTTCGTCCACGATGCCGAGGGAGTCGGCGACGGCGGGCGCGTCCTCGTCCCCGCTGTCCGGCGCGTCGAGGGAGACCGTGGAGTAGGCGTTGGCCGACTCCAGCCCCTCGAGCACCTCCTCCTCGGACATGCCGAGGTGCTCGGCCAGCTCGCTGACCGTGGGTGAGCGGCCCTCGCGCTGCGAGAGGTCGCTGATCGCCTTCGTGAGGGAGAGCTTCAGCTCCTGCAGCCGGCGCGGGACCCGTACGGCCCAGCCCTTGTCGCGGAAGTGCCGCTTGATCTCACCGACGATGGTCGGCGTCGCGTACGTGGAGAACTCCACGCCGCGGTCCAGGTCGAACCTGTCGATCGACTTGATCAGCCCGATCGTGGCGACCTGCGTCAGGTCGTCGAGCCACTCGCCGCGGTTGCGGAACCGGCGGGCCAGGTACTCGACCAGCGGCAGGTGCAGCTCGACGAGCTCGTCGCGCGCCCGCTGCCGCTCCGGATCGTCCTCGGGAAGGGTCGCGAGCATGCCGAACAGCTCGCGGGCCCGGGCACGGTCGGGCACCGAGCTGTCCGTCTTCGCCGTGAGGGCGGGTCCGTTCTCGGTCACGCCGGCCTGCCGCGCCGCTTGTTCAGGATGATGCTCACCCGATCGTCCGGGCCGACCTGGGCGTCGACGCTGCCGGCCAGCGCGGTGAGCACCGTCCAGGCGAAGGTGTCGCGCGCGGGCACCTCGCCGTTGCTGGTGAGCGCGGACACGACGACGCGCATGCCGTCCTCGCCGAGCTCGAACTCGGCCGTGAGGTCGGCGCCGGGGAGGGCCTGGGCGAGCAGCATCGCGCAGGCCTCGTCGACCGCGATGCGCAGGTCTTCGATCTCGTCGAGGGTGAAGTCAAGGCGTGCCGCCAGGCCTGCCGTCGCCGTGCGAAGCACGGACAGGTACGCGCTCGCGGCCGGCATCCGCACGGTCACCGCGTCGCGCACGGCGGGGCCGTCGGCCGTGGGCACGGCGGTCTCTTCGGTCACGTCCCTCCTTAAAGGGGAGTGGTGGGGTTGCCCCTTGCTGTGAAACCTACCGCCTCGAAGGACCGATCCGGGTCAGCCGCGAGACGCCGCCGCGGCGCGTCGGGGGACCGGCTCCTCAAGAGCAACAGGAAGCTCATCTCTTTAGCAGAGTCGGCCGGGGCGGGCGGGCGATCCAGCAAGGTCGTGCCGCGTGTCGCCACGTTTTGGCGGGCGAATCGGGATGGGTCCGGCTTATCGCCGGAGGACTTTTGACCGCGGCTTTGCAATCGCCCGCGAGTCGCCCTCGAGCGGACCGCGGACCGGCGTCCGTCAGGCCTCGCCGAGGGTGCGCAGGGCGTCTCCGGTGAGGCGGTGGACGGTCCATTCGTCCATCTGTACGGCGCCGAGGGATTTGTAGAAGCCGATGGCCGGCTCGTTCCAGTCCAGTACCGACCACTCGAGGCGGGCGTAGCCCCGCTCCACACAGGTACGGGCCAGTGCGGTGAGCAGCCGCCTGCCGTAGCCGTGCTTGCGGTACGCCGGCGTGACGTAGAGGTCCTCCAGGTAGATGCCGTGGGCGCCGGTCCATGTGGAGAAGTTGCGGGGGCTCTTCTGGTCCCGTGTGTCTTGGGGGGCGGTTACTTGGCGGGGTCTACTTGGAAGATCTTGGCCATGTCGTCGAGGATCATGTCGGCGCCCTGGATGGAGACCGAGGTCATCCAGGACTCGTCCTGGACCTCGTGGACGTTGCCGCTCTTGGCGGCGCCCAGGCGCTTCCAGAGGGGGTTGGCGAGGAAGCGCTTCTTGCGCTCCTCACCGCCGGAGAAGGTGGAGTAGAAGACCACGTCCCCGTCGGCCTGCTCGATCTGCTCCTCGCTGATCTCGAGGTTGAACTCCTCGGGGTCGCGCTGGTTCTCCGGCCGGGCCAGACCCATGTCCTGCAGCACGATGCCGCTGAAGGTCTTGGGCAGGTAGATGCGGGTGGGGCCGTCGATGAAGCGGACGATCGAGATCGTGGGGTCGCCCTCCTTCTCGTTGATGGCGTCCCCGATCTTCTTGGCGCGGGTCTCGTACGCGCTCAGCTTCTGCTCGGCGACCTGTTCCTGGCCGAGCGCCTTGCCGAGCAGCTCGATGTTGTCCTTCCAGGTCGGGCCGGTGGTCTCCACGAAGACGGTGGGCGCGATCTGGGCCAGCTGGTCGTACAGGTCCTCGTGCCGCACGCTGGCGGACACGATCAGGTCGGGCTGCAGGGCGGCGACGGCCTCCAGGTTCGGGCTGTCCAGCGGCCCGACGTCCTTGGTGTTCTTGACCGCGTCGCCGAGGTACGGCGGGAAGCCCTTCTGGTCGCGGTACGAGCCGATGCCCCCGACGAGGTTGCCGTTCAGTGCGACGACGGCCTCCACCAGACTGTTGTCCAGCGCGACGATCCGCTTGGGCTTGTCCTTGAGCTGGGTGCTGCCCTTGTGGTGCTGGATCGTGCGCGGGAACCCGGCCGCGACCGGGCCGCCCGCCTCCTCGGATTCCTGCGCGGAACCGCCACCGCAGGCGGTGAGTCCGATGGCCAGGGCCGCGGTGAGCACGACGGCACCGAGCCGGCCACTCCAGCGTCGGCTGAGGGTGGTCATGAGAGGTCCTCCAGGAAGTGGGATGAACTTAGGTGAGGCTTACCTATGCAAACGTTCAGGAGGATAACCCGGCGAATCCCCGCGGGCCACACCGGGCCGCTGCGAAATCAGGTTAGGCATGCCTTAACTTTGTGGGGTGCCCGTCGAAACCCCCACGGCGCCCGCAGCCCCCACCGCTCCCGCCCCTGGCCCGCGCCGCCTGCCGGCGCGCCTCACCGTGGCGGTACTGCTGGCGCTCGGGCTCCTCGCGGCGGTCTGCGCGTCGTTGGCGATCGGCACCAAGGCCGTCCCGCTGGGGGACGTGTTCGCCGCGCTCACCGGGGGCCGCGCGGGCGACGCGGTGGTGATCAGTGAGCTGCGGATGCCCCGTACGCTGCTCGGCCTGCTCGCCGGCCTCGCGCTCGGCGCGGCCGGGGCGGTGGCCCAGGACATCACCCGCAACCCGCTCGGCGACCCCGGCCTGATCGGGATCAGCGCCGGCGCCGCCTTCGCGGTCGCCGCGAGCATCGGCGTGCTCGGCCTGACCAGCCCGTTTCAGTACGTGTGGTTCGCGTTTCTGGGCGGCGCGCTGGCCGGCCTGCTCGCGTACGCGGTCGGCGGCACCGGGTACGGCGGCGCCACCCCCGCCAAGCTCGCCCTCGCCGGGGCCGCGGTCACCGTGCTGCTCGACGCCGCCACCAGCACGCTCGTGCTGCTCGACGTGCGCACGCTGGACCAGTACCGGTTCTGGGCGATCGGCTCGCTGGCCGGGCGGGACGCCGGGCTCGGCATCCGGCTGCTGCCGTTCATCGTGGTGGGCCTGATCCTCGCCGTCGCGCTGAGCGGGCGGCTCAACGCGCTCGCGCTCGGCGACGACCTCGCGACCAGCCTCGGCACCCGGGTCCGGGCCACCCGCGGGCTCGGCGCGATCGCCGTGGTGCTGCTCACCGGCGCCGCCGTCGCCGCGGCCGGGCCGATCACGTTCGTCGGGCTGGTCGTACCGCACGTCGTACGGGCCTTCACGGGCCCGGACGCGCGCTGGCTGGTGCCGTGCTCCGCGCTCGGCGGCGGCGTGCTGCTGGTCGCCGCCGACGTGGTGGGGCGGATCGTGGCCCGGCCCGGCGAGCTGGAGGCCGGCGTGCTCACCGCGATGATCGGCGCGCCGTTCCTCGCCGCCCTGGTCAAGCGGGGCAAGCTCCGGGAGCACGCGCGGTGACGTTCGAACTCGGGCCCATCGGGGTGCGCGTACGGCCGCGCGTGGCGCTGATCGTCGCGCTGCTGGCGGCCGTGGGTTTCGCCGCGCTGGTGATCTCCCTGTCCATCGGCACGTTCGCCATCCCGCCGCGGGACATCGTCGGCGCGCTGTTCGGCTACGGCTCCGGGGCCGCCGATTTGATCGTGTATCAGCTCCGGCTGCCTCGCGTGCTCACCGCGCTGCTCGTCGGCGCCGCCTTCGGGCTGGCGGGGGCGATCTTCCAGGCGGTCACCCGCAACCCACTGGCCAGCCCCGACCTGATCGGCATCTCGGCCGGCGCCGGATCGGGCGCGGTCGGCGCGATCCTGATCGGCGGCGTCACCTCCGCCGGGGCCGGTACGTTCGCCGCGGTGCCGCTGGGCGGGCTGATCGGCGCGCTCGCCACCGCGACCGCGATCTACCTGCTGGCCTTCCGGGACGGCTCGATCACCGGCTACCGCTTCGTGCTCGTCGGCATCGCCGCCAACGGCGCGCTCGTCGCGCTCACCCGCTGGATGCTCACCCGCGCCGACATCGACCAGGCCTCCCGGGCCATGGTGTGGCTGACCGGCAGCCTGAACGGCCGTGACTACGAGCACGTCCGGTGGGCCGGGCTCGCGCTGCTCCTGCTGGTGCCGCTGACGCTCGCGCTGATCAGGGCGTACCAGCTGCTGCAGTTCGACGACGACACCGCGCACAGCCTGGGGATTCCGCTGCGCTCGGCGCGGATCGC
Organism: Streptosporangiales bacterium; assembly: GCA_009380095.1. Taxonomy (GTDB): domain Bacteria; phylum Actinomycetota; class Actinomycetes; order Streptosporangiales; family Streptosporangiaceae; genus WHSL01. Next base: position 26,296 of record WHSL01000032.1, on the reverse strand, counting down.
GCTGCTCGTGCTGGCCACCTGCCTGACCGCGCTGGCCGCGGCCGCCGCAGGGCCGATCGCGTTCGTGGCGCTCGGCGCGCCGCAGCTCGCCCGGCGGCTCGCCGGGACCGCCGGCATCCCGCTGGTCACCAGCGGGCTTACCGGCGCGGTACTGCTGCTGCTCGCCGACCTGGCGGCGCGGACCGTACTCGCGCCCACCGAACTGCCCGTCGGCATCCTGACCGGGGCGGTCGGGGCGCCGTACCTGCTGTTGCTGCTCGCCCGCGCCAACCGGGCCGGAACGGGAGGCTGAGTTGACCACCACCGAAACGGCGAGCGGCGTGCTGGGGGAGGCGCTGCGGCTGGCGTACGGGGACCGGGTCGTCGCGGACGGCCTCGACCTGGCCATCCCGGCCGGCAAGATCACCGCGCTGGTCGGGCCGAACGCCTGCGGCAAGTCGACCGTGCTGCGCGCGCTGGCGCGGCTGCTCAAGCCCGCCGCGGGGGCGGTGCACCTGGACGGTGCGGACATCGCGGACATGTCGGCCCGGGATCTGGCGCTGCGCCTCGCCCTGCTCCCGCAGGCGCCCAACGCGCCGGACGGGATCACCGTACGGGACCTCGTCGCGCGCGGCCGTACGCCGCATCAGCGCTGGTGGCGGCAGTGGTCGCGGGAGGACGAGGCGGCCGTGGACGCCGCGCTGCGGGCGACCGGGTCCGAGACGCTCGCGGACCGGCCCATCGACGAGCTGTCCGGCGGGCAGCGCCAGCGGGTGTGGATCGCGATGGCGCTCGCCCAGGACACGCCGGTGCTGCTGCTCGACGAGCCGACCACGTACCTGGACTTGGCGCACCAGGTCGACGTGCTGGAGCTCGTCGCGGAGCTGAACCGGACCGACGGCCGTACGGTCGTCATGGTGCTGCACGAGCTCAACATGGCCTGCCGCTACGCGGATCATCTGATCGCGATGCGCGAGGGCGCGATCGCGGCCGCCGGCCCGCCGTCGGACGTGGTGACGCCGGAGCTGGTCCGCGACGTGTTCGGCCTCGGCGCCGCGGTCATCGCCTGTCCGATCGCCGGAACGCCCCTCGTCGTCCCCGAGGGCGGCCGCCGCGCCGTCTCCTGACGGGGCCGGGCGGTCCTGACGTCGCCGGGCGGTCCGGACGGGGCCGGGGCCGGGCGGCGAGGCCGCCGGAAGCTGCGCGAGGCGCGCCGGTGACAATGGGATCCACTATGGGGAGCGGCGGCCGCCGCGGATTCATGGGAGGCGCCCAAGATGACCGACGCGACCGACGCCACCGAGGCGACCACCGGACCCGGCGGCCCTGACTCGGACGGACCAGCCGGGCAGGGCCGGATCACTCTCGAGGTCACCGGACACACGGCCTGGGTGACGATCGCGAACCCGCGCAAGCGGAACGCGATGAACGCAGCCATGTGGCGCCAGGTGCCCGAGGTCATCGACGCGATCGTCCGCGACCCCGAGGTACGAACCGTAATCCTCACCGGCGCCGGCGGCACCTTCTGCGCCGGCGCGGACATCTCCGAACTGGGCTCCATCTCGAGCGCCGAACTCAGCCCCGCCGCCGAGCGAGCCCTGATCGACTGCCCGGTCCCCACGATCGCCCTCATCGAGGGCCACTGCGTGGGCGGCGGCTGTCAGCTCGCCGCGGCCTGCGACATCCGAATCGCCGGGCCGGACGCACGTTTCGGCATCACCCCCGCCAAGCTCGGCATCGTCTACCCCCCGTCGAGCATCCAACGCATCACCGACATCGTCGGCGCCTCATCCGCCAAGCTTCTACTCTTCACCGCCGACCTCGTGAACGCCGAACGGGCACACGAGATGCGCCTGATCGACGAGATCCACGACAACCCCCGCAAGCGCGCCGAATCCCTGGCCACCACCATCGCCGAACGCTCCCAGCTGACCGTCCAGGCGTCCAAGGAACTGGTCGACCTGGCCGCCCACGGCGAACCCCTCACCGACCGCGCCCACCACCACCGCGACCTCTCCACCACCACCGGCGAATCCACCGAAGGCATCAACGCCTTCCTAGAACGCCGCCCCCCAAACTTCCCCTACCGCCGCCCCCCGTCCGAAGCCTGATACGAGGGCGCGTACGGCAAACGGCCCTCCGAGGCGACCAGGATCGAACCCTCCGAGAAGAATCCGCTACACATCATGTGGATCTGTAGCCGAAACTTCTCGGTGGCCATCTCCGGCTGCCGGCACGTCCTGAGATCGGAGGGGAACCCGATGGTGGCTCACTGGCCCTGGTAATCCCGCCGAGTCGGTGCTTTAGATGATGTCCGGCTCATGATCGATAGGGGACATACGAAGGCCCGGCCGGAACTCACTCCGCGCCGGGCCTTCACACTTCTCCGGCTGGAGGCGAGCCTCCGGCCGGGCCTTCGGGTGGTGCGGTTCAGGCCTTCTTGGTCTCCCAGAAGATCTCTGCGATCTGGTCGATCAGGCCCAGCAGCTCGTCGCCCTCCTTCGGGTCGACGGAGCCCTTGCCGCCGGCCGCGCCCGCGGCCTTCGTGGCCTTGTTGAAGAGCTCGTGCAACTGTGGGTACTTCTCGAAGTGCGGCGGCTTGAAGTAGTCGGTCCACAGCACCCACAGGTGGTGCTTGACCAGCTCGGCGCGCTGCTCCTTGATGATCAGGGCCCTGGTGCGGAACACCGGGTCCTCGTTGCCCTGGTACTTCTCCATGATGGCCTTGACCGACTCGGCCTCGATGCGGGCCTGGGCCGGGTCGTACACCCCACACGGCAGGTCGCAGTGGGCGTGCACAGTGGTCTTCGGCTCGAGGAGACGAGCGAGCAGCCTCATCGATTCCCTTTCCTCGTGCTAGATCATGGTCCCGACAGGAGACACTACTCCTCTCCTTGTGACCGCCGGGGCGGCGGGGAAACGGAGCGGCGCACAAGTGGGCTGGCTGACCACGGAAAAGGTCGCGGGAGATTCGATGCTGCCCACGCTGTCCCCGGGCGACTGGCTGCTCGTACGGGTGGGCGGGCGCGTCAGGCCGGGGGACGTGGTCGTCGCGCACCGTCCGGACCGGCGCGAGTTGCGGCTGGTCAAGCGCATCACGCACCGCGATCCGGAGGGCTGGTGGCTGGAGGGCGACAACCCGGCGGCGAGCCACGACAGCTGGACGTTCGGCCCCGTACCGGATGAGCTGATCGTCGGGCGGGTGCTGCTGCGCTACCGCCCGTTGCCGCCCAGCACGGTCTCCCGGCGGCGCGCCCGGTAGGCGGCCACGTTGGCGCGGCTGGCGCACCGCTCCGAGCAGTACCGGCGGGACCGGTTGCTCGACGTGTCCAGGTACACGAGCCCGCACGGCGTGGCCTGGCAGAGCCCGAGCCGGTCCACGCCGAGCTCGGTGACCAGCACCGCGAGCCCCATCACGCAGCCGGCGGCGTACTTGTCCGCGACCGTGCCGCTCTCCGTCAGGTGCAGGTGCCACGGCTTGCCGTCGTGCCCGGTGATCTGCGGCTGCACCGGATACCTGACCAGCAGCGCGTTGAGCAGCGCCACGGTCCCCTCGGCGTCGCCGCGGGCGGCCCGCAGGAAGATCTCCCGCAGCTCCTCACGGAGCAGCCGCAGGCCGTCCAGGTCCTGCCGGGTGGCGATGTCGCCCATGTGCGGCCTGTCGTGCAGCAGCTCCCGCAGCGCCGCCAGGTCCGTCAGCCGGTCGTCGGCCGGACGGCCCGGGTCGAGGGTGTTGACCAGCCGTACGGCGAGCTCGGCGTAGGACGCCAGATCCATCCGCGTCCTCCTTCCGCGCGGGAGTGCCGGCCCCAGCGTAATGGGCGCGGAACGCGTCCGGGCGTTACACGGCCGGAGTCAGAGCACCTTGGAGAGGAACGCCTTGGTCCGGTCGTGCTTGGGGTCCGCGAGCACCTCGCGCGGGTTGCCGGACTCCACCACGATGCCGTCGTCCATGAACACGAGGCTGTCGCCGACCTCACGGGCGAAGCCCATCTCGTGCGTGACCACGATCATCGTCATGCCGTCCCGCGCGAGCTGCTTCATGACCTCGAGCACCTCGCCGACCAGCTCCGGGTCGAGCGCGGAGGTGGGCTCGTCGAAGAGCATCAGCTTCGGCCGCATGGCCAGCGCGCGGGCGATCGCCACCCGCTGCTGCTGGCCGCCGGAGAGCTGACCCGGGTACGCGGTCGCCTTGTCGGCGAGCCCCACCCGGTCGAGCAGCTCCCCGGCGCGCTGCCGTACCTCGGCCTTCGACTCGCGCCGGACCTGGACCGGCGCCTCCATGATGTTCTCGACCGCGGTCATGTGCGGGAAGAGGTTGAACCGCTGGAACACCATGCCGATCTCGCGGCGCTGCGCGGCCACCTCCTTCTCGTGCAGCTCGTGCAGCTTGTCGCCGCGCTGCCGGTACCCGACGAGCTCGCCGTCCACGTACAGCCGCCCGGCGTCGATCTTCTCCAGGTGGTTGATGCAGCGCAGGAACGTGGACTTGCCGGACCCGGACGGCCCGACCACGCACATCACCTCGCTCGGCGAGACCTGCAGGTCGATGCCCTTGAGCACCTCCAGCCGGCCGAAGCTCTTGTGCACCTGCTCGGCCTTGACCATGAAGTCGCTCATCCGGTCACTCTCCCGCCTGGTCCCGTGCGACAGTCGGCGTCCGTTCGCTGCGTCCGTAGTGCCGCTCCAGGTAATACTGGCCGATCATCAAAATGGACGACAGGGCGAGGTACCACAGAACCGCCATGATCAACATCGGGATGACCTGGTACGTGCGCGCGTAGATGTTCTGCGCGGCGAACGTGAGCTCGTAGAACGGGATCGCCGCGACCAGCGACGTGTTCTTCAGCATGGCGATCGTCTCGTTGCCCGTGGGCGGGATGATCACCCGCATCGCCTGGGGCAGTACGATCCGCCGCATCGTCTGCATGCGGGTCATGCCGAGCGCGCCGGAGGCCTCGTGCTGGCCGCGGTCCACCGACAGGATGCCGGCCCGGACGATCTCCGCCATGTACGCGGCCTCGTTCAGGATCAGCCCGACGCTCGCCGCGATGGCCGCGCTGATCAGCGCCTGGGTCTGCCAGGTCACGAACTCCGGGCCGAACGGAATGCCGAGGCTCACTGTGGGGAACAGCGCCCCGATCGCGCCCCAGATCAGCAGCTGGGTGTAGAGCGGGGTGCCGCGGAACACCCACAGGTAGAACCACGACGCGGCGCGCAGGATCGGGTTGGGCGACATGCGCATCAGCGCCAGCACCACGCCGAACACGGTGCCGCCCACCATCGCCGCCGCGGTCAGCCAGATGGTGTTCACCACGGCGGTCAGCACGGGCGGGGCGAACAGGTATTGGAACTGCTCGGGCCAGTTGAACCGGGGGTTATAGACCAGCGTGTTGACGGCCATCGCCACCAGCACGGCGATCACAGCCGCGGCCAGCCACCGGCCCGGATGCCGTACGGGGACGGCGCGGATTGCCTCCGGCCGTCCCCTCGGCTGAGTCGAAGTGGTCATGGGGGTCAGTCTTGCGCGCCGTTGATCACCGGGTCGGTGATGGCACCGTCGGCGACCCCCCACTTGTCGAGAATCTTCTTGTACGTACCATCCGCCATCAGCGCCTTCACGGCGTCCAGCACGGCGTCCTTCATCGTGCCCGACTCCTTGCCGATGGCGTAGCCGTACGGCGCGGCGTCGTACACCTGGCCGAGCATCTGCAGCTGGCCGCTGGTCTGCTTGATCGCGTACCCGACGATCGGGGAGTCCGCCGCCATGGCGTCGACCTTGCCGGCCACGATGTCCGCGTTGACCTCGGTCTGGTTCTTCCGCGGGATCATGTTGATCTTCGGCTTGCCGGCCTTCGTGCAGGCCTCGGAGCGCGTGGGCAGGTCGTCCGTGTGCTGCACGGTGCCCTGCTGCACGCCAATGTTCTTACCGCAGGCGTTGTTCGGGTCGACCTGCTTGGGGTTGCCCTTCTGGGCGGCCCAGGAGGTGCCCGCCGAGTAGTACGTGACGAAGTCGACGACCTTCTCCCGCTCCGCGTTGTCCGTGAAGGAGGAGACGCCCATCTCGTACTTGCCCGACTGCACGCCCGGGATGATGGTGTCGAAGCCCGCGTTCTGGAACTCGGCCTTCAGCCCCATCTTCGCGGCGACGGCCGTGGCGAGCTCCACGTCCCAGCCCTCGAACGAGACGCCGTCGGCGGCGATGTTCTCGTTGGGCGGGTAGGAACCGTCGCTGCCGACGATCAGCTTGCCGTCGGCCTTGATGTTCTGCGGGACCTTGGCGGCGATGGCCTGGTCCGCGCTGACGGCCGGCGCCTTGCTCTCGCCGCCGCCCGCCGTGTCGGTGCCGCCGCCGCAGGCGGACAGCCCGAGGGCAGCGGCGACCGCCACCGCTCCGAGAACACCGGCGCGGTGGCGCGGACTACGAAGGGCCACGAGGTTCCTCCCCAGGTCAGATGCGTTGCCGCAAGACTATGCGCCCCCGACGGAGTCTCGGCAGGTAGGGTCACATCCTGGCTTACCCGAGGCCAGACCCGGGTCACCGCTGTGACAAAATCGAATAACGAGGCGGGGCCCTATGGTCGTCGACCTTCGGCCGACTTCCATGGGCCCGCGATATTGCCGGGGGGGAACCCCCCGGACCCCGTGGCGGCTCCGCGCGGTCGTCGACCTGCGGTCGACTTCCCCGGCGCCCGCAGTGTTCGCCCCGGGGGGAACCCCCGGACCCCCCGGGTCCTCGGGCGCTGCGCGCCCTGCGGCGGACTTGAGCGTTCCGGTGATCTCGGAGTGCGGTCGTTCGTTTCGTTCTCTCGCCCTTCCGTCTGACTACCTTTTGGGGTCGCTGTGGCTGCAGAAGCCATCGTTTCCACCGATCAACTCGACGCCGATCCGGCCTTCGTGTTGCACCGAGGCGGCAAGCTGGAGGTTCGGTCCACCGTCCAGGTCCGTGATGCGGCGGATCTATCGCTCGCCTACACGCCTGGTGTGGCGCGTGTGTGCACGGCGATCGCGGAGAATCCGGAGCTCGTCAACACCTACACCTGGAAGCCTTCCGTCGTGGCGGTCGTCACCGACGGCAGCGCCGTGCTCGGGCTCGGGGACATCGGGCCGCAGGCCGCGCTGCCCGTGATGGAGGGCAAGTCCCTGCTCTTCAAGGAGTTCGCGGGTGTGGAGTCCGTGCCGATCGCGCTGGACTGCCGCGACGTGGACGCCATCGTGGAGACCGTCGAGCGGCTCGCCCCCTCGTTCGGCGGCATCAACCTCGAGGACATCAGCGCGCCGCGGTGCTTCGCCATCGAGGCGGCGCTGCGCGAGCGGCTGGACATCCCGGTCTTCCACGACGACCAGCACGGCACCGCGATCGTCACGGTCGCCGCGCTGCGCAACGCGGCGAAGGTGGCGGGTAAGAAGCTCGGCGACCTGCGTGTCGTGATCTCCGGTGCGGGCGCCTCCGGCGTGGCCGTCACCAAGATGCTGCTCGCGGCCGGGGTCGGTGACGTCGCGGTCGCGGACAGCCGCGGCCTCGTGCATGCGGGCCGTACGGACCTCACGCCCGTTAAGACCGAGCTCGCGGGCATCACCAACAAGGCCGACATCACCGGCCCGATCGCGAACGCGATCGACGGCGCCGACGTCTTCATCGGCCTGTCCGCAGGGCAGGTGCCGGAGGAGGTCGTGGCGACCATGGCCGAGGGCGCGATCATCTTCGCCATGGCCAACCCCGACCCGGAGATCCACCCGGACGTCGCGCACCGGCACGCCGCGGTCGTGGCCACCGGGCGGAGCGACTTCCCGAACCAGATCAACAACGTGCTGGCGTTCCCCGGTGTGTTCCGGGGCGCTCTGGACGTACGGGTCAGTGACATCACCGAGGGCATGAAGCTCGCCGCCGCCGAGGCGCTCGCCGACCTGGTGGGCGACAAGCTGGCGGCCGACTACATCATCCCGGGGCCGTTCGACGAGCGGGTGGCCACCGCGGTGGCGTCCGCCGTCGCCGCCCAGGCCCGCGCCGAAGGCATCGCCCGCGCCTGACCCGCTCCCGGGTCAGGCGCCTGACCGGCTCCCGGTTCCTCAGCGCACTCCCCAGCCTGCTCCCCAACCTGCTCCCCCGCCGGGTTCCTGGCGGGGGAGCGGGCGGTTGTCAGGGGTTGAAGACGATCTTGCCGAAGAGGTCGCCGGAGTCCATGGCGGCGAAGCCGTCGCGGGCGTCGGCGAGGGGCAGGGCCCGGTCCACGTGGGGCCGTACGCCGGTCTGCACGAGGAAGCTCGCCAGCTTGGCGAGTTGCTCGCGGTTGCCCATGGTGGAGCCGATGACCTGGAGCTGGGTGAAGAAGACCCGGTTCAGATCCGCGGACGGGGCCGGGCCGCTGGTGGCGCCGCAGATCACGACCTTGCCCCCGGGGCGGAGCGACTTCAGCGAGTGCGCCCACGTCGCCTCACCCACGGACTCCATCACCGCGTCCACCCGCTCGGGCAGACGTGCGCCGGTCTCGAACGCCTGGTCGGCGCCCAGCTCCACCGCGCGGGCCCGCTTGTCCTCGCTCCGGCTCGTGGCCCAGACACGGTGGCCGGCCGCCGACCCGAGCGCGATCAGGGCCGTGGCCACGCCACCGCCCGCACCCTGTACCAGGATCGTGCTGCCCGGCAGCAGCGCCGCCTTGCCGAACAGCATGCTGTACGCGGTCAGCCACGCCGTCGGCAGGCAGGCCGCCTCCTCGAACGACAGCTCGGCCGGCTTCGGCACCAGGTTCGCGGCCGGTACGGCGACCCGCTCGGCGAACGTGCCGTCGTACTTCTCGGACAGCAGGGTGCGCTTCGGGTCCAGAGTCTCGTCACCCCCGCCACGCGCCTTGTCGCCGATGACCGAGTGCACGATCACCTCGTTGCCCTGCTCGTCGACGCCCGCGGCGTCGCAGCCGAGGATCATCGGCAGCCGCTCGGCCGGGAGGCCGACGCCGCGCAGGCTCCACAGGTCGTGATGGTTGAGGGCGGCCGCCTTGACCGTGATCGTGGTCCAGCCGTCGGGGGCCGCAGGGTCCGGGCGCTCGCCCACCTCCAGCCCGTTCAGCGGATTGTCGGCATCGATTCTCACTGCGCTAACGGCGAACATGATCTGCACCATACGCAGACCGGGCCGCCGCGTCGCGGCCCGGGGGCCCTCAGTCCTCCGGGGGTGTCGTGCGCTGCGCGGCGATCCACGCGTCGATCCGCTCCCACCAGCCGTACAGCCACTCCGTACGCTCCTCGCGGCCGGACGGGATCTCCTCCGGCGGGCACAGCCACCAGTGCATCGCGATGCCCTTGTCCATCGGCAGTTCGCGCCACACGTCCAGCACGGTCTGGAGGTGATCGACACCGGTGTGCGCGACCCAGGCCACGTACGCGCCGGGCGCGGCGGCCTCCAGCGCGGCCGTGACGCCACCGGGGCGGGGGGCGAGCACGTACCGCATCGCCTCGGCGCGCCGAGCCATCGGCTCCAGGCCGATCTGGCGGAGCCGGGCGATGGCGCGGGCGCGGCGGCCCTCGGTGAAGTTGCCGCCCTCGGGGAAGATCACCACCGCGTCGTCGCCGTCCAGGCCGGTGGACAGCTCCCTGATCCGGTCCTCCACGGCGTCCCGCGGGCCGGGCGGGATGAAGACCGTGGGGAGCCGGTTCAGCAGGGCGTCGATGGCCGGGTCCCACTGCAGGGTGTGCTTGAGGACGATCCGCGGCTCGCGGCCGTACCAGTTCAGCAGCGCGTGCATCAGCAGGAACGAGTCGCCCGGCCCGGCGTGGCGGCTGAACACCAGCAGCGGGCGGTCCCGGTACGCCTCCGGTGGCGGGCCCTCCACCGACACCCGGACGTGCAGGACGCGGCGGGCCTCCGCGTAGATGACCCGCAGGTACCAGCGCATCAGGTCGTAGTGGCGGCGCTGGAACCAGGGGCGCTGGAGGTTGTACCCCAGGCCGGCCGCCAGCCACAGTCCGAACAGCACGATCAGGATGAGTGCCTCGAACACCAGGTGCAGCGTGGCCATCCACAGCAGGCGCAGGGGGCGCAGCCGGCCGGGTACCAGGGGCGACGCGGCGGCCGCGGCGAACAGCCAGAGCGGCGCGGTGAAGAGGTAGAGCGTCGCGAGCGCGATCGTCGTTGGGGCCAGGAGGAGGCGGCGTAGCCAGCGTGGGGGCAACATGGCGGGCCTAGATGTTCTCGCGGAGATAATCCGCGGTGGCGGCGTACGCGCGGCGGATCCGGATCGGAGCCGTGGAGAAGTCGCGGTACTTGAGTGAGGACAGGTCGTCGTAGCGAGGCGGCAACGGGTCGCCGGTGGGCAGTACGTGCGCGCGGGTGCCGTCGGGCAGCGCCGCCATGTCGCGGGCGAAGCGGTGCCGCCGGGCGATCTCGAACGCCACCAGGGCCACCTCCCAGGGCTTGCGGGGCGGGGTGAGCGGGCGGTCGATGCGGCCGACCTGCATCACGAACAGGCGGGTGGCGCCGAGCTCCACGGCGCGGGCGACCGGGATGCTGTTGACGAGGCCGCCGTCGAGGAAGTGCTCGTCCCCGATCCGTACCGGCGGGAGCAGGCCCGGGACGGCGCAGGAGGCCAGCACCGCCTCGCACACCGGGCCGTCCCGGAACCAGTGCTCGGCGGCGCGTTCGATGGACGCGGCGCAGCACTCGAAGGGCAGTGCCAGATCCTCGAACGTGGCGTCACCGAGTGCGGTGGTCAGCATGCGGCGCAGCGGCTCGGCGGGGTGCAGGTGGGTGCCGCTCTTGGCCAGCGTACGGAGGCGGTGCACGGCGGAGGCGCCGAAGACGGCCTGCGCGTCGGGGGAGTTCCAGAGGGCGGCGAGTCGCTCGCCGGCGCCCGGGCCCGGGTCGGCCGCCACGATCGCGCCGTTGATGGCGCCGATGGAGGTGCCCACCACGAGGTCGGGGCGGATGCCGGCGTCCAGCAGCGCGCCGACCATGCCGACCTCGGCGGCGCCGAGCACCCCGCCCCCGCCCAACACGAAAGCCGTCGTCTCCGCCACGCCCCCGACTCTGCCCTCCTCGGAACCCCCCTGCACGCCCGACCCGCGAATCAGCCGCCGTCGCGCTCGGACCGCCCGCCCTCGCCGCCGTCTGTGCCCGCCCGGCCGTCGCGCCGCTCGGTGCCCTCGCCGCCGTCTGTGCCCGCCCGGTCGCCGCGCCGCTCGGAGCTCTCGGCGTCGCCCGTGCCTGCCGCACCATGGCGCCGCTCGGTGCCCGCGCCGCCGCCGGTCGCCGAACCGTCGCGGCTTGGAGTCTCGCCCGTGGTTGCCGGACCGTCGCGCCTCGGGGTGTCGCTCCCGTCCGCGTCCTCGTCAGGGCGGTTCGGGCCGTCGTCCCGGGCGGAGGGCTCGTCGCCGTCTGTCGGTGTCGGGCGGTCGTCGTCGTCCGTGGTGGAGGTCTGCTCGTCGCGGGGGGTGAGGATTTCGGTGCGGAGGCGGTGGAGGGTCTCGTCGAGGAGGTCGCGGACGTCGCCGAGGACGTGGGTGCCGGTGTCGCGGGCGTCGCGGACCGCGCGGCGGGCCTCGTGGGTGAAGTCGTGGAGGGCGCGCTCCAGGTCGTGGCGCGGGCCGGCCGGCGGCGACCACTTGTCGCCCCAGTCGGCCATGTCCTCGGCCCAGCGGCGCCAGTCGCGCTCCCACCAGCCGTACCGTTGCCGCCCGTGCCCGCGGCCCTCGCCCCAGCGCTCCTCGCCCCGGCGCTCCTCGCCCCGGCGCTCCTCGCGGGAGCCGTCCCGCTGCTTCTCGCGTGAGCTGCCTCGGTACTCCTCGCGTGAGTTGTCCCGCTGCTTCTCGCGAGCTTCGTCTCGGCGCCTGTCGCCGACGCCTGGGTGAGCGTCTTCGTCGTAGAGAGACTCCTCCCAGACGTCCTGCCCGGGCCGGCGGGCCTCCTCCCCGGCGCGGCGCGTGCCTTCGCGGGCTTCGTCGCCGTGGCGGCGGGTGTCGTCCTTGGCCCGGCGGGCCTCGTCACGGCGGCGGCGGGCCTCTTCGCGGGCCTCGTCGCGGTGGTGGCGGGATTCCTCGCGGAGGCGTTGGGCGTCTGCGCGGGCTTGGGTGCGGGTGTCGCGGGTGCGGGCGCGGGCTGTGCGGCGGGGGTCGCCTGCGGCGTAGGTCAGCTCTTCGCGGAGTGAGCGGACGGTCTCCCGGACGTCCTCCCGGACCTCCTGGGCGATGTCCCGTACCGAGGCGGTGATCTCCGCCTCGAGCTCGGCCAGCTCGTCCATGCGTCGTTCGAGCTCGGCGCGGCCCGCGTCGGTGAGCCGGTAGACCTTGCGCCCGTCGATCTCCTCGTGGGTGACGAGACCGTCCTCCTCGAGGCGGGCGAGCCGGGGATAGATCGTGCCGGGAGACGGCGCGTACACCCCCAGGAACCGGTCCTGCAGCAGCCGGATGACCTCATAGCCGTGCTTCGGGCTCTCCTCCAGCAGTTTCAGCAGGTAGAGCCGGAGCCGGCCGTGGCCGAAGACGGGACTCACTGGGCCTCCCCGAGGGCGGGCGTGTCGTCGCGCAGCAGGGTCACGTCGCCGGAGACGGACGTGGCCGCGAGCCTGCCGGTCGTGGAACCGTCACCGAGATCGCCCACGAGCCGGCTCAGCGCGCGCCCGTCCTGCCGGTGCATGGTGGGGAACGCGGACTCCAGCTTCCCCCTGGTGGAGCGCAGCTCGACGTGCGAGACGATGTCGGACGGCACCCGCAGCGTGATGTCCCCGGACAGGCTGGCCAGCTCGATCCGCGCGTCCTTGCGGACCCGTACGTCGGTGAGGATGCGCCCGGAGACGGTCTTGGCGCCGACCCGCCCGGCGCCCGCGTCGGCCAGCTCGACCCGGCCGGACGCGCTGTTCAGGATGACGTCGCCGGCCAGGCCGCGGGCCGCGATGTCGCCCGAGACCGTGTTGACGTCCACCCGGGCGGTCAGGCCGTCGAGCGTGACGTCGCCGCTCATGCTCCGCACCGACGTGCGGCCGGTGGGGCCGGCGACGACGACCGAGGCGTTCGCGACGGTGAGGTCGACCGGGCAGCCGGCGGGGACGGCGAGGCTGATCGTGGCGCTGCGTTTCCTCGGGCGGATCAGCTGGGAGATGCCCTCCCAGGTCAGGTCCTCGTACGTGACGGTCAGGATGCCGGCCTGGTGGGTGACGAGCAGGGGTGGACCCTCCAGGGCCGTCACCTCGAGGCGGGGTGGGCCGTCGGCGGTGATGACGTCGACGTGACCGCTGCCGAGGCGGGCCTTCAGGGCGACGATGCCGTCGAACTCTTCGGTCTGTGGACCGTCGATGATCCAGCGTTGCATGGCGCTTCCCCGATCCTGCAAGCTCTCGTGCTGAACACGATATGTCGCGTCTTGGAGAAGTCAAGACATATCGCGAGAGCGGGACCCCGGGCCGTGGCAGGGATCAGTCCTCGTCGGGGTCCTCCAGGCGCGCCAGCCAGGTGGCGAAGCGATCGACGGAAATCTCGAACTCGGGGTTGAGGTCGGTGAAGTCGCGGAGGCGTTCGGCCAGCCAGGCGAGGGTGACCTCGTCGTCGCCCCGGCGCTGCTCCAGCTCCTCGATGCCGCGGTCGGTGAAGTACACGTCTCCATTGTGGCGGACCGTCACCGGTGATCCCGCCGTACGCCGACGCCCTCCGCGGCCAGGGCTGCGGAGGGCGTCAGGTGGAGCGGATCAGGCCGGGAAGACGTCGTGCAGGATGGCCTGCTGCTCGGCCTCGTGGCGCTTGGCCGAGCCGGCGGCCGGCGAGGAGGAGGCCGGGCGGGACACCCGGGTGACCGGACGGCCGAGGTGTTCGGGGAGCTTGAGTGCGACCGTGGGCCAGGGACCCTGGTTGGCCGGCTCGTCCTGCGCCCAGATCAGCTCGGTCACGTTCGGGTACGCGGCGAGCTCACGCTCGATCTCCGCGATGGGCAGCGGGTACAGCCGCTCCACCCGGAGGATCGCCGTGCTCCCGTCGCCCCGCTCCTTCCGCGCCGCGACGAGGTCGTAGTAGATCTTGCCGCTGCACAGCACCATGCGCCGTACGGCGGACCGGTCCTGCTGCTCGGTCTCCGGGATGAGCGGCTGGAACACACCGGAGGTGAAGTCCTTGACCGAGGAGGTCGCGGCCTTCGCCCGCAGGATCGACTTCGGCGTGAACACGATCAGCGGCTTCTCCCGCGGCGCCAGAGCCTGCCAGCGCAGCAGGTGGAAGTAGTTCGCCGGGGTCGTGGGCTGCGCCACCGTCATGTTGTCCTGCGCGCAGAGCTGCAGATACCGCTCGATCCTGGCGGAGGAGTGGTCGGGCCCCTGCCCCTCGTACCCGTGCGGCAGCAGCAGGACGACGCCGGAGTGCTGGCCCCACTTCTGCTCGCCGGAGCTGATGAACTCGTCGATGATCGACTGGGCGCCGTTGGCGAAGTCGCCGAACTGCGCCTCCCAGATCACCAGCGCCTCGGGCCGCTCCAGCGCGTAGCCGTACTCGAAGCCCATCGCCGCGTACTCGCTGAGCAGCGAGTCGTGCACGTAGAACTTGTTGACGCCGCTGCCGAACTGCTTGAGCGGGATGTAGTCCTCGCCGGTGTGCCGGTCGTACAGCGCCGCGTGGCGCTGGCCGAACGTGCCACGGCGGGTGTCCTGCCCGACGAGCCGCACCGGGTGACCGTCGAGCAGCACCGACCCGAGCGCGAAGGTCTCGCCCATCGCCCAGTCGATGGCGTCGTCCTCCACCATCTGGGCGCGGCGCTGCAGCAGGGGCTGCAGCCGCGGGTGCGGGGTGAAGCCCTCGGGGAGGTTGAGCTGCGTGTCCACGATCCGCTTCACGGCCTCCGCGCTGATCGCGGTCGGCACGCTCGTGTGATCGATGACCTCCGGCGCCTCGGGCTCCGGCCGCACCACGGCGCCCGGCTCCTGCGGGCGCTTGCCGGCCTCGCGGGTCTCGGTGAAGGCCCGCTCGAGCTGCGCCTGGTAGTCACGGAGCGCCTGCTCGGCCTCGTCCACCGTGATGTCGCCGCGGCCGATCAGGGCCTCGGTGTAGATCTTCCGGGTGGACCGCTTGGCGTCGATCAGGTCGTACATCACCGGCTGGGTGAACGAGGGGTTGTCCGACTCGTTGTGGCCCCGGCGCCGGTAGCAGACCAGGTCGATCACGACGTCCTTCTTGTACGCCTGCCGGTACTCGTACGCGAGCTGCCCGACCCGGACGACCGCCTCGGGGTCGTCGCCGTTCACGTGGAAGATCGGGGCCTGGATCATCCGCGCCACATCGGTGGCGTACACGCTGGAGCGGCTGTGCTCCGGCGCGGTGGTGAAGCCGACCTGATTGTTGACCACCACGTGCACGGTGCCGCCGGTGCGGTAGCCGCGCAGCTGCGAGAGATTGAGCGTCTCCGCCACCACGCCCTGGCCGGCGAAGGCCGCGTCGCCGTGCACCAGCAAGGGCAGCACGGTGAAGCCCTCCTCGCCGACGTCCAGCAGGTCCTGCTTGGCGCGGACGACGCCTTCGAGCACCGGGTTGACCGCCTCGAGGTGGCTCGGGTTCGCCACCAGCGAGGTCTTGATCTTGGTGCCGTCGGCGGTCACGTACGTGCCCTCGGTGCCGAGGTGGTACTTCACGTCACCGGAGCCGTGCGCGCTGCGCGGGTCGATGTTGCCCTCGAACTCGCCGAAGATCTGCCCGTACGACTTGCCGGTGATGTTGGCGAGCACGTTCAGCCGGCCGCGGTGCGCCATGCCCAGGACCACCTCGTCGAGGTCGTCCGTGGCGGCCGCCGAGATCACGACGTCCAGCAAAGGGATGAGCGACTCCCCGCCCTCCAGCGAGAAGCGCTTCTGCCCCACGTACTTCGTCTGCAGGAACGTCTCGAAGGCCTCGGCCACGTTGAGCCGGCCGAGGATGTGCAGCTGCTGCTCACGGTCGGGCTTGATGCCGGGCCGCTCCACCCGCTCCTGGATCCAGGAGCGCTCCTCGACGTCCTGCATGTGCATGTACTCGATGCCGATGGTGCGGCAGTACGAGTCGCGCAGGACGCCGAGCACCTCGCGGAGCTTCATCAGCGGCTTGCCGGCGAACCCGCCGGTGGCGAACTCGCGCTCGAGGTCCCACAGGGTAAGGCCGTGCTGCAGGATGTCCAGGTCGGGGTGCTTGCGCTGGTTGTACTCCAGCGGGTCGGTGTCGGCCATGAGGTGGCCGCGCACCCGGTACGCGTGGATGAGCTCCTGCACCCGGGCGGTCTTGTTGATGTCCTCGTCGTGGCTGGCGGAGATGTCCTTGACCCAGCGGACCGGCTCGTACGGCAGGCGCAGCGACTCGAAGATCTCGTCGTAGAAGCCGTCCTCGCCGAGCAGCAGGCGGTGCACCGTGCGGAGGAACTCGCCGGACTGCGCGCCCTGGATGATGCGGTGGTCGTACGTGCTGGTCAGCGTCATCACCTTGCTGACCGCCAGGCGCGCCATCGTCTCCTCCGACGCGCCCTGGTACTCCGCCGGATACTCCATCGCGCCGACGCCGATGATCGTGCCCTGCCCGGCCATCAGCCGCGGCACCGAGTGCACGGTGCCGATCGTGCCCGGGTTGGTCAGGCTGATCGTGGTGCCCGCGAAGTCCTCAACGGTGAGCTTGCCGGACCGCGCCTTGCGGACGACTTCCTCGTACGCCGTCCAGAACTGGCGGAAGTCCATCGTCTCGGCGGACTTGATGTTCGGCACCAGCAGCTGGCGCTGGCCGTTGGCCTTCTGCACGTCGATGGCCAGGCCGAGGTTGACGTGCGCGGGCTGCAGCAGGGTCGGCTTGCCGTCGACCTCGGCGTAGCCGTTGTTCATCTCCGGCATCGTGGCCAGGGCCTTCACGATGGCGTAGCCGATGATGTGGGTGAAGGAGACCTTGCCGCCGCGACCGCGCGCCAGGTGGCGGTTGACCACGATGCGGTTGTCGATCAGCAGCTTGGCCGGCACCGCCCGCACGCTGGTCGCGGTGGGGACGGTCAGGCTCACGTCCATGTTGGACGCGGTGCGCGCGGCGGCGCCGCGTAGCCGGACCTGCTCTACCGCGTCGGAGGCGGGTGCGGCCGGCTTGGCCGGCTGCGCGGGGGCCTTGGGCTGGGGCTGGGGCTGGGGCTGGGCCGCGGGGGCCTGCGCCGGTGCCGCGGCCTGGCCGTCGGCGGCCGCGGGGGCCTGCTCGGCGGGGGCCTGCTCGGCGGGGGCCTGCGGGGTGGCCGCGGGAGCGCTGGGGGTGGCCGGGGCCGCCGGGGCGGCCGTGGCCGTGCTCGGAGCCGCGGTGGCGGCCGCCGACGGCGCGGTGGCGGCGCCACCGGGCTTGTAGTCGGCGAAGAAGTTCCACCACGCCTGGTCTACGGAGTTGGGGTCTTCGAGGTACTGCTGGTACAGCTCATCGACCAACCACTCGTTGGGGCCGAAGTTTGTCAGTGGCTGTGACGACTCTGACGACACGGCGGAGATCGCCCTCTTCCGCGGCTCGCATTTTTGATCGGTAATCGAAGAACAAGGCTACTCGCCCAGGGCATCCCGCGGGGCACTTCATGGTCGGCCGAGACCCCGGTCACATGCCTGGGCCCCGTAGCCGTCCGCGCGTTCCGCCCGGTCAGACCGTACGCGGACCCCGTCGCGCGGGTGTGAACCGGCGCCGGTCTGGGCCCGGTGGTTGGGCCTGTGGTCCCAACGCAGGTATCCGCGGCCCGACGAAGGGGCCCAAGCATCTTGGGCCCCTGGTTGGGTCGTAGGGCTCTCCCGGCCCCCCTTTCCCGGGTCCTAATCTCTAAGCATTCGAGGTCAGCGACCGAGCGGACGCACAGGGGGTTCGCGAAATCGCTGGGCCGCCCGCCACAGGCGGAGACGGCCGGCCTCGATCGGGGACGCGTGTGGGCGGCGTTAGGGACGGGCGCCGCCCACACGCTTAATCCTGTTCGTTGGTCTTTCGACCACCTTCCCCGGGTCTCCGATATCGCCCGGCGGGACGACCCCCCGAACCCCCCGGTGTCCTCAGGCGCTGCGCGCCTTGCGGTCCCCGCGTTCGGGGTGCGGTCAGTCGGGATGGGGGTGGTTGGGGCGTCAGCCGTATTCGGGGAGGTGGGTGCGGTTGTGGGGGGAGCGCCAGTCGACGTAGGGGCCTTTGGGGACTATGCGGCGGGGGTTGACTTGGTCTTGGGTTTGGAAGTAGTGGCGTTTGATGTGGTCGAAGTTGGTGGTGTCGCCGAAGCCGGGGCGGCCGAAGAGGTCGCGGGCGTAGGCCCAGAGGTGGGGGTAGTCGACGAGGCGGCGCAGGTTTGTTTTGAAGTGGTTGTAGTAGACCGCGTCGAAGCGGACGAGGGTGGGGAAGAGGCGGACGTCGGATTCCGTCAGTCGGTCGCCGACCAGGAAGCGGCGGCGGGATAGGCGGTCCTCTAACGCGTCCAGGGTGGTGAAGAGGGCGTCGAAGGCCTCTTCGTAGGCGGCCTGGGTGGTGGCGAAGCCCGCTTTGTATACGCCGTTGTTGACCGTGTGGTAGACGAGGGCGTTCATCGCGTCGATCTCTCGGCGTAGCTCCATCGGGTAGAGGTCCGGGGCGCCGGGGCGGTGGAAGCGGCGGAACTCGGTTTCCAGGGTGAGGGTGATCTGGGGGAAGTCGTTGCTGACCAGGCGGCGGGTGCGGCGGTCCCAGAGGCAGGGGACGGTGATCCTGCCTTCGTACGTGGGGTCCGTCGCCAGGTAGAGCTCGGAGAGGAAGCGGGCTCCGGTGGCCGGGTCGCGGGCGTCCGGGCTGAGCGTGAACCGCCAGCCGCGCTCGTCTCGGATCGGGTCCACCACGGTCACCCCGACCGCCTGCTCGAGGCCGAGCATCCGCCGCACGATCAGCGTCCGGTGCGCCCACGGGCAGGCCAGCGACACGTACAGCTGGTACCGGCCGGGCTCGGCGAGGTAGCCGCTGGAGCCGTCCATGGTGATCCGGTCGCGGAAGTGGTTGGCCTGCCTGACGAACCTGCCCTCAGGAGAGGTCTCGGCCGAGAACTGCGGGATGCCCGTCATGCTCCTCCTCGGCGTCGGCGTGCCGCCCGAGGGAGCCCGATCGGCCCCACGGACCGGTGCGCAGCCCTCCAGAAGGCCCGTTGTGGGGCGATTCGTGGAGGGTCGAGATGGATTTCACCACTCTTGGGGGTCCCCGCGCCACGGTACGGCCGCACATCGCCGTCGCAATCTCCTACGGAGTACGACCGAATCGGGGCGGCCGCGGCGCCCTGACCGGGAGGGCCCTCGGGCTAGAGCTTGCGGTGGTCCCAGCTCACCACGCGGTCCACGGACATCGTGATGGCGACGCGCTTGGCCCCGCTGCGCTCGAGCCCCGCGCGGGCCGCCGGGTCGTCGAAGGTGGACAGCGGGATGTCGTTCATCCGGGACGCCACGTGCGCGCCGACCCGCATCACGGTGTCGGGGTCCTCGACCACCGCGCCGGTGCCGTACAGCACCACGCCGCGCAGCTCATCGTACTTCTCGCCGGCGTCCACCAGGCAGGTCATGGCGGGGTTGCGGGCGAGGTTCACGACCTTCTGCGACTTCGCGTACGTCCAGTACGCCAGCCGGCCGTCCACCATCGCGTAGAAGAGGGTGGACAGGTGCGGCGCGCCGTCCCGGCCGACCGTGCCGATCTGGACCTTCATCTGCTCGTTGAGGAAGGCGGTGACCTCGTCCTCGGTCATCCGGATCTGCTCACGCCTGCTCGCCATGACGGTCCCTCTCCGCGAATCGACGGCCCCGAGGGGATCAAGGTAACCCGCGGGTCCGCGCGGCCGGTGGCGAGGCCCGGCGGATCAGATCGCGCGGAAGTCGGCGAAGTCGAAGCCGGGGGAGACCACGCAGCTGACCAGGGTCGGCTCGGTGGCCGTGGGGGACGGACGGGCGGCCTGCCAGGTGCCCGCGGGGACCAGCAGCTGAGGACGGTGGCCGGCGGCGAGGTCCGTGCCGAGGACGGACGTCCGGGGCTCGGCCGGCTCGCCGGCGGTGCCGCCGAGGAGGAGCTCGAGCGGGCCGCCCGCGTGGTGGAG
Source organism: Streptosporangiales bacterium (assembly GCA_009380095.1). Taxonomy (GTDB): domain Bacteria; phylum Actinomycetota; class Actinomycetes; order Streptosporangiales; family Streptosporangiaceae; genus WHSL01. Next base: position 6,303 of record WHSL01000032.1, on the reverse strand, counting down.
CCAGACCTCGTCGGAGCGGACCACGTGCCAGCGCGACTCCTCGCCCGGCGCGAGCAGGAAGTAGATGCCGGTCGCGGTGGCGCGCGGGCCCCCGTAGCCGGGCGGGGAGAACCGGACGCCGGTCCGCCAGGTCTCGGCGAACCATCCGCCCTCCGGGTGCGGCAGCAGGTCCAGCGCCTCGGCGGTCGCGGGCCGTACGTCCAGGCCGATGGGCGTTCCCTCGGGGTCCCGGCGCAGGAACCGTACGGGCAGATCCTCGTCCGGGCCGGGGAGCACGACGTACGGCTGGTCGGCCGGCTCGGCGGCGGCGGCGTGCGCGAGCAGGGCGTCGTCGTCGGGGAACGCGCGGGCGCCCGGAATGTCGGTGACCGGGTCCGGCCGGATAACCCCGTCGTGTGCGGCGAAAACGTCGCGCCAGTCCGTGTAGGCGACCAGGAACCTCATGATCCGCAGCCTACGGCTACGGATCCGTCGCCACGTGCCGAAACGGCGGCGAACCGGCCCGTGCGTCCTTAGCATGAGCGGCGGAGGAGGGGCAAAACGATGAAGGAGTTCGGAGACCTCGAATCAGCGATCATGGACGCGCTTTGGGCCGCTGACCGGCCGCTTTCCGTTCGCGAGGTGCGTGAGCGCATGCACTACGACCGGGCGGTCGCCTACACCACCGTCATGACGGTGGCGGGGATCCTGTTCCGCAAGGGACTGCTCCGCCGCGAGAAGACGGGGCGGGCCTGGCGGTACTGGCCGCACGAGACGCGCGCGGAGCACGCGGCCCGGCTCATGGGGGAGGTCCTGGCCACGGGGGGAGACCGAAAGGTCACGATGGTCCGATTCATTGAACGGTGCAGTGACGAGGAGGTGACCCGCCTGCACGACGTGCTCGCCGAGGCGCGAGCGCGTCGCGGCATCGCTTCCTGACGATCGCTTTCCTGCTGGGAGGTGCCCTCGGGGTCACCCGGGGGCACCCGGGTCGTCCGGGTGCGCGGTCGGCGTTCTGTCGCTATGCCGGTACGGAGGGTGTCGGCGCAGGCAGGGCGTGGTGTAGGCGGTCTCCACGTGGGTTGAGTCGGAGATGTGCGGGCGAAAGCGGGATAACCCGCGCGCTAGTACCATCGGCGAGGACTTCGCGGTGCGAGAGGACAGCGTGAACACGACCGGTACCCCAGGCGACCCCGACGACCGGCGAGGCGCCGAAGACGAGTCAGCGGCGGGCGGGAATCCCCCGGCCGACGACGGCTCCGTCGACGCCTCGGCCATGGGCGACGGGGTGGACGACGACACGGACTCCGGCGGCTGGCAGATCCCCAGCCCCGGCTACGGCCAGACCGGCGGCGGGCCGTCGGCGCCTTACGCGACCCCACCCGGAGGGCCCACCGGCCCCGGAGGCCCTGCGGGGCCCGAGGGCCAGGGCGGTCCGAGCGGGCCGTACGCAGTGCCTGGCCCGGGTGGTCCGGAGGGGCCGTACACGCCGCCGGGTGGGCAGCCCGGTCCTTACGTGCCGCCGGTTGGAGGGCCGGGTGGTCCGGAGGGGCCTTACGCGATTCCGCCGACGGGGCCGCAGCCGTCGTTCGGTGGGGACACCGGCGGGCAGCCCGCGTTCTCGTCGTCCGGTGGCTGGCCTTCGTTCGGCCAGCCCGCTCCGGAGGAGCCGTCCACCGGCGTGCCCGAGACGCCGGCCCTGCGCGGCCGCCCCGGGCCCGGTCTCGGCGAGCCCGACGACCACGGGGTGAGCGAGCACGAGTCCGAGGACGTGCCGCCGGCCGAGGGCGGGTCGCCGTGGGCGCGTTCCAGCCAGGCGTGGAGCACGGCAGGCGTCCAGTGGGAGCCCGGCGGCGAGGGCTCCGGTCCGCAGCAGTCGCACGCCGCAAACCCGTACGGCGAGGGCCCGCAGGGTGGCGGTCCGTACGCGGAAGGCCAGGCGGGGCAGATTCCGCCGCCCCCGCCGTACACGGGCCCGCAGCAGCCGTTCACCGGCGCCCAGCCGCCCTTCACCGGCGGGCAACAGCCGTACACCGGCCCGCAGCCGCCGATGACCGGCCCCCAGCAGCCGCACACGGGCCCGCACGCGGCCGGTCCCTACGGCGAGGCCCCGCACGCCGCAAACCCGTACGGCGAAGGCCCGCAGGGCGGCGGCCCGTACGCCGAAGGCCAGCCGGGGCAGGGGCAGTTCCCGCCGCCCCCGCCGTACACCGGCCCGCAACAGCCCTTCACGGGCGCCCAGCCACCCTTCACCGGAGCGCAGCAACCGTTCACCGGCCCGCAGCAGCCCTTCACCGGCCCGCAGGACGATGACGACGACACCGACCTGCGGCAGTCCGAGGAATGGGTCCAGCCGAAGTCAAAGAAGCGCAAGCGCAAGGCGGGCGCGCTGCCGAAGATGCTGCTGACCGTGGCGGCGGTCATCGCGATCGTGGCCGGCGGCGGGTACGGCGTGTTCCAGTGGCTCAAGCCCGAGCCGCCGGCCCCGCCGTCCGCGCAGGGCGAGTCGCACGCCGCGGACGACGTCTTCGACGGGGACGCCTCCGCGGTCCGCGACGGCGCGGCGCAGAGCCTGACCCGGGTGGCCGGCGCCGGCAACACCCTCGCCATCGGCGGCGTGGAGATCAGCGGCGACAAGTCGCGCTCGCTGTTCCTGTTCACCACCGACGGCGGCACCACCTGGCGCTCCGCCGACGTCGCCCGGGCGGGCGGCGGCGACGCGCTCGGCGCGGCCCCGATGGCCATCGCCGGCGGCAAGAAGGGCTGGGTGGCGCTGAGCGCTTCGGTCGAGGGCCGCCGTCTCTCCTGGACCAGCAAGGACGGCACGTCCTGGACGCAGAGCCAGGTGGAGCCGGCCGGGGCGTTCACCGACAAGGACCAGATCCTCGGCGTGGCCGTCACGTCCAAGGGCTACGTCGCGGTGGGCTACGAGCCCGCGGCGGAGTTCCGCGACGACAAGCCGGTGCTGTGGACCTCGTCCGACGGCCGCACCTGGAAGCGCCGCAGCGCGGAGGACGCGGGGCTCGACGCCGGGGACGCACGCCTGAACCGGCTGCGCTTCGTCACGGCCAAGGACGACACGGTGCTGCTCGGAGGCTCGGCGGTGAAGACCGAGGGCAGCGGCGACAAGCAGCTTGACCTGTTGCTCGACGCGTTCTGGCAGTCCGCCGACGCGGGCGGCACCTGGAAGAAGAGCGACATCCAGCAGGTCGACGGCTCGTTCGGCCTGGTCCGCGGTACCGGCGCCACCGCGCAGGGCTTCTACGCCATCCGTCAGGGCGGCAAGGACAAGGACTTCTACGGGGTCGTCATGCACTCCGCCGACGGTGCCTCCTGGAAGCCGGTCGGCCGGGTCGGCAAGGGCGGCAGCGCGCAGAAGCAGCCGCTGGTCATGGGCGTCACCGGCTCGGAGCAGGGCCTGTCCGTGCTGATCAACAAGGACGGCGCGACCGAGGTGCAGACGAGTCCGGACGGCCGCCAGTGGGCCTCGGGCGATCTGGGCAAGAACGCCAAGCGCGCGGTCACCGCGGTCGGCCCGGCCATCGGCAACAGCGCCGTCGCGGTGGGCCGCACCACGGACGGCGACGCCGACGGTTTCCTCTCCGTGGTCAGCGCGCAGGGCAAGGTCAAGGAGGTCGACCTCCGCGAGGTGCCCGGCATCGTCACCACGGAGCGCCAGATCACCAAGGTGGTCTCGGCGGACGGGCGGGCCCTGGCGCTCGGCAGCGCGAACTCCGACGGCGCCGCCTGGTCCAGCGCGGACGGCATGAAGTGGATCCGTACGGACACCAAGGCGCTCGGCGGGGACCGGCTGCAACGGCTGCGGCACGCCGCGAGCGGTCCGCAGGGCTGGGTCGCCGTGGGCAACGACGGCGACGGCCCGCTGGTGGCGCACTCCGCCGACGGCTCGAAGTGGAGCCGGGTGGAGAGCGACGCGCTCAGGCCCGCCAAGGGCACCGCGCTGAGCGTCAACGCGGCCGCGCACGCGGCCAAGGGCTACGTGGTCGTGGGCGGCGAGCGTAAGGGCGACACCCCCGACGCGCCCGCCGTGTGGACCTCGGCGGACCTGAAGAACTGGAAGCGCGGCGAGGTCGCGGCCACCGAGGGCGCGGTCACCCGGCTCCGCGGAGTCGTCGGCGGGCCCTTCGGCTACGTGGCGGTCGGCGGGATAGGGGCCCGGCCCAGCGTCTGGACGTCCGCGGACGGTGCCAGCTGGACGCCGAAGACGATGGGGCTGCCCTCCGGGGCCAACGCCGGCCACCTCACCGAGGTGACGGCGCATGGCAACACGGTGGTGGTGCTCGGCACCGCCACCACCGCCTCGGGCAGCAGGGTCTTCGGGCTGGTCTCCACCGACGGCGGCAAGACGTGGAAGCCGTCGCGCGTGCCGCAGCCCGGCAACAAGGCCACCATCACCAGCCTCGTCGCGGGTCAGAAGGGCTTCGCCGCGGGCGGCTCCACCGAGGACGACGCCTCCGTGTGGACCTCGGCCGACGGCCGCACCTGGCAGCAGATCGCGCCGGCCGGCGACCGCGTACGCGGCCCGGGCACGCAGACCTACGCGGGCATGGCGGTCTTCGGCGACTCCCTCACCGGAGTGATCACCACCCCCGGCACCCTGCGGCACGGGGTCGTGCTCTGGAAGGGCCCGCTGGGCGTGGGCTGAGGAGGCTCCGCACCCGCGTCCGGCGATCCGGACGGGTCACAGAGCAAAGCCCCTCCCTCGAAGCCCGATTGGGCTTGGAGGGGGGAGGGGGGCCCTGTCCGATTGGGCCTAGCCGCGGAGCCGGGCGAGCCGGTCCATGGCGGCGTCGATCACCTCGTCGCGTTTGCAGCAGGCGAAGCGGACGAACGGCCGCCCGGCGTCGGTGTCGTCGTAGAAGACCTGGCTGGGTACGGCGACGACGCCGGCGCGCTCGGGCAGTGCCATGGCGAGCTCGAGCCCGTCGCTGTAGCCGAGCGGCCGGATGTCGGCCTGCACGAAGTACGTCCCCGCGGGGCGGAACACGGTGAACCCGGCCTTCTCCAGGCCGGCCACCAGCCGGTCGCGCTTGCCCTCCAGGCTCGCCCGCAGCCCGGCCACCCAGTCCAGCTCGGTGCGGAGCGCGTGCGCCACCGCGACCTGGTACGCGCCGTTCGCGCTGTAGGTGAGGAACTGCTTGACGGAGGCCACCGCGGCCACCAGCGGCTCCGGCCCCATCGCCCAGCCGACCTTCCAGCCGGTCACCGAGAACGTCTTGCCCGCCGAGGACAGCGTGACCGTACGCTCCTCCATGCCCGGCAGAGAGGCGACCGGGATGTGTTCGGTGCCGTCGTAGGTGAGGTATTCGTACACCTCGTCGGAGATGGCGATCAGGTCGTGCTCGCGGCAGAGCGCGGCGACGGTCTCCAGCTCCGCGCGGGTGAACACGGTGCCGGTCGGGTTGTGCGGGGAATTGATCAGCACCGCCCGGGTGCGCGGCGAGACGGCGGCGCGCAGCTCGTCCGGGTCGAAGGTGAAGCGGCCCTCTCGCGGGCGGAGCGTGACCGGCCGCCGTACGCCCCGGGCCAGCGCGATCGCGGCGGCATAGGAGTCGTAGTACGGCTCGAAGACGATCACCTCGTCGCCCGCGTCCACCAGCCCGAGCAGCGCGGAGGCGATGCCCTCGGTGGCGCCGACGGTGGGCAGCACCTGGGTGTCGGGGTCGAGCGTGAGACCGTACCGGGCGGCGCGCTGCTCGGCCACGGCCGCGCGCAGCTCCGCCATGCCGCGGCCCGGCGGGTACTGGTTCACCCCGCCGTTGATCGCCGCGGTCGCGGCGTCCAGCAGGCCCTGCGGTCCCTCGGTGTCCGGAAAGCCCTGCCCGAGGTTGATCGACTCCGTCCGTACGGCGAGCGCGGACATCTCCGCGAAGATCGTCGTCCCGAACTCGCGCATCCGCGCCACAAGGGGCTCACTCACACGGCAAGCCTAGTGTCCGACCGATTCGCGGCTGAGCGACGGTGTCGGACGTTCCCATCAAGCAGGCAGCTTCCCAGGAACCGGAAGTGGGCGCGTCAGCGATCCGGGTTCGTCTTCAGAAACCTGGCCACTTCACGGATGTACCGTCCGTAACCGTCCTTTGCCATTGAAACGCTGGCGGCCACCCGACCCAGATCGATCTCGAAGTATTCATGCCTCAGGACATTCCTCATGCCCGCGGACGGTTCCAGCTCTTTGGCGAGTGATTCGGAGATGGCGCCCGCCGCGGCGGCGTAAGCGAAGGACTCCCTATTGGACGAAGGAACGCGCCGGGTCAGCGAACTGGAGATGTGCTCGTTGACGTCGCAGGCGATCTCGACTAG
>WHSL01000017.1 GCA_009380095.1 Streptosporangiales bacterium | reverse complement strand
GGAGTGGGCACCGCCGAACTCGGCGGGCGTCCGCTCGACCGGCGCGCCATCGGCGCCGTGCGGTTCCCCGGGACCGGCACCACAGTGCGGGCACGTGGCCACTGTGCTCATGCCCCGGACACTAAGCGCGCCGCGCCCCCCCGGTACATGAGCCCCACACCAAACCCCAGCCCACCCCGGCTGTGCCGCGACACAGTCACGCGCGCTGTGCGGGTGGGCGGGCGTGGGTCTCCTCCGTTCGCGTTCCGCAAAGCCATATTCGGGGCGGCTGAACGACGGTTGCGGAGGAGATGGCGCATGCGGGTCCACGCTCGATTCCATGGACCCGCGTCTCGCCGCCGTCGCCGCCGCCAACGGCGGCCCGTTCCGCGTCGGCGAGGCGTTACGCGCCGGCTACACCGAGGGCAAGGTACGGCACCTTGTCTCCACGGGTGCGTGGACGCGATTACGCCGTGGCATCTGCGTGGAGACGGCGCTGCTCGAGCGGTGTGACCCCGTACACCGGCATGCGCTGCACGTGGCCGGGGCGGTACTCGCACTCGGCGGCACCGTCGTGTGCAGTCACGAGTCGGCGGCCCTACTGCACGACGTCGCACTGCTCGACCGGCCGGCCGAGGACGAGGTGACGCTGACCCGGCCGGACGGAAGCTCTCATCGCGACCACGTCCGGGGCGCGCGGATCCATCTGGCGCAGGTTTCTCCGAGGCACGTGGAGAGGCTGTTCGGAATGCCGATCACCGGTGCGGCGCGTACCGTCGTCGACCTGGCTCGGTGGTTGCCGTTCGAGGCCGCGGTCGTGGCGGCGGACGCGGCGATGTACCGCCTCGCGGTGGACCGTGCGGAGCTGGCCAAGATCATCGGTGAGTGCGCCGGCTGGCGCGGGGTTCCGCGGGCCACGCGCGTACTGGAGGCCGCCGATCCGCGGGCGCGGAGTCCACTGGAGACGCTGGGACGGCTGATGTGCGCCGAGGCCGGGCTGCCCGCGCCCATGGTCAGTACCTACATCGGGGATGAGCGAGGGCCGTATACCGAGGTGGATCTGTACTGGCCGGACTCCGGCGTGATCGTGTTGTTCGACGGCATGGTCAAGTACGACGACCCTCGGGCGAACCGTAACGAGAAGCTGATCCAGGCGCGTCTGGAGAACGACGGGTTCATCGTCGTCCGCCTGGCCTGGGCCGACGTCACACGCCGGCGGGCGGAGAGCGTCTCCCCCGGTCCCGTTCCACGAAAGGGATATTCCGGGCGGCTGGATGACGGTTGCGGGGAGACGACCGTTGAGGGGAGACCCGGGAGGCCTGCGTTCGCCGGGCGAGGGGTGTGTCGGGTCACAGGTCCGTGAGGTGCATCGGCAGGGCACATTGGTGGGCACTTCGGCGGGACGCTTCGCCTGGCGCGGCACAAAGGTGGGGGGTGGTGATTGTGCTCCGGCACAGGGCTTGGGCGGATGATCCGGGTTAGGCTCGCGGCCATGGCTGCGGACCTGGAGGCCCGTTCGGGCTCGGGTGTCTCGGCCGGTCACTCCGAGATCGGCCGGGAGAACCGCGCGCTCCGTGATCTCGTCGCCCTGTATCGCCACCTGTCCGGCCTGGCCCTGCAGAACGCCGACATCGCGACGGTCACGCGGCTGATCGCGGAGCGTACGGGCGCGACCGCCGCCGTCGTCGGCCCTCGCATGGACGTTCTCGCCGCCGCCTTCCCGACTCCCCGCGGGCAGTCGTCCACCCTTAGTGGGCAGTCCTCCATCCCCAGCGGCCGGCCCCCCGACTCCAGTGGCCAGTCCTCTGAGTCCAGCGGGCGCCCCTCCGACTCCACCGGCCAGCCCTCCGACTCCACCGGGCACCCCTCCGACTCCACCGGCCAGTCCCCCGCCCCGAGCGGGCAGCACTCCGCCTCCATAGGCCAGCGCACCGACACCCCACTCTCCGTCGGCGGCCGCGGTGTCGAAGAGTCTTCCATCGGGGCGGGCGACAGTGGGGTGGATCGGGCGGCGGCGGACTATGTGGCGGAGAACGTCGTGCATCCCAGGCTGGCGCAGGTGCTGGGGGCTAGCGGGCTGGCGCGGCGGGCGCTGCGGTTGCCCGACGCCGCCACCGGTTCCTCGGTGGTGGTGGCGCCGATCCTCGTGGGCGATGACGTGCCCGCGTACCTGATCACGTTGGACGGGGACGCGGGCGAGGGGGCCGGTGAGGATCTGAGCCTGCTCCTCACCGAGCATGCCGCCACGATCTGCGGCGTGATCCTGGGCCGCGAGCGCATCGTCACCGCCGCGGCCGGGCGGGCCCGCGACGACCTCGTGGAAGGCCTGCTGTCGTCCCGCGGCCACGACACCGCGGAGATATCTCGCTGGGCCGCCCACCTTGGCTACGATCCCGCCCGCGACCACCGCGTCATCTCCGTCGCCCTCGACGCCCACCCCCTCACCCACCCACCCCACCCCTCCGACCCCCGCCCCACCGAGGCAGCACGACCCACCGGAGGACCGCGACCCGCCCAAGGCGCACGGGCCCCCGAAGGGATGCGGTCCGCCGAAGGGACGCGGGTCCCCGAAGAAGCGCGGCCATCCGAAGGGGGGCGGCCCGCCGAGGGGATGCGCCCCACCGAGGACGCGCGGCCGGGCGAAGGGGCGCTGCCCGCCGACGAGGCGGCGGGCGGTGAAGGGGCGCGGACCGGCGAGCCGGGGCGGGCCAGCGAAGGGCGGGGTGTGGAGGGGGTTGTTCGGCGGGCTGCGGAGACGATGGAGCATTTGCTGACGGCGCATGCGCCCGACGCGATCGTGTCGATTCGGGAGGGTGAGGTGGTGGCGGTGCTCACCGAGCCCGAGGCGCGCGCTGGGACCCCCGCACCGCCGGGCCCGCAGCGGCTTGGAGAGCTCTGCCTGGACCGGCTCGCCGCACTGTTCCCCGGCGTACCCGCCGTGGTCGGCATCGGCGGCCGCTGCCGGGACCCGGCCGAGCTGTCCCGGTCGTACGAGGAGGCGCGCCGCGCGGTGGAGACGCTGCGGCGGGTCGGCCGGCACGGGCGGGTCGTACCGTTCGACGCCCTCGGCATCCACAGGCTGCTGCTTCAGGTGCCCGACCTGGAGTCGCTTCGCGTCTTCGCCCGCGAGGTGTTCGGCCCCCGCGGCGGCGACGCCGAGCGAACGGCACCGTACCTGACCACGCTGGCCTGCTACTTCCACGAGAACAACAGCCCGCGCCGCGCGGCCGGACGGCTGCACGTACATCCGAACACGGTCACGTACCGGGTCCGCCGGGTCGAGGAGATCACCGGCCTCGACTTCGCCCGGTACCGCGACCGGCTGATGGCCCAGGTCGCCCTGGAGATCCTCGACGCACTCGGCGACCTCGAAACGCTGAGGGAGACACCGTGACGTTCCTCGACGAGCTCGGCCACCGGCTGCTGATCGGCGACGGCGCCATGGGCACCATGCTGCACGCGGCGGGCAACTCCCTCGACCTCGCGCTCCCCGAGCTCAACGTCTCCAACGCCGACCTGGTCAGCACCGTGCACGAGAGCTACCTGAGCGTCGGCGCCGACGTACTGACCACCAACACATTCGGCGCCAACCGGCTCCGGCTCGCCGGGCAGGGACACGCGCTGGCGGTCCGCGAGATCAACCTGGCGGGCGTACGGCTGGCGCGCCGCGCGGCCCGCTCCGCCGGCCGCCCCGTGTACGTGGCGGGCTCCCTCTCACCGGCGGTGACCGCCGGACAGCGCCGCAAGGTCGCCCCCGCGGACCGCGCGGCGGCCGTACGCGAGCAGGTCGAGGCCCTGCTCGAAGGCGGCGTGGACGTACTGCTGCTGGAGACGTTCGGACATCTGGAGGAGCTGACCGAGGCGGTCGAGGTCGCGGCCGGGCTGGACGCCGGGGTGCCGGTCATCGCGCAGGCCACGTTCACCTCGGACGGCCGCACCCTCGGCGGCGAGTCCCCGCACGAGGTCGCCACCGCGCTCGCCGCGCTCCCGGTCGCCGCGATCGGCACGAACTGCACGCTCGGCCCCCAGGCGATGCTCGAGGTGGTCCGCGAACTGCGCCGCGCCACCACGCTGCCGCTCACCGCGCTGCCCAACGCGGGCCTGCCACGACGGGTCCGCGGCCGCCGCTTCGAGTACAACATCGACGGCGCGTACGTCGCCCGCTACGCACTCCGCTACGCGGAGGCCGGCGCGGCGCTGGTCGGCGGCTGCTGCGGCACCACGCCGAGCCACATCCAGGCGGTCTCGGCGGCCCTCGGGGACCGGCGCGAACGGCGGGTCACGGCCGTGCCCCGCGCACCCGCCCCCCGTACGGCACCGCCCGAGCCGGCCGACCACGACACGCTCGCGGTCCGGCTCGCCGAGGGCCGCCAGGTACTCGGCGTCGAGGTACGGCCCGCGCCCGGCGGCCTCGCGGAGGAGACCGCCGAGCTGGTGGTACGGCTCCGCGACCGTGGCGCCGGCCTCGTGCTGGTCTCGCCCACGGAGAGCCCGCGGGCCCAGCCCGGCTCGGTCAACCTGGCCCTGCACCTGGGGCAGAGCATCGGCGTGACGGCGGTCCCCGCGGTCCCCACCTGGGACAAGACGATCATGACGCTGCAGGCGGACCTGCTCGGCGCGCACGCGCTCGGCGTACGGTCCGTGGTCTGCGAGACCGGCAACCCGCCGCTGCGCGGCGACTACCCCAACGTGGACGGCATCTGGGAGGTCGACTCGGTCGGCCTGATCGGCCTGCTCGAAGGGCTCAACCGGGGGCACGACTCGGGCGGGCTGCCGCTGGCCACCAAGACCGGCTTCCACATCGGGGCGCGGTTCAACCCGGGCTCCGGCGACCCGGTGGCCGAGCTGGCCCGTACGCGGGAGAAGCTGCTGGCCGGGGCGCAGTTCCTGATCAGCAGGCCGGTGTACGAGGCGTCCGGCTTCCTGCGGATGGCGGAGGCGCTCGGCGGCGAGGTGCCGCTGCTCGTCACGGTGGCGCCGCTGCGCGACTATGCGGAGGCGGAGTTCCTCGCGCACGAGGTCCCGGACGTGACGATCCCCGAGGAGACGTTGCGCGCCCTGGACGTCGCCGGGCCCGCCGCGCCGCGGGTGGGGCGGGAGCTGGCGGCCCAGCTCGTACGGGAGTTGCGGCCGGCCGCGGCGGGGTTGATGATCGCTGTCGGGCCCGGGCCGGCGGACCAGGCGATCGAGCTGCTGGGAGAGATCTGAGCTTCTTTCGTGTCGCGCGCCCGGTAAAACGTCCAGCGTGTACGGTCAGGTCCGTGACGGTCCACGGTTCAGGCAGGTCGCGGGCTCGCGGCGACGACGATGTCCACCTTCCGCGGTTTCAGGTGGGTATGCCACCCCAGCACCTGCTGACCACACTGCTCGGCGACTACTGGTACCGCCGCGAGGAGCACCTCCCCTCCGCGGCGCTGGTACGGCTCGCGGAGGAGTTCGGCGTTTCCGCGGTGGCGGCGCGCGCCGCGCTCTCCCGGCTGGCCCGGCGCGGGCTGCTGGAGTCGGCGAAACGCGGGCGGCGTACGTACTACCGGCTCACCGACCGGGCCGACGAGGTGCTGACCGAGGGCCAGGCCCACATCATGTCGTTCGGCGGCGACAGTGAGCCGTGGGACCACCGGTGGACCATCGCCGGCTTCTCGGTGCCGGAGGAGCAGCGCGACCAGCGCCACGCGCTGCGTACCCGGCTGCGCTGGCTCGGCTTCGCCCCGCTGTACGACGGCATGTGGGTGTCGCCGCGGGCCGGTGCCGCGGAGACGCTAAAGGTGCTGCGGGAGCTCGGCGTCGGTAACGCCACGGTGTTCCGTGCCGAGCACGTCTTGGGCGAGGCCGGGTCCCGGCTGCGCGACCCCGTTCAGGCGTGGGACTTCGATGAGCTGCGGGCCGCGTACGACGGGTTCCTCGCGCACTACGAGCCGATGCTCGCGCGGGTCCGTGAGGGTGCGGTCGGTGCGGCCGAGGCGTTGATCACCCGGAGCGGGATCATGGACACGTGGCGGACGTTTCCGTCGCTGGAGCCCGGGCTGCCGGCGGAGCTCCTGCCCGACGGGTGGCCGCGGGGGCGGGCGCGGGCGGTCTTCGTTGAGGTGTACGACAAGCTGGGCCCGCTCGCGGAGATCCGCGTCGCGCAGATCGTCGCCGAGTTCGACCCCGCCCTCGCCAAACGCGTCCACCACCACACCACCCGCTCCATCACCCACACCTGACCCAACCCCAGCCCATCCCCGGACTCTCCCACCCCAGCTCACGCGGTGGAGCGGTGGGTGTGCCCGCACGGTGGAGCGGTGGGCGTGCCCCACACGACGGAGCGGTGAGCGCGCCCCACATGCACGGCGAGGGTGGGCTCTCGCACGGCGAGGGGGCACAGCCCGCCGTGCGACTACTGAGGTCGGAAGGGCGTGAACGGGGAGGCGGCGTTCCGGGTTAGAGGTGGTTGAGGAGGGTGGTGGTGAAGTCTCCGGTGGTGGCGGAGCCGCCTAGGTCGGCGGTGCGCGTGGCCCCGCTGGCCAGGGCCGATGCGATCGCGTCGGTTACCTCGCGCGCCGCCTCGGCGTGTCCGAGGTGCTCGAGCATCAGGGCCGCGGACCAGATCGCGCCGACGGGGTTGGCGATGCCGCGCCCCGCGATGTCCGGCGCCGACCCGTGCACCGGCTCGAACATCGAGGGGAAGTCCCGCTCGGGGTTGAGGTTCCCGGACGGCGCCATGCCGATGCTCCCCGCCACCGCGGCACCGAGGTCGCTGAGGATGTCCCCGAACAGGTTGGAACCGACGATCACGTCGAACCGCCCCGGGTCCAGCACCAGCTTGGCGCAGAGCGCGTCGATGTGCTCCTGGTCCCAGGTCACCGAGGGGTACCCGCCGGCGACCTCCGCCACCACCTCGTCCCAGAACGGCAGCGTGTGCACGATCCCGTTGGACTTGGTGGCGGACGTCAGCCGCCCGGACCGCCGCCCCGCGAGCTCGAAGGCGTACGAGGCCACGCGGCTGATGCCACCCCGGGTGAACACTGCCTCCTGCACCGCCAGCTCCTCGGGGAAGCCGCGGTTCATCCGCCCGCCGATCTCGCTGTACTCCCCCTCCACGTTCTCCCGTACGACGACGAGGTCCACGTCGCCGGCCTTGGCGGCGCGCAGCGGCCCGGGCACGCCCTCGAAGAGCCGGATCGGCCGGAGGTTCACGTACTGCCGGAAGGCCCGGCGGATCGGGATGAGCAGCCCCCACAGCGACACGTGGTCGGCCACGCCGGGCGCTCCGATCGCGCCGAGGAAGATCGCGTCGTACGCGCGCAGCCGGTCCAGCCCGTCCTCGGGCATCATCGCGCCCTCGCGCAGGTAGCGCTCGCAGGACCAGTCGAACTCGTCGTAGGAGAACGTGATGCCGTGCCGGCGGGCCACCGCGTCGAGCACCCGGTACGCCGCGGGGGTGACCTCGCGCCCGATTCCGTCGCCGGGGATGGACGCGATGCGATAGAGGGTCATGGCTAGATTCGATCAGCGGCGTGGCCGGATTGTCCATGGGGCTGGATCGACGGCGCCGAATGTCCAACAATGATCATGAGCTGCGTCACACGTACCCCCCTGACCCGGGAGTGGCGATGAACACGGAGCAGAACGAACCGGCCCGTGGCGAGGCGGCCGGCGGTACGGGACCGGAGAGCCGGTCGCCGAACCGGACCGATGTCGAACAGGCCCTGCTCGGCGGGACCACCTACCGCAGCCTCGGCGAGCAGCGACTCTCCGCCACCGAGGAGAGATTCGAGAAGAACCGGCGCACCACCGGGCTGTGGCTCGCACCGTTGCTGGCCATCGCGTTCCTCGCGCTCCCGCTCGACCTGCCGGCGGCGCAGCACACCCTCGCCGGAATTCTGCTCGGCGTGATCGTGCTGTGGGTGACCGAGGCCGTACCGATCCCGATCGGCGGGCTGATCGGGGTGGGCGCGATCGTCCTGATGGGCGTGGTGCCGGCGGACGACGCCCTGGCCCCGCTCGGCTCCGCGACGATCTTCACCTTCATCGGGGCGTTCATCCTCGCCCAGGCGATGCTGAAACACGGCGTGGCCCGGCGCTTCGCGTTCTTCATCCTGTCGTTGCCGGGCATCGGCAACTCCACCGCCCGGCTGATCGTCGCGTTCGGGCTGGTCACCGCGCTGCTGTCGGCGTTCATCTCCAACACCGCCACGGTGGCGATGCTGCTGCCGACCGCGATCGGCCTGCTCACCGTGATCGCCAAGATGCTGCAGGACCGCGGCCTGGTGGCGGAGGACTTCGACCCCACCCGGCTGCGCGTGGGCACCGCGATCGTGCTGATGCTGGCGTTCGGGGCGAGCGTCGGCGGCCTGCTCACCCCGGTGGGCAGCCCGCCCAACCTGATCGGCCGCGGGTTGATCGAGGACGCCACCGGCAGGAACATCTCCTTCGCCGCCTGGATGGGCGCCGCCATCCCGATCTGCGCGGCCATGTTCGTGCTGCTCGCGATCGTCCTGCTGCTGCTCAACAAGCCGGAGATCCGCCGGATCGAGGGCGTCGAGGAGTACGTCGCGAGCGAGCGCGAGCGGATGGGCTCATGGTCCCGCGCCGAGCTCAACACCGTCATCGCGTTCGTCGTCACGGTCGTGCTGTGGATCACGCCCGGGGTGATCGCGCTGCTGGCGGGCGCGGACTCGGCCGTGTACGAGACCGTCGGCGACCGGCTCGACGAGGGCGTCGTGGCCGTCCTCGGCGCGTCCCTGCTGTTCCTGCTGCCGGTCGACTGGCGGCGCAGGGAGACCACGCTGAACTGGAGCGACGCGACCCGCATCGACTGGGGCACGATCCTGCTGTTCGGCACCGGCATCATCTTCGGCACCCTGCTCGCCGACACCGGCCTGGCGAAGACGCTGGGCACGTCCGCGTACGGGTTCCTCGGCCTGACCAGTACATTCGCCATCACCGCGTTCGCCGTCGTGCTGGCCATCGTGGTGTCGGAGACCACCAGCAACACGGCCTCGGCCGCGGTGGTGGTGCCGATCATCCTGCCGATCGCGGCGGCCGCGGGCATCGACCCGATGGTGCCGGGCCTCGCCGCCACGTTCGCCGCCTCGTTCGGGTTCATGCTGCCGGTGTCCACGCCGCAGAACGCGGTGGCGTACGGTTCCGGCCTCGTACCGATCACCAAGATGATCCGCTCCGGCATCTCCTTCGACGTGGCGGGCGCGATCCTCATCCTGATCGTGCTGCCGCTGATGATCGCCGCGATCGGCCTCGGCGCCTGACCGAGTCCGGGCCGTCAGGGCGGGCCGGGGACGAGCCGGAGCCGGACGGTGTCGTCGTACGGGAGGACGAGCGTGCCGCTCCCCCTCCGCCACTGCGCCGGCACCAGGAACAGCCGGTCTCCGGACTCGGCGAGCAGCCGCAGGCCGCCGTACCGGAACCGGTACGGGTCCCCGGCCCGCCGCTCCAGACGCCGTTCGGTCACGCCCGGCCCGGTCTCCCGCGCGGGCAGCGGCCGGACCGTGTCGAGCACGACCGCGGGCCGCTCGGACAGGTGCCGCGCGTCCTCGAAGGCGCGCCCGGTGCCGTACGCACGGGCGAAGCTGTCGGCCGCCCAGAAGGACCCGCCGACCGCGAGCGCGGCCACCGCGGTCAGCGCGCCGAGGCGGAGCGTACGGACCGGCCGGCTCGCGTACCAGCGCCCGATCGCCCCGTCCGCGCCTCCCGGAGCGAGCCGGAGCGCGATCCGGATCCCGTACGTGAGCAGGGCGGGGCCGATGGCGAGCGCGAGCGGCGTCTGGCCGGGCGGGTCCTCCTCGCGCGCGATGTCGGGCTGCAGCACCCCGAGCAGGCCCCGGGCGAGCAGCAGCAGGCCGATCAGCGCGGCGAGGCCGGCGGCGACCAGGGCGAGGAACTCCCCGCCGGGCCGGGACAGCGTCCAGGACACCGCGGCGTGCGCCACGATCGCCGCGAGCGCGAGCAGCGCCACGAGCACGGCGGGGACGTACACGACCTCCAGGCCCTGGAGCGAGAGATCCTGGGTGGACATGTCCAGCAGGTCGAGGGAGACGCCGAAGTACTCGAACCGCGCCCGGGTGCCGGCATAGCCGAAGTACAGCAGCAGGGTTCCGATGAGCGTGGTGGGCGCGATGTATCCGGCCAGCTCACGCAGGCGCACGCCAAGCCCGCCCCGGGACTCCGGGGACGGCTCGGTCACGGACCCTCCACGGGCGTCTCGGCGGGCGCCGGGGACTCCACCGGAGGCGGCGGGGACTCCTCGGGCGGCGGCGACTCGTCCGGCGGCACGCGATCCTCGGGCGGCACCACCGTCCCCGTCGGCCAGTGCAGCACCCGCCCCGGCATGGTGAACTCGGCGTCGACCGGCTTGGCACGGCTCGGGCTCAGCGCCCGTACGGCCTCCGAACCACAGGGCACGCCCGTGGCCGCGGTGCAGGTGACCCGGAGCACCAGGCTGATCGAGCCCTGGTAGGACCGCGGCGGATCGGGATCGTCCATCTTGACGCCCACCCAGCAGCCGGGCACATCCGGGGTCAGCGTCGCACCGTCGCAGCCGCGGGTGAAGTCCTCGTGTCCGGAGCAGTGCGCGGCGTCGGCGCGCATACCGGGCGGTCCGGAAAGCCGTACCGCCACGACCCGGGCGGGCTGGGTCGCGCCCACCATGGTGAGCTGTGAGCAGCTCTGATCCGGCGTCGAGCCGTCCAGGCGGATGCCCCCGATGGAGATGTACACCTTGGGCCGCGGCGGGCCCCCGCCGGACCGGGTGTCCCGGTCCTCTCCGCCCTCGCCGATGGCGCCGGGGCTCTCACCCGGCGAGTCGTACGCGGAGGGGACGTTCGCCTCCGGCTCGCCCTCCGCCGAGGTGAGCGCCATGCGTACGAGGCAGGAGGCTCCGCCGATGAGGATGAGGGCGAGGAGGGCCGAGAGGGCGATGATGCGCCGACGTGTCAGAGTCATGAGCGACTCGCTCAGGGGACGGGAGCGCCAGCGCGCTCGAAGGAGACCACTGTAAGCGGCCGTCACCGTACGTGTCCGGGGGCGGGCCGGACCTGGCCGTTCCGCCGGTCGGAACGTCCTGGGCGGATGGCCCGATTCGGGTCTTTGGTCCCGCGATACGGGACCTCATTCGCTGCGACGATGGAAGCCCCGCCACTAGCGTCGAGAACACGACGAAAACGCGCACCGAGGACAGTGATGACGACGAACCCCTCCGGCTCATCGACCATCCGCGTGTTCCTGCTCGACGATCACGAGGTCGTCCGGCGCGGTGTCGCGGCGGTCCTGGAGTCCGAGGAGGACATCGAGGTGGTCGGTGAGGCGAGCACGGTGGAGCAGGCGCTGATGCGCGTGCCCGCGTCCCGCCCCGACGTCGCGATCCTCGACGTACGGCTGCCGGACGGCAGCGGGGTGGACGTGTGCCGTGAGCTCCGGTCGCGGGTCCCCGAGCTGTCCTGCCTGATGCTGACCTCGTACGCGGACGACGAGGCGCTGTTCGACGCCGTCATGGCGGGCGCGGCGGGCTACGTGCTCAAGCAGATCCACGGGTCCGACCTGGTCGGGGCGGTGCGGACCGTGGCCTCAGGGGAGTCCCTGCTCGATCCGCGCAGTACCGCGCGCATGCTGCAACGGCTCCGCGACGCCGCCGACCGCAAGGATCCGCTGGGCGCCCTGTCGGAGCAGGAGCGCCGGATCCTGGAGCTGATCGGTGAGGGGCTGACGAACCGTCAGATCGGCGAGCGGCTGTTCCTCGCGGAGAAGACGGTCAAGAACTACGTGTCGAGCATGCTCGCCAAGCTGGACATGAAGCGCCGCACGCAGGCCGCCGCGCTGGCGGCACGGCTGCGTTCGGAGAGCGGACGCGACCGGCGGGGAGGGTGAGGCGCATGCCGTTCGACTACGGGGGCCTGGAGACGCCGTCCCGCGCGGAGAGCCTCACGCTGATGGGGAGCGTGCCGATCGGCCGGGTCGTGTTCACCGAGCGGGCGCTGCCCGCCGTCCAGCCGGTGAACTTCGTGCTGGACGGCGCGGATGTGGTGTTCCGCGCGGTTCCCGGCTCCCGGCTCGCGGCCGCCACCCGGGGGAACATCGTCGCGTTCGAGGCGGACGACTTCGACGCGGCCAGCCGCAGCGGGTGGTCGGTGACCATCGTGGGCCGCGCCCGGCACGTGCACGATCCCGAGGAGCTGGCAGTGGTACGGCGGCTGCCGCTGGACTCGTGGGCGCCGGGGCCGCGCGACCACGACCACTACGTGCTGATCGAGGCCGGCCTGGTCGTGGGCCGGCGACTGCCGCTCGGCCGGCCGACCGTCAACTCGGTCTGAGCCCGCCCCTCAGTCGTCGAACGGCACCCGCCAGATCACCACGGTCCCCCGCGACTCCCCGGCCCCCGCCTCGAACGTGCCGCCGAGCGCGACGGCCCGCTCCTCCATGTTCCGCAGCCCGCTGCGCCGCCCGCCGGGCTTGATGCCCGTGCCGTCGTCGGCGACCCGCAGCTCCACCAGGTCCGTCTCGACCTTGATCGACACGTCCACGCGGTGCGCCTGCGCGTGCCGGGCCGCGTTCGACAGCGCCTCGCCGAGCACCACCACCAGCTGGTCCCCGACCTCGTCCGGGACGGCGGCGTCGATCGGCCCGTTCAGCGCGACGCCGGGGTGAAAGCCGAGGGTGACCGCGGCGGTCTCCACCACGTCCATCAGCCGGGCCCGCAGCGAGACGGTGCCGGCCTGAGGCGTCTGTAAGGCGAAGATGGTGGACCGGATCTCCCGGATCGTGCCGTCCAGCTCGTCCACCGCGGACCGTACCCGGGCCGCGGCCTCCGGCCTGTCGATCAGCCGGAGCGTGCTCATCAGCGTCATGGCGGTGGCGAACAGCCGCTGGATCACCACGTCGTGCAGGTCCTTGGCGATCCTGTCGCGGTCCTCCAGCACGATGAGCCGGTCGGCGTCCGCGCGCGCCTCGGCGACCTCTATGGCCACGGCCGCCTGGCCGGCGAAGGCGTACAGCATGCGGGCGGTGCCGCCGGTGAACGGCGCGCGGCCCTCCTTCTTGCCGAGCACCAGCACGCCGCGGCGGGTCTCCGCGGTGCCGAGCGGCACGGCCATCCGGGGCCCCGCCTCCAGCGCACCGAGCCCCGTGGGCGTGCCGCGCTCCCGGTCGGCGATCAGCCGCGACTCCCCGGTACGGAACACCAGGCCGAGCATGGACGCGCCGACCGGCACGGAGGCGCCGCGCAGTTCCTCGGCGTTCTCGCCGTCGGCCACCTCGATGACCAGGTTCGCGCCGTCCTGGCTGGGCAGCGCGAGGGCGGCGACGCTGGCGTCCCCCATCTGCCGCGCCCGCGTCACCACCAGCGCCAGCACCTCGCCGGCCTGGTCGCCGAGCATGAGACGGGTGGTGACCTCCGAGGACGCCTCCAGCCAGGTCTCCCGGCGGCGGGTCTCCGCGTACAGCCGGGCGTTCTCGATCGCGACACCCGCCGCGGCGGCCAGCGCGGTCACGATGATCTCGTCGTCCTCGTCGAACCCCTGCCCGCCGGTCTTCTCGGTCAGATACAGGTTGCCGAAGACGTCGCCGCGGATCCGGATCGGGACGCCGAGGAAGCTGTGCATCGACGGATGACCCTCGGGGAAGCCGTACGACTCCGGATGCTCGCTGATGTCGTCGAAACGCAGCGGGCTCGGCTCCTTGATCAGCAGGCCGAGCAGGCCCTCGCCGTGCGGCCAGTGCTCGATCCGGGTGATCTCCTCCTCGGAGACGCCGACCGGCACGAACTGGATGAGCCGGCCGCCGTCGCCGATCACGCCGAGCGCGCCGTACCGGGCGTCGACGAGGGTGGTGGCGGTGCGGACGATCTTGCGGAGCACGGACTCGAGGTCGAGCTCGCTGCCGACGGTGACGACCGCCTCCAGCAGCGCGTGCACCCGGTCGCGGGTGGCCAGCACCGTTTCCAGCCGGGCGCGCAGCTCGGTGAGCAGGTCATCGAGGCGCATGCCGGGCAGTGCGACGCGGTCGGGTGACTCCGCCATTCATGCTCCGCATGAAAGCCGCAGGGACGATGGAGTCGTAGCGTAATCGGCGCCGCCGTACCGAACAATCGTCCCGCCGGGCGGGGACTCAGTGGATGCTCTCGATGACCGGCAGCGCGACCTCCGCATCCCTGTCCACGTCCACCAGTTCCGGCATCGTGCCTGCACCGGGCACCACGATCACCACCGGACACGGCGCGTTACGCACACAAGCCTGCGGGATCGGCCCCAGCACCGGCCGATGCCGGTCGTCGCGATTCCCGCCGAGCACCAGCAGCCGCGCCCCGCCCGCCATCCGCGGCAGGATCCGGCACGCCGCGCCCTGGACGACCACGGGCATCACCCCGGCGGCGGGCGCGGCCTCCGCGATCGCGCGCTGCAACGCGGCACGGGCCTCGGCGCGGGGGTCCGGCCGCCCGAGCCCTCCCATGCGGGCGCCGGCGTACGGCGCCAGCGGCGCGACCTCGTAGACGTGCACCGCCCACACCTCGGCGGCGTCCCGGCCGGCCTCCTCCACGGCCCAGCGCAGCGCCTCGACGCCGCCCACCGAACCGTCCACCCCGACCACGATCCGCTCTGGCACGACCATCGATCTCCCCCCTAGTCCTGATGCCCACATGTTCCGGCGCGTATGCCCAGGTCATACATTCAGTGGCCGGACCACGGCCATCGGGCCGGGGGCCTCGTGGAGCAGGCCGCGCAGGGCGGATCCGTACGGGAGGTGCGGGCCGCCGCGGCCGCGCGGGGCGCCCACCACCAGGAGGGCGCCGGCGCGTGACTCGGCGAGCAGCGCGGACCGTACGGACGCCACCACCAGCGAGCTCCGTACCGTCAGGCCCTCCATGCCGGGGCTCGCCGCCGCCGCGTCCAGCAGGTCCCGGCCGATCTCCGTCTCGCCCGGACGGCAGGCGTGCACGAGGTGGAGCGCCCGGCCGCGCATCCGGGCCTCCTCGGCGGCGAAGCCCAGTGCGGCGCGCGAGCCTGGTGCCGCGCTCACTCCCACCACAAGCGGGAGCGTGGCCCCCGGCGGCGGTGGCGGTGTGTCGTCGAGGCGGGGGCTCGCGTTCGCGTGTCGTGGGCCGCCGGCGCCGCGGACGACGATCACCGGGCAGCGGCTGTCCGCCGCCACCCGCTGCGACACCGAGCCCACCGCCAGGGCCGCCGTGAGCCGGGCCAGCGCGCCGAGCCCGTGTGACCCGACGACCAGCAGCTCCGCCCGGGCGCTGAGGCCGCGCAGCCGACCGGCCGGGCTGCCCTCCAGCAGCAGGGTCCGTACCGGCACGCCCCGCGCGCGGTCCGCGGCGCAGCGCGCGCCATGGTCGAGCATGTGCACGGCGGCTGTGCGCCGCGCGGCCGCCGGCGCCGGGTCGCCGGAGCGCTCCCGCCAGACGTGACACAGCACCAGCGGGCACGCGCGCAGCTCGGCCTCCTCCAGCGCCCAGTCCAGCGCCCGCACCGCGTGGGTGGACCCGTCGTACCCGACGATCACGCCGGTGGGAGCGCTCACGGCCGCGGTCTCAGTCCCCGTGGCGCGCGCGGGTGCGCACGTTCCTGGCGATCGTGCGCAGCTGCGTGCGCATGACCACCGCGGCCGGGCCGCGTACCAGCAGCCAGTACGCGAGGAACGCGCTGCGGCTGCGCTCGTCCGGCAGCGAGGTGCGGGCCTCGTAGCTGATCAGCGTGCGGGCGGTGCCGTACGGGCGGACCGCGAAGCCGACCGCGATGCGGCCGATGCCGGGCTCGTTCAGCCTGCCGAACGCCTCCGCGGTCACGCTGCGCCACTCCACCCGCGGCGTCCAGAACCGCCCGGCGGTGCCGACGACCAGCTCGCGGCCGGGCCGTTCGCCGAGCTTCGTCCACACGTCCGGATCACCGGTCTCCGCGTTCTTGGCCGCGCGGGCGAACCGCCAGGCCAGGTCGCGCAGCGCGAACAGCCCGTCCAGCGCGGCCGAGTGCACGCTCTTCGGGTCGAACCCGGCGACGCTCGCGTACGCCACCTCCGGTGCCGCCTCCACGAGGCGGAACTCGACGATGGTGGCGTCGTACTCGGGGAGCACCTCGTCGATCAGCATCGATTCGGGGGAGGTCGGTCGTTCCGTCATCGCGGGCTCCAAGGTGTGCGCGGCTCCCACCCCCAGCACAGCACCATCCGCGCATTTCGGCGAGGGCCGAACGTCCCCGTCCCGGCTCAGCCCTCGTGGGCGGTCCGGACCGGGTGGTGTTCGACGGTCGCCGCCCGGGGCGGGGGCTGTCGCCAGCGCCGGTTCAGGCTCCAGGCGGCCCAGGCGGCGCCCCCGGCCGGGATCTCCAGCACGAACGTGAAGACCGCGAACAGCAGCGTGCCCGCGGTGGCCGGCCCCGGCGGCATGCCGAGCTGGACGAGCAGCGCCACCGTGCCGGTCTCGCTGATGCCGAAGCCGCCCGGGGTCACCATGACGGAGGTGAGCACGCGGCCGAGCGCGTACGCGGCCAGCGACACCGCGACGGCCGGCAGGACCCCGCCCGTCGCGTACAGACACGCGACGAACAGGGCGTACTGCAGCACGATGTAGGCGGCCATCCCGGCGGTGATCCGGCCCCAGGCCCGCTCGCAGATGTCGGCGACGGCGTTGTGCAGCCGGAGGAACGCCCGCCCGGCCGCGTCCCTGGGCGGACGGATCCGCCGCGGCAGCAGCCGCGCGAGCCGGTCAACGCCGTGCCCGAGCCAGATGCCGGCCGGTGGCCAGCGCAGCGCCACCACGCCGAGTACGACGATCGCCACGATCAGCACGATGCCGGTCACCGCCGCGAACGTGACCCGCTGGCCGGGGAGCCGCCCGGCCAGCACCAGCCCGGCGAGGCCGACGGCGGGCAGCAGCAGCCGCGCGAAGACGTTCCACACGCCGGTGACGAGGGTGGACGCGGCGATCGGGGACGTACGGTGCCCCCAGCTGCGGGCCATCGCGAAGGTCAGCGCCACGCCGGCCGCGCCGCCGAACGGCAGCATGTTGCTGACCGCGCTGCCCGCCGCGTTGAGCGTGAGGCCCTGCGGCAGGGTCAGCCCGGGGAGCGAGGACTTGAGCACGTACGCGTAGGCCAGCAGGGTGAGCAGCCACAGTGGGATGATCAGCACCAGCATCGCGGGGCGGACCGCCGCGAGCTCCGCGAAGATCTCCTGCCAGCCGATGCCGACGAGGTACGGAAGCCCTGCCACCAGCGCCGCCGCGATCACCAGCGACACGGCCGTCAGCGCGGCCCGGCCGTGCCGTCCGGCCACGGGCGACCCCCTCTGCGTCCTCTTCCCTCCCCAGTCCTACCATTCCGGACCTCTCGCCAATCAACGGATCAGTCCACCTCAGCCCCGATCCGGCCCGGGTTTCCGGGCGGCAGGGCGGGTGGGGATGTCGCGGCGGACGTACCATTCGGTGCCCAGGAGCAGGCGGAACAGCCAGAGGGGGAGCCTGGACAGCACGGCCAGCAGGCGGATGGAGTCGCCGCCGGTGGCCTGGGTGGCGTGGGCGCGCATGGCGGCGCGCTTGGCGTGGGCGTAGCGGGCCACGCGGATTCGGTGGGTGATCTCCGCGGACGGGGTGTAGGTGTGCTCGACCTCTGCGAGGTGGGTGGCGAGGCCGTGGTGGAAGCGGGCGGCGAGCCGGGCCAGGCGTAGCAGCCGGTCGCGGTCGACGGTGGCCTCCAGCACCAGCGGGGTGCCGGCGAGCTGGGCGGCCCGCGCGCCGACGCGGTGCACCTGGACGTGGTCGGGGTGCCCGTACCCGCCGGCCGGGTCGTACGAGGTCACCAGGTCCGCGGACTCCTCCGCGAGGATCGCGGCCAGCCGCGCCGCGGCCTCCTCGACGTCCATGGCCGAGAACGCCACCCGCCGCCCGGCCCCGCCCGCCGGCCCTCCAACGTCCGGCGCGGGGCGGGTGCTTGCGGGTGGACCTTCGGGGTTGAGACCCGAGTCGGCGTAGTCGAGGTGGATGATGCGGGCGACTCCGAGGGCCGCGGCGGAGCGGCGCAGCTCCGCCAGCCGTACCTCGCCGAGCGGCCGGCCGCCGGTGGGCGCCGCCAGGCCCAGGTCCCCGTCGGTGGCGACGACGAGCACCACACGGTGACCCTCATCCGCCAGGCGCGCCATGGTCCCCGCGGTGAGCAGCGCCTCGTCATCCGGGTGCGCGTGGAAGAACACACACGTCCGTCGCACGCGCCGAGCCTCCCACAGCCTCCCCCACCGCCCCGCTTCCGGTCCGCCCGGCGCGGCGCGTGGGGTGGGCTTGGGTGGGCAGGGTGCTTGAAGGGGCCGAGGCGGCCTGACAGCCTGGCCGCACGGCGCCCGGCCCGAGCCCGGCCGCATCGGGGGAACACGTGAAGGTCGTACATGTCAGCGACTGCTTTCTGCCACGCCTGGGCGGCATCGAGGTGCAGGTCGCCGAGCTGTCCCGGATACAGGCCGCCCACGGCCACGACGTCGCCGTCATCACCGCGACCCCGGACCACCCACGCCCCGGACACGCGGACACGCCCGAACACGCGGGCGCGCCCGGACATACGGGCACGCACAGATACACCGGCCGACAAGGACTCGCGGGCACGCACAGACATACGGGCGCGCAAGGGCCCGCGAACACGCATGACCCCCTGGACGCGCACGGATCCGGGGAGGGCCCCGGGCCCACGTCCGGCGCGCCGTACGCGATCCACCGGCTGACCGCTCCGCTGCCCTGGGAGCTGCCGGTCGATCCTCACGCCGGACGCCGCGTGGGGGTGCTCCTGGCACGGCTGGAGCCGGACGCGGTGCATGTGCACGTGGGGGCGGTGTCGCCGTTTGGGTGGGCGGCCGCGCGGCGGGCCCGCGCGGACGGCCGGCCCACCACCGTCACCGTGCACAGCATGTGGGATCCGGTCACGCTCGCCGGCTACCGCGCGCTGGACCGGCTCACCGGCTGGACCGGCTGGGGCCTGGTCATCACCACGGTGAGCGCCGCCGCGGCCACGCCGATCAGGCGCGCGCTGGGCGGCCGTACGCCCGTACACGTGGTGGCCAACGGCATCGACGTGGCGCAGTGGCGGCTACCGGCACCGGCGCGCGACGGGCCGGGCGAAGGGCGCACGGCCGACCGCCTACGGGTCGCCGCGGTGGGACGGCTCGCCCCGCGCAAGCGCCCCGTCGCACTGCTGCGACTGCTCAGGGAGGCGACGGACCGGCTCCCCACCGGCGTGGAACTGCACGCGACGATCGTGGGCGAAGGCCCGGGCCGCCCCGCGATGGAGCGCTACCTGCGCCGGCACCGCATGGACGCGTACGTGGAGCTGACCGGCCGGCTGGACCGCCCGCAGGTACGAGAGGTGCTGTCCCACAGCGACATCTTCCTCGCACCGGCACCCCGCGAGTCGTTCGGACTGGCGGCACTGGAGGCCCGTACGGCAGGCCTCCCCGTGGTGGCCCTGACCTGTAGCGGCGTCGCCGACTTCGTACGGCCCGGGCGCGAGGGCCTACTCGGCCGTACGCAAGCCGACCTCGCGGAGGCGATCGCCCGGCTGGCCGCCGACCCGGCGCTACGGCGGGAGATCGCGACACACAACCGCCGCACCACACCGGACGGCTGCACCTGGCCGGAAGTGCTGAACGCCTTCGAGGAACGCTACGCGGAGGCCGCGCAGTCCGCGCAGACCCCGCGGAAGATCACCTGAGCCTCCTCCACGACCCCCACCTCGATGTCGGGAGTGAGGCACGGCTTGCCACCGGCCGCACAGGGCACGTCGAGAACCGCACCGCAGCGCCGGCACACGAAGTGGTGATGCCACTCCCCCGCGGTCTCGTACACCGCCGCACCCGGGCCGATGTCGGCGTAGTTGACGAGCCCGGCGCTGGAGAGCGCGGCGAGCGCGTTGTAGACGCTCGTCCGCGGCAGCCTCACGTCCTGCTCGATGAGACCCGCATGCACCTCGTCGGCCGTACGGTGCCCGCCCATCCGGCGCATCGCGGTGAGCACCGCGAGCCGCGGACCGGTCGCCCGCAGCCCGGCTTCACGCAGGCGGGCGGAGGCCTCGGCGCGGAAGGTGTCCTCCACGGAACGGCTCCTCGGCATCGGATCGCGATTTGGACTCAGTCCAGATTACCGCCGGATCGCGGCCCGAATGTCGGTGGTGATCGGTAGACTGAGATCTCGAGCTTCTTTGGACATTGTCCACATAGTGCCGTGAGGCGCTATGATTGGACAACATCCAAGCGCGCCCGGGGGGTGTGGGGCCGCGCCCTCGATGTACGACCCACGGCCGGCCCGACCAGGGGGATTGATCACGTGAGCGATCTCGTCGACACCACGGAGATGTACCTCCGCACCATCTTGGAGCTGGAGGAGGAGGCCATCACGCCGATGCGCGCGCGCATCGCGGAGCGCCTCGCCCAATCCGGGCCGACCGTCAGCCAGACCGTGGCCCGCATGGAGCGCGACGGCCTCGTGCACGTCGCCGACGACCGCAGCCTCCGGCTCACCGCCGAGGGCCGCGACCGCGCCGTCGCCGTGATGCGCAAGCACCGGCTGGCCGAGCGCCTGCTCGTCGACGTCATCGGCCTGGGCTACGAGGAGGCCCACGCCGAGGCCTGCCGCTGGGAACACGTGATGAGCGACGCCGTCGAGCGCCGGCTCTACGAGCTCCTGAGCAAGCCGACGCACTCGCCGTACGGCAACGTCATCCCGGGCCTGGAGGCCTTCGGCGCCGCCGCCGAGCCGCCCACCGGCCCCGAGACCTCACTCGCCGCCCTGGGCACCGGTCCCGCCGTGGTCAGCCGCATCGGCGAGCACGCCCAGGCGGACACCGAGCTCCTGCACCTCCTGCACGAGGCCGGCCTCAACCCGGGCGCGGAGATCATGATCACCCACGACGACGACGTCATCACGGTGGAGCTCGACGGCCACACCATCGAGCTCCCCCACCACGCCGCCGCCCAGGTCTTCGCCACCGCCAAGACGCCGGCCCCGGCCGCCTAGCCCCCGCAAGAGCCGCGAGGTGGGGTGTGCGTGCACACCCCACCTCGCGGCGCCCCAGCGTAAAGCGGGTCAGCCGCCCCGCGCGGAGGATCGGCGCCCCCGGTGGGACAGGGAGTCGATCACGACGGCGGTGAGCAACACCGCGGCCGTGACCATGAACCGCACATCGGACCCCACACTGAGCAGCAACATCCCACTGGTGATGGCACCGATGACCAGCGTCCCGAGCAACGCCGAGTAAGCACTCCCACGCCCGCCGAAGAGACTGGTCCCCCCGATCACCACGGCGGCGATCGCCATCAGCAGCGTGTCACTGCCCCCGGAGTTCTGGTTCACCGCGAACAGCCGGGACGCGAACAGCACCCCACCCGCCGCCGCCATCGTCCCGGCCAGTGTGAACACGGAGATCCGTACCATCACCACGTTGATACCGGCGCGCCGGGCCGCCTCCGCGTTACCGCCGACCGCGAAGATCATCCGCCCGTACCGCGTCTTCCGCAGCACGAGGTCGAACACCACCACGAACGCCACGAAGATCAGCACGATGACCGGGATGCCCGGATTGAACTCCACCGCGTTGAACACCGAGACCACCGCGACGAGCGCGGCGGCGAGCGCGGCCGCACGGATTGCCGGCCCCAGCACGCCGCTCTCCGGCAACCCCGCCGCGGCCCGGCGGCGCCGCCCGGCCAGCGACGCGCCGAGGTAGACCAGCACGATCGCCGCGACGAGCACCCAGCCCAGCGCCGGCGGCAGCTTCTTGAGGCTGAGCTCCGCCACGAAGCTGGTGAACGAGAAGTTGATCGTGCCGGTCTCGCCGAGGATCCGCAGCTGCAGGCCCTGCCAGCCGATGAAGCCGGCCAGCGTCACCACGAACGCGGGTACGCCCACCTTCGCGAAGATCACGCCCTGCAGACACCCGATGACGGCGCCCCCGACAATGGCGGCGCCGATCGCGAGCGGTGCGGGCCAGCCCTGCTGCACGTTGAGCACGGCCAGAACGGCACCGGTCAGCCCGCTCACCCAGCCCACCGATAGGTCGATCTCGCCGAGCAGCAGCACCAGCACGATCCCCACCGAGATGGTCCCGATGGCCGCGCTCTGCAGCGCGAGGTTCGTGAGGTTCTGCGGGGTCAGGAAGTTCTCGTTGAGGGACTGGAAGACGATCCCGATCAGTACGAGCCCCACCACCACCGGCAGCGCGCCGAGCTCGCCGCCGCGTAGCCGTCCGGTGTACTTGGGCAGGGAGCGCGCGACGCCCGGCGCCTGCTCCGCGGGCCGCTCGGTCGTCTCGGTGGTCTCGGTCACCGCTCCCCCTGGCCGTTCCCGTTGCCGTTGACGGTGCCCGCGCCGGTGATGGCCGCGACGACCTCTTCCCGCGTGGTGGCGGTCCGTTCGAACTCGCCGGCGTTGCGCCCCAGCCGCAGCACCACGATGCGGTCCGCGACCTCGAACACGTCGGCCAGGTTGTGGCTGATCACGATGACCCCGAGCCCTTGGGACTTGAGCCGCTTGATCAGGTCGAGCACCTGCGCGGTCTGCTGGACGCCGAGCGCGGCTGTGGGCTCGTCCAGCATCACCACCTTGGGCTCGCCGAGCAGCGAGCGCGCGATGGCGACGGTCTGCCGCTGCCCGCCGGACAGCGCGGCGACCGGGTTGCGCACGTTGGGCATCCGTACGGACAGCTGCTCGAGCAGCTCCCGGGTACGGCGCTCCATCGCGATCTCGTCGATCACCCCGCCCCGGGTCCGTTCCCGGCCCAGGTAGAGGTTGCCGACGACGTCGAGGTTGTCGCAGAGCGCGAGGTCCTGGTAGACGGTCGCGATGCCGAGCGTCTGCGCGTCGTGCGGCCGAGAGATCTGGACCGTCCGGTCCTCCCAGCGGATCTCGCCCTCGTCCGCCGGGCCCACCCCGGCGATGACCTTGATGAGCGTCGACTTGCCCGCGCCGTTGTCGCCGACCAGCGCGACGACCTCACCGGGCGACACGGACAGCGCCACATCACTGAGCGCCTGTACGGCGCCGTACCGCTTGGACACCCCGCGCAGTGCGAGGACCGGTGTCCCGGTCACGGTCTCACCTGCCTTCCCATGGCGAACCGCCGGCACCGGAGCCCGTCCTCTCCGGTGCCGACGGCACGTCTCGTCAAGAGATACCGAGCTCCTCGCAGACCTTCGCCGCGTCGTCCTTGCAGACGTCGGCGGCCTTGTAGAAGCCGTCGGCGATGACCGTGTCCTTGACGTTGTCCTTGGTCACCGCGACCGGCGTGAGCAGGACGGACGGTACGTCGACGTCGCCGTTGTTCATCGTGGTCGTCTTGCCGGCGTACTTCTTGCCCTGCGCGAGGTCCACCGCCATCTGGGCGGCGGTCTCGGCCTCGGGCTTGATCGCCTTGTAGACGGTCATGAACTGCTCACCCGTGAGGATCCGCTGGACCGCGGCCAGCTCCGCGTCCTGCCCGGTGACCGGGGGAAGCTTGTCGAAGCCGGCGCCCTTCATGGCGGCGATGGCTCCGCCGCCGGTGCCGTCGTTGGCGGCGTACACCCCGATGATGTTGTCCTTGCCGACCGCGCTGATCGCGGCCTCCATCTGCTGCTGGGCCTTGTCCGGGCTCCAGTCGGGCGTGTCGTACTCCTTGCCGACCGTGACCTGGCCGTCGAGTACGGAGTGCGCGCCCTTCTTGAAGTCCGCGGCGTTCGGGTCGGTGGGCGCGCCGTTGATCATGACGACCTCGCCGCGCTTGGCGTCCCCGCCCTTCTTGAGCTCGTCGAGGAGCGCCTGGCCCTGCAGCTGGCCGACCTTCTGGTTGTCGAAGGAGATGTAGTAGTCGACCGGGCCGCTGGCCAGCCGGTCGTACGCGACCACCGGCACGCCCTGCTGCTCGGCCTTGGTGACGATGTTGGCCGCGGCCTTGGCGTCCACCGCGTCCAGCACGAGCACCTTGACGCCCGCGGTGAGCATCGACTCGGCCTGGCTGAGCTGCTTGTTCGCGTCCTGGTCCGCGTTCTGGTACTCGATCGTGCAGTCCGCGCACAACGCCTTGACCTTGGCCTCGAAGAGCGGCCGGTCGAAGGCCTCGTACCGGGTGGTCTTGGTCTCGGGCAGCAGGAGCCCGATCTTCCCGCCCTTGGCCTGCTCGGTGGTCCCCCCACCGCCGCTTTCCCCGCCACAGGCGGCCGCGCCAAGGGCGAGGGCCGCCGCGGCTCCTACAGCGAAGGCTCGCCGACCTATCCCGTTCACGTGACCTCCCGGGAGATTTCGTCTCGTGCCCCGGAGTCAAACGGTGCCGGACCTCAGCCGTCAAGACTTGTAACCAAACCGCGAGCAACTCCGCGAAATGCCTTCGACACATGAACGCAGCCGGCGGCAGCTCAGCGACCGCATCCGGCCACCGAACCCCGAACGACACGAGCCGCGCCCGCACGGCCCCTAGAATGGCGCGGCGAGCTCGTGAAGGGCCAGGGCCAGGGCGCCGAGGACCTCGGCCCGCTCCCCCA
Source organism: Streptosporangiales bacterium (assembly GCA_009380095.1). Taxonomy (GTDB): domain Bacteria; phylum Actinomycetota; class Actinomycetes; order Streptosporangiales; family Streptosporangiaceae; genus WHSL01. The sequence goes on along the minus strand of WHSL01000017.1, from coordinate 23,296 downwards.
TCTCGGCCCGAGCCACCCGCACGACCTCGGCCGCACTCGGGATCGCGTACCGCCGCACACCCTCGCGGACCGGATCCAGCAAGAGCTCCCCGGCCCGCGCCAACTCGCCGCCCACCACCACGCACGACGGATTCAGCACATTGCACAGGTGAGCGACACCCAGCCCCACGTACCGGCCGGCGTCCGCGACCACCCGCCGCGCACCGACGTCCCCGCTCAGCGCCAGGTCGACGACGTCCCGCAGGGTCGCCGCGTCCGGGTGCGCCGAGCGGAGCAGCTCCACCAGGAACGGCCCGCCCGCGTACGTCTCCAGGCAGCCGCGGTTGCCACAACGGCACATCCGCCCGGACTCGTCCACGGTGATGTGCCCGATCTCCCCGGCGGTGCCGCCCGCGCCCCGGTAGACCCGGCCACCGACCAGGATGCCCGCGCCCACCCCCGAGGCGACCTTGATGTACGCCGCGTCCGCGCAGCCACGCGCCGCGCCCCAGGCCATCTCGGCCAGCGCCCCGATGTTGGCGTCGTTGTCCACGTGCACCGGCAGGCCGAGCCGCCGCGCCAGCTCCTCGCGCGGGTTCACCCCCACCCAGCCCGGCAGGATCGTGGTGGAGCCGAGCACCCCGGTGGCCGCGTCGATCGGCCCGGGAAGCCCGAGCCCGACGGCCAGCACCGCGCTCCGGTCCGCGCCCACCCCGGCGAGCAGCTCGTCCACCAGCCGCACCGCCGCGGTCAGGCCCTCGTCGGAGGAGACGTCCACGTCGATCGGCAGGCTCGACTCGGCGAGCACCTCGTGCGCCAGGTTGCCGACGGCGACGCGCAGGTGGGAGTGGCCGAAGTCGACGCCGAGCACCAGCCCGGCGGAGCGGGACAGCGCCACCGCCCGGGCGCGGCGCCCGCCCGACGAGGTCGGCGTGACGCTGACGGTGCCGGCTTCGTGCAGCTCACGGACGATGTTGGAGACGGTGGCCGGGGACAGTCCGGTGCCTCGCGCGATCTCCGCCTGGGTGAGCGAGCCCGCCTGGCGGATCGCCTGCAGCACGCGCCGCTGGTTCGCCTCCCGCAGCGATGACTGGGAACCGGGGGTCCGTTCGATCCCCGCCTTGGTCATGTCTCCCTCGTCTCGTCACTCGATGCGTTCGAGACTTGAACTTTAAGGCGTACGCGCCGCGATGCAAGGGCGGCGCCACGCCGGGGACATGCCGCACCCCCCGGGCGTCCCACCCTCCGCAGGCACACTGACCTGCACCCGGACGCTCCACGGGAGAGGAGAGAAACCGCGGGAAATCGCGGCTCCGGGGGTGAGGTGGGCGCCGCCGAGCGACGGCCGGGCGGAACGCCTTAGCGGCTCAGCGCTGGGTGGGCGCCGACGAGCGACGGCGGGGCCGACCTTCCTCAGCGGCTCCGCCGGCAGGCGGGCGCGCAGCGAGCGAGGGACGCGCGGAGCCAATGGCGGCGCGTCGGCCAGGCCGGTCGCGCCGATGGCGCCTCTCGCGCGACGTGCGGGCCGGGCGCGTCGCGGCGTGCCCGCGGCGTGCCGGAATCGGAGCGCCGGAGCGCCGGTCAGGTCACCAGGAGGACGGGGCCTGCGGTGCCGGGGCGGCCTGGCCGGCGGCCTGGGCCCGTACCGACATCGCGTGCTCGACCAGGGTGATCAGGGTGGCCTTGGTCGACTCGCGGTCCCGCGCGTCGCAGTTGATCACCGGGATGTGCGCGCCGATGGCGAGCGCCTCGCGGACCTCGTCGGGCCCGTGCGCGTACTCGCTGTTGAAGCCGTTGACGCCGACGATGAACGGCAGCGCCGACTCCTCGAAGTAGTCGACCGCGGGGAAGCAGTCGGCGAGGCGCCGGGTGTCCACCAGGACGACCGCGCCGATGGCGCCCTTGACCAGGTCGTCCCACATGAACCAGAAACGGTGCTGGCCCGGGGTGCCGAACAGGTAGAGGATCAGGTCCTGGTCCAGGGACACGCGGCCGAAGTCCATGGCCACCGTGGTGGTGGTCTTGTCCGGAGTCTTCGACAGGTCGTCGACGTCCGTGCTCGCCGTCGTCATGACGGCCTCGGTGGTCAGCGGGAGGATCTCCGAGACCGAGCCGACGAAGGTGGTCTTCCCGACACCGAAGCCTCCGGCGACCACGATCTTGACCGAGGTCATGTGATCGCTGCCGCCGCCCCCTATCGGAGCGCTGCTAGAGCTTGCGAAGTCCACTGAGCACCCTTTCGAGCAGGTTGATGTCGGGGCGTCCGTCGGCGGTGGCCGGCCGTCTGATCGACAGCAGGCCCTCGTCCGCCATGTCGGCGACCAGCACGCGTACCACCCCGAGCGGCACCCGAAGGAGGGCGGAGATCTCCGCCACCGAGCGCCACTCGCGGCAGATCTCGCTGATCGCGTAGCACTCCGGAGTCAGCCCTGGCGTGGCGCTCGACGGCCGCGCGGAGACGAGCGCCTCCAGCGGCAGCTGGGAGCGCGGCCGCGTCCGGCCACCGGTGACCGCGTACGGGCGGACCAACGAGCTCGGCTCGTCGGTCTGCCACGCCTCGTCCCCACCGGCACGCCGCATCGGCGGCGGACCGTGCTGCCCGGTCAGATCCGCGGGCGGCGGGCCGAACAGCGGGTCGCCCTCCCCATATCTAGCAGGGCCTTCCACGTTGTCCTCCTGTCGCCGACCGCCGTCATCGCGGCGTCGGTGCCTGGTTACGCAGGGCCGGGCTGAGCACCTGGCCCACGCGTTCGACGAGCAACGTCATTTCGTACGCCACCAGACCCATGTCGCAGTCCGCGGCGGCGAGCACGGCCAGACACGCCCCGTCGCTGATCGTCATGACCAGCAGCAGGCCGCGTTCCATTTCGACGACCGTCTGCGTGACGGCGCCGCCCTCGAAGACACGCGAAGCACCCTGGGTGAGGCTGCTCAGCCCGGAGGCGATGGCCGCCAGCTGATCAGCCCTGTCCTGCGGGATGCCGGTGGAGACCGCCAGCGGCAAGCCGTCGGCGGAGACCACGACCGAGTGCGCCACGCCGGGCACGCGGTCCGCGAAATCGGTGATCAGCCAGTTGAGGTCGTGCCCGGCCTGGCCCAGATCCCTCACTCGTTCTCCTGTTCAGTCACGGCCCCGGTCCCCGGCCGGGTGCCCTCCACGTCTTCACCCTGGTTGGACCGGGCGACCGCCCGCCCCTCCCGGGCGCCCTTCTGGAGGCTCGAGAATCGGCTGCGCACCCGGTCCGCGGACCGGGCCGGGGGTGCGCTCCGCAAGGGTGTACCGCCGGAAGCCGGTTGCGCGTCGCCGCCACCGCCGCCCCCGACGGGCCGCCCCAGCGGCTGTCGCGCGGATCCGGGCACCAGGTTCGCGCGCGGGACGCGTCGTGGCAACCCCGCCTCGGTCGTACCGTAGGTCTCCGGCGCCGCGACGCTCTCCGCCGCCTGCCACCCGTAGTCGCTCGGAGAGGACCAAGGGCTGCTTGACACGTGCTCCTCCTGGATCTCGCCGGGTTCCGGCAGCGGGTCCCTGCGGAACCAGTCCGACTCCACTGAGTCGAAGATGGGCAGCCGTTCACTCGACCCGGTCCGCGCCGGCGGTGGCACCACGGTGGGCTGCCCGGCCGTACGGACCGTACGGCCCGCCGTGGTCGGGCCCGGGCGCACGTCGTTCTGCAGCCGGGGCAGCGGGGCCGTCTCGTACGCCCGCGCGGCGTCGGCGGCGGCCTTGGCGCTGCCCGCCTGCCGGCGTGGCAGCCGCGACGTCTCCTCCACCACCACGGACTCGACCACGACCTGGTCGTCCTCGTGCTCCGGCGGCGCCCACTCGGGAACGACCGGCGGCGGGGGCGGCGCGGACGGCGGCAGCGCGGGCGCGTCCCGGCCGTACGCCGGCTCGCGGCCGTACCCAGGCTCGCGGCCGTAGCCCGGAGTCTCGCGGCCGTAGCCCGGCGCGTCCCGGCCGTAGCCAGGCTCGCGGCCGTACCCGGGTTCGCCGCCATAGCCGGGCTCGCGGCCATAGCCGGGCGCCTCGCGGTCGTAATCGGGCTGACCGTACTCAGGCTGTCCGTATCCGGGCTGCGGAGCGCCGTGGCTGCCACCCTGCCCGCTGCGGGCCGGCGCACCGGTGAGCGCGAGCCTGTCCCGCGCGGGCTCCTGCGCCGGCGGCGGCGCCAGCTCGGTGCCGGACGCGTCGGCGAGCAGCTGGACCGGGAGCACCACCAGCGCGGTGAGGCCGCCGGTCTGCGCCGGCCGCAGCTGCACCTGGATGCCGTGCCGCGAGGCCAGCCGCCCGACCACGAACAGGCCCATCCGGCGAGACACCGAGACGTCCACCACCGGCGGGTTGGCCAGCCGCCAGTTGGCGTCGGCGAGGTCCGCCTGGGACATGCCGATGCCGCTGTCGGTGATCTCCAGCATCACGGCGCCGCTGGCGATGCTCTGCGCGGCGACGACGATCTTGCTGCTCTGCGGGGAGAACGCGGTGGCGTTCTCCACCAGCTCGGCGGTGAGGTGCACGAGGTCGTTGACCGCGCGGCCGACCACGGACATGCCGGCCTGCGCCTGCACCTGGACCCGCTCGTACTGCTCGACCTCGGACAGCGAGGCGCGCAGCACGTCGACCAGCGGCACCGGGCGGCTCCACCGCCGGGTGACCTCCTGCCCGGAGAGGACCAGCAGGTTCTCGCAGTTGCGGCGCATGCGGGTGGCGAGGTGGTCCAGCTTGAACAGGCTGTCCAGCTGGTCCGGCTCCTGCTCGCCCTGCTCCAGGCCGGAGATCAGCTTCAGTTGCCGCTCGATCAGCGTCTGGCTGCGCCGCGACAGGTTCACGAACATCGCGTTGACGTTGCTGCGCAGCATGGCCTCGTCGGCCGCCAGCCGCAGCGCCTCGCGGTGGACCTCGTCGAACGCCCGCGCGACCTCGCCGATCTCGTCGTTGGAGTTGATCTCGATCGGCTCGACGTCCGGGACCTCGGTCTCGCCCTCGCTCTCCCGCAGCCGGCGCACCGCGTCCGGCAGCCGCGCCTCGGCGACCTGCAGCGCGCCGTCCCGCAGCCGGTTCAGCGGGCGCACCATCGAGCGGGCGACGATCACGGTGACCATCAGCACCAGGGCCAGCACCAGCAGCGCGGCCGCGGCCTCCAGGTACGCCGTACGCTGCTCGTTGGCCAGCAGGGTCGCGGCCCGGGCCCGTACGCCGTTGCCGACCTGCACCTCGACCGAGCGCATGCGGTCCACGGTGGCGTTCATCGAGTCCAGCCACACCGCGGCGTCGGACCGGCCGCCGGGCTCCACGTTCAGCTGGGTGGCACCCTGGTCGACCAGGGCCAGCGCACGGGTGCGCAGGGTCTCGGACTTGTCGATGTCGGCGCCGGAGACGGTGTCCTCGTACAGCTGGCGCTGCTCGACGGTGGCGGCGGTGCGGAACGCGCCGAGCGCGCTCTCGTACTCCGCGCGGGCCTTGGCCAGCGCCTCCAGCTCGCCGCCGGCGAACTTGTGGTTGAGCAGCGCCATGAACAGCACGCCGCGCTGCTTGGAGGCCTGGTCCTTGGCGCGGGTGAGCGCGGTGTGCGCACGCACCATCTCGCCCAGCCGCGGGTCCGAGGCGCCCTGGGCCACCTCGTCCATCAGCGCCTGCAGGTCGAGGATGGAGGCCGAGTACCGGTTCACCGCGGGCAACGCCGGCATCAGCGTGTCGGTGGTGATGGTGCGCAGCGAGGCGAGGTCGTCGAGCCGCTTCAGGCCGTTGCGCACCCGCTCCCGGACCACCGAGCTGTACCCGTTGTCGATCTGCCCGGCGAGCTTGCGGAACTCGTCGGCGGCGGCGTCCACGGTGCCGTACTGGCCGCGCAACCGCTCCAGCATGCCCTCGTTGCGCTGTGCGGGCTCCGGCGCGGTGGCGATGTAGCCGGCCGCGAGGTCGCGCTCGTACTCGAGTTCGTGGGTGAGCTCGGCGAGCGCGTTGCTCATCCTCGCCAGGTGTTCGACCTGCTGGTACGCGGCGGCGGAGCGGGCGGAGTCGTAGACCGAAAGGCCGGTCATGATCACGCCGAACAGCGTGGGGATCAGCATCAGGGCGATCAGCCGCGAACGCACCCGCCAGTTGCGCAGGGCGAACCTGCCCTGCCCGGGGTGCCGGGCCTGGGTCTCCGAGGCGTCCCCCGGAGCCTGTGGGGCCTGAGGGGCCTCGCCGCTGGTACCTGAAGGCGCTTCAGGACCCTTGTTCGTCCGTGGTGTCCGCACTGACCTTCGCATTCTCTCGCCGGAGCCGTTCGGGTGCAGGGCACGAGCGATACGGGACCCGGGCGGTCGGGGTAAGCCTCACGTCCGGGCGTCGGTTATTGCAGCACATATGCAGGGCTTTCGGCCAATCAACATAAACCCTGGCAAACCATCGAAACCGGCAAATGCCGACATTTCCGTTTGCCAGGCTGGCACTGTAGCCGCTCGGCGGAGCCGGTTGCTATGCTCGGCGCCCCCTGACCCGCAGCAGCGCTATACCCTCGGTTGACCGAAATGCCGTCTATATGGCGGGTCAGGCCCCTGCTCGCCGCAGTGCTCGGCTCACGGCCGGTGGTGCCCACGGGCAGGTGCCCGCGGCACGGCATGCGCGGCGAGATCCGTACCCCCTGGTCGAAGGAGTTCCCCGTGAGGCAGGCTCGGGCACGTCTTGGCGCCGCCATCGGGCTCGTCACCGCCCTGATGCTCACCGGCTGCAGCTCGCTCACCGGCCCGGACGACTCGGGCACCTCCGATCTCGTGACGTTGCGCGTGGGCGCGATGCCGATCCCGGACGCCGCGGCGGTCTACATCGCGAACGAGCGGGGCTACTTCCACGAGGAGGGCCTGGAGGTCAGGCCGGAGATCATCCAGGGCGGCGCGGTCGGCCTGCCGCGGGTGGCCAGCGGCTCGCTGGACGTGGTGTTCTCCAACTACGTGTCGGCCCTCTCCGCACACGCCGCGGGCAAGCCGAAGCTGCGCATGGTGGGCGACGCCTTCCAGACCCGGCTGGACACGTTCCCACTGATGGTGATGCCGGACTCACCGCTGCAGGACATGTCCGACCTCAAGGGCAAGACCATCGCGGTCAACACCAAGAACAACGTGGGCACGCTCACCGTCACCTCGGCCCTGCAGACCGTCGGCGTGGACGTCGAGCGGGACAAGGTGCAGTTCGTCGAGGTGCCGTTCCCGGAGATGACCAAGGCGCTGAAGGACGGCGACGTCGATGTGGCGTGGCTGAACGAGCCGTTCCTGACCGACGGCCAGCGCAAGCTCGGTCTCCGCAAGGTCGGCGAGACCATGGACGGCCCGACGGCCGCGTTCCCGATCAGCGGCTTCTTCATGACCCAGCGGTACGCCCAGGAGAAGCCTCAGGTCGCGGCGGCCTTCCAGCGCGCCATCGAGCGTGCCCAGCGGCTCGCCTCGGAGGACCGGCGGGTGGTGGAGCAGGTGCTGCCCTCGTACGCGAAGATCGACCCGCAGACCGCCGCCATCATCACGCTCGGGGACTACCCGTCCACGGTGAGCCGGGCCCGGGTCCAGCGGGTGGCGGACCTGATGCTGGAGCACGGCTACCTCAAGCAGAAGCTCGACGTGCGCACGATGCTGCCCTCCACCCAGGCGGCCCCGGCCGACTGACGGCCACGTCCGTCCCGCGGTCTCGCCGGGGTTGACGGCCCCCGCGTACGCATCCCGAGAGCCGGTGGATGACACCGCGCCGCGCCACCCACCGGCCCCGGCAGCTACCGTACGTGCTCGCACGCCTACTGTCTGCCGTTCCGCGAGGAAACCCGCCCGGCGATACCGACTGGTCGGTCTCGGGTCCGTACGATGGGGCCCGCCGCACCGCAGCCGACCGGAAGGACCGCCACATGCGCTGGGGCATCACGCTGCCGATGCAGGGCCTGAGCCTCCCCGACCACCGTGACCTCGTCGCCGGGCTGACCGACTGGGGGTACACCGACGTCTGGTCCGCGGAGACCGCGGGCGTCGACGCCTTCACCCCGCTGGCCCTCATCTCGCAGTGGAACCCCGGGCTGCGCCTCGGGCCGGCCATCGTGCCGGTCTACACCCGCGGCCCCGCGCTGATCGCCCAGCAGGCGGCCACCGTCGCCGGGCTGGCCCCCGGGCGGTTCATGCTCGGCATCGGCTCCTCCTCCCCGGCCATCGTGGAGAGCTGGAACGGCATCGCCTTCGAGGAGCCGTTCAAGCGCACCCGTGACACCCTGCGCTTCCTCCGCGAGGCGCTGACCGGCGAGAAGGTCACGGCCACGTACGACACCTTCTCGGTCAAGGGCTTCCGGCTGGACAACGCCCCGGCCGAGCGGGTGCCGATCGCGCTCGCCGCGCTCCGTCCCGGCATGCTCCGGCTCGCCGCGGCCGAGGCGGACGCCGCGATCACGAACTGGCTCGGGTACGAGGACGTGCCGAAGGTCCGCTCGGTCGTGGGCCCGGACCTGGAGCTGCTCGCGCGGATCTTCGTCGTCCCCACCGAGGACGCCAAGGCGGCCCGGAAGATCGGCCGGTTCATGATCAGCTCGTACCTGACCGTGCCGGTCTACGCGAAGTTCCACGAGTGGCTGGGCAACGGCCCGCTGCTCGCCAAGACCCAGGAGCTGTGGCAGGCCGGGGACCGCAAGGCCGCGAACGCCGCGGTGCCCGACGAGCTGGTCGACCGGCTGATCATCCACGGCTCGCCGGAGCAGTGCGTGGCGCACGTCCGGCGGTACGTCGAGGCCGGCCTCACCACGCCGATCCTCGCGGTGGTGCAGCCGGGGCCCGACCCCGCCGCGACCCTCCGGTCGCTGTCTCCGAGGGGGTAGTGCGGATGAGCCGCAGCGCGGCGGCGCCGGCCCGCCGTACGCCGGTGTACGACCGCATCATGGAGGCGGCCGTGGATCTCTTCGCGGAGAAGGGGTTCGACGCCACGTCCGTCGCGGAGATCGTGGAGCGCGCCGCCGTCACCAAGGGCGCGCTCTACCACTACTTCGCGTCTAAGGACGACCTGCTCTTCGAGATCTACCACCGGCTCATCGGCGCGCAGCTGAGCGACCTCGACCGGATCACCTCGCTCGGCCTGCCCCCGGACGAGACGCTGCGCGCGCTGATCGCCGACCTGATCGCCTCCACCACCGGCAACCTGCGCGAGGCCGCGGTGTTCGGCCGGGAGAGCCACAAGCTCGACGCGGCGCACAGCTCCGCCGTACGGGCCGACCGGCGCCGCTACCATGACGCGGTGCGCACGCTGGTCGAACGGGCCCAGCAGGACGGCACGTTCGCGCGTACCGCGCCCGCCGAGACCGTCACATTGATCATCTTCGGCATGATCAACCAGATGCCGAAGTGGTACCGGCCGGACGGTCCCAAGGCCCCGGCCGAGCTGGCCACCGAGCTCGCCGACTTCGTCCTCGCGGGGCTGCGCCCGTAGCGGCCCCGCGCGGCGTTACACCGCGTCCACCAGCGGCCACGGCCGCCGCGGTCCTGTACCTGGCCGACCGCGGCCACCTGGTACCGCCCGGCTCCGCCGCTCCGCGCCGGCGAGGTCGCCGCCAGGAATCGCGGGCTTCTCTAGAGAAATCCGGCCCGGCACCGGCCACGAGTGTCGACTGCCGGGCCGGTCAAGAGTTATGGTCGCGCGGTCGGGAGCGCGCTGCGAGGTGATTCTCGGTGACCATCGGTGGCCGTGCGGCCGGGGCCGTGGACGCCGTGGACGCGGCGCTCCGCTTCCGGCCCAAGGGCGAACCCGACGAAGGCGCCAACCCCGACATCGTCTGGGGTTCCACCGCCGCGGCCGGGGTCAGCGCTCCGACCGCGGACGGCGCCCGCATCCGGGTCAAGCTCGCCGGCGCGGGGAACCCGCCCGCCCGGGTGGTCCGTCCCACGCTGCGGGTCTTCCCCGACGCCTTCCCCGCCACCGACGTGGTCGGGCAGTCCACGCCGGGCGGTTTCCGGCTGATCACGGTGTCGCACTCGGCGGAGGCGCCGTCGGAGTTCAGGTTCCCGGTGGTGCTGCCGCCCGCGCTCTCCCTGGCGCTCTCCGGCGCCGGCGGGTTCGACATCCTACGTCCCGGAGGTGCGGCGGTCGGGCGGTTCTGGGCCGCGTGGGGGCGGGACGCGGGCGGGCGGCCGGTACGGGTCACGTACGCGCTGTCCGGCACCGATCTGATCATGACCGTGGATCTCGCCGAGGCGTCCTTCCCCGTCGTCGCCGACCCCCTCTACACCGCCCCGACCGGCTGAAAGGCCCCCATGACAGACTCACCACAAGATCCGCGAATTGGGGGAAGGATTTTGTCGAGGGACCTGCGGGTCGCCCAAGAAATCCTTCCCCCAATTCGCGGGTGGTGGTGGCGGCGCTCGTCTTGGAGACGAAGGTGTCGTTGCTGGGTGGGCGGGACATGTGGTCGCTGCCCGCCGTGCCCGCCATCGGCCTCGACGCGCCGTGCTGCACGAGGAGCCCCTGGCCGAGGCCCGGGTGCGGTGGATGGGCACCGCCGGCGGCGTACGGCTCTCCGACGCGGCGAGCGCCGAGATCTCGGGAACGTTCACGCCCGAGATGTCCGGTGCGCACACGTTCGGCATGGCGGGCGTCGGCACCTACCGCCTGGAGGTCGACGGCGCCGTCATCTCCGAGGGACGGCTACGGGCCTCCGGCGACGACCCCGGCGGCGCCTTCCTCAACCCGCAGGAGGCACGGGCCGAAGCCGTACTGGAGGCGGGGCGCCCGGTCCACGTGCGGCTCACCGTCGCCGTACGGGACCGCGGCGACATGACGTTCACGGCGTTCGCGCTCGGGCACGCCGGACCCGGCCCGCCACCGGGCGAGCTGATCGCCGAGGCGGTCCACGCGGCGCGGGAGGCCGACGTGGCCGTGGTCGTCGTCGGCACCAGCGAGGAGGTCGAGTCGGAGGGCCGGGACCGTACCGGCCTGTGGCTGCCGGGCCGGCAGGACGAACTGGTCCGGGCCGTCGCGGACGCCTGCCCCCGTACCGTCGTCGTGGTCAACGCCGGCTCGCCGGTGGAGCTGCCGTGGGCCGAGGACGTCGCCGCCGTGTTGCTCGGCTGGTTCCCCGGACAGGAGGGCGGCGCCGCGCTCGCCGACGTACTGCTCGGCCACGCGGAACCGGGCGGGCGGCTCCCCACCACCTGGCCGGTCGCGCTCGCCGACTGCCCTGTCACCGAGGTCCGCCCGCACGACGGCGAGCTCCGCTACGACGAGGGCGTGTTCATCGGCTACCGCGCCTGGCAGCGCGCAGGGGTTCTCCCCCGCTACCCCTTCGGCCACGGGCGCGGCTACACCACCTGGGCGTACGAGTCCGCCACCGCCGAGGCCGGGACCGTACGGGTCCGGCTGCGCAACACCGGCGACCGCCCCGGCCGGGAGGTCGTCCAGGTGTACCTGACACCGGAGGATCCTGGCCCAGATCGGCCGGACCGCGTGCTCGCGGGCTTCGCCACGGTCACCGCCGAGCCCGGCGAGACCGTGACCGCCGAGATCACCCTCTCCCCCCGAGCCGGGCAGATCTGGGACGACACCGCCCACGCCTTCCGCCCGGCACCCGACCCGCACACACTCGAGATCGCGCACTCCCTCACCGACGTCCGGCTGACCGTTCCGTACGCCTAATGGGATGTCGACCTCCCGGACCCCTGCTGCTCCTGTAGTGTCGGCCCTACGTTTACTTGAAGCTTCAATGAAATCGGACGGGACGGAAGACCCCGATGAACATCGTTCTCTGGATTCTCGCCGGACTGCTCGCGCTGGCCTTCCTCGGGTCAGGGCTGATGAAGATCATTCAGTCCAAGGAAAAGCTCGCCGCGTCCGGCCAGGGCTGGACCGAGGACTTCTCGGCCGGCGCCATCAAGGGCATCGCCGTGGCGGAGATCCTCGCCGCGTTCGGCCTGATCCTTCCCGCCGTCACGGGCATCGCCACCGTACTGACCCCGCTCGCCGCACTCGGCCTCGTCGTGGTCATGGCCGGCGCCGCCATCGTGCACGGCCGCCGCAAGGAGACCCAGGGGGTCGTGGTGACCCTGCTGCTCCTCGTGCTGGCCGCCGTGGTGGCCTGGGGCCGCTTCGGCCCGTACGCGTTCTGACCCGCCGGTTCGTCACCGTGCCCCTGACCGTCAGGGCCGAGGGCCGGCACGCCTTCGCGCCGGCCCTCGGCCCCGCAGCACACGGTGGAGATCGGCCACTCCCTCACCGGCGTGCGGCTGACGTTGCCCTTCCTCCCTTGGCCTGCGCCTTCGGCGGCCCCGTGCCGGCGAGCTCGATGGCGACCGGGGAGGCCACGAAGATGGACGAGTACGTGCCCACGCCGATGCCGATGAGCAGCGCGACCGCGAAGTCGACCAGACTGTCCCCGCCGAGCACGGCCAGCGCCGCCAGCACGAAGATCGCGCCGAGCCCGGTGTTGACCGTACGCGGCAGCGTCTGCAGCACGGCGCGGTTGACGAGCCCGGCGAACGGGATCTTGGCGGCCGCCGAGGTGACCAGCTCCCGTACCCGGTCGAACACCACGACCTTGTCGTTCACCGAGTAGCCGATCACGGTCAGCAGCGACGCGAGGAACACGCCGTCGATCGGCCGGCCCAGCCAAGCGAACGCGCCCACCAGGATCGCCACGTCGTGCGCCAGCGCCACCACGGTCGCCGCACCCCACCTCCACTGGAACCGGAAGGCCAGGTAGGCGAGCTGCGCGGCGAGCGCGATGAGCAGCGCGATGAGCGCCTTGTTGCGCAACTCCTCACCGAGGCTGGGCCCGACGAAGTCCTCCCGGATGCGTTCCGCGGAGCCGGCGCGCTCCGCGAGCTCGGCACGGATCCGGTCCTGCTGGGCCTGGTCCATGCCGGCCGCGCGGACCGAGATGGCGCCCTTGTCCGCCTCCTGGACCACCGCGCGCGGCAGCCCCGCGTCGGCGACGGCCTCCCGCGCCTGGTCGATCGGCACCGGCCGCCCGGTGGTGAACTCCGCGATCCGGCCGCCGGTGAACTCCACGCCGAGATCCAGCCCGCGGACGAACACCCCGGACAGAGCCAGCACCACGGCCACGGCCGAGACGGCCAGCCACCGGCGCCGGCGGCCCATCAGGTCCGGATTCCTGGCCTCCAGGAACGTACGGACCCGGCCCTGCTTGGCCAGGCCCGACATGTTCGGACGGCGGCGTAGCCAGTTGACGGTGAGCACCGACTCGGTGAGCGCCCGGGTCAGTACCAGCGCCGTGAACATGGAGGCGATCACGCCGATGGAGAGCGTCACGCCGAAGCCCCGTACCGGCCCCGAGGCGAGGAAGAACAGCAGGCCCGCAGCGAGCAGCGTGGTGACGTTGGAGTCGGCGATGGCGGAGAAGGCGTTGTCGAAGCCCTTGCGCAGGGCGACCCGGATGCCGGCTCTGCCGTACTCCTCCCGTGATCGTTCGAAGACCAGCACGTTGGCGTCCACCGCCATGCCGATCGCCAGGACGAACCCGGCCAGGCCGGGCAGGGTGAGGGTGGCGCCGAAGGCGAGCAGGGCGGAGTAGGAGATGAGCCCGTACGCCATCAGGGAGATCGCGGCGAGCCCGCCGGCCAGCCGGTAGACGGCGATGATGAACAGGATCGTGGCGATCAGGCCGATCACCGCCGCCTCGGCGGACGCCTCGATCGCGGCGGCGCCGAGCGTCGGGCCGACCGTGCCCTGCTGGATGATCTCGACGGGTACGGGCAGCGAGCCTCCGCGTACCAGCAGCGCCAGGTCCTTGGCCTCCTGCTCGGCGAAGCTGCCGGTGATCGTGGTGGAGCCGCCGAGGATCCCGACGTTGCAGGCGATGTCCTCATTGACCTGCGGCGAGGAGATCACCTCGCGGTCCAGCACGATCGCCACCCGGCGGCGGGGGTCGCCCGGGGGCTGGCAGGCGGCGCCGCCGGTCAGCTTCTCCCAGGCTCGCTGCCCGGAGCCGCGGAAGTCGATGTCGACCTGCCACTGCCCCATGTCGGACAGCCGGGCCTGGGCGTCGGAGACCTGCTGCCCGGTGAGGGCGGGCGGGCCGAGGGTGACCTTGCCGCCCTGCTCGTCGTTGAGGGTGACCTCGCCCTCTTTGTCCTTGTGCTCCTTGTCCTGGGGGGCGACCGCACCCTTGACCGGCCGGAACGTCAGCTCCGCCGTACGGCCGATGACCTCCACGGCCTCCCGCGGGTCGGTCACCCCGGGCAGCTCGATGATGATCCGCCGCTCCCCCGAGCGGGCGATCGTGGGCTCGGACACGCCGAGCGAGTCGATGCGCCGGCGCAGCACCTCCAGGGCCTGGTCGGTCGTACGCGCGTTGGCCTTGGCGGAGGTGCCGTCCTTGGTCTCGAGCACGATCTGGGTACCGCCCCGCAGGTCCAGGCCGAGCCGCGGTTCCCGGGTGGCGACGAGCCAGCCCGAGGTCGCGAGCACGACGATGGACAGCAGGACGCGCACGACGGTCGCGCGTGTCATGGTGAGTCTCCAGATGGACGGGGCGTCACGGTGTCCGGCCGACGCCGGGCACCCGGGCAGGTGGTCTTTTGAGGCCTCGCCACCGACTTCGCGCCGGTCGCCGCGGGGCGGGGGGCGGGGGTGCGCCCTTCCTGCGGAATGGCGCCCGATCCGACCGGACCGCCACGCCGACGCACCCTCCCCGCAGCGCCGCGGCCCCTTCAGAGGAGCGACGCGGCGGTCTCAAAAGGGCGACGTGGCCCGTCGGAGAGCGGCGCAGTCCCCTTCAGGAGATCGGCGCGCCCCCTGCGGGAGGCGACAGGGTCCCTTCAGGGGATCCGCGCCGCCCCCTGCCTGAGGCCACACCATCCCCTCCAGGAGATCGGCGCGCCCCCTGCCGGAAGCGACACGGTACCTTCAGGGGATCCGCGCGGCCCCCTGCCTGAGGCGACACCATCCCCTCCAGGAGATCGGCGCGCCCCCTGCCGGAGGCGACACGGTCCCTTCAGGGGATCCGCGCCGCCCCCTCGGAGGAGCAGTGCGGCCCTCTCAAGAAGCGGCGCGGCCCCTTCAGAAGGGGGCGGGGCGGTGGTCGATGCGGAGCGAGTCGCGTCATCGCTCCCCGGGGAACCGGTTGGCGCGGCCGTCGAAGCCGGGCGGAGCCTCTAGAGGAGTGCGGGCGGTTCGCGTCCGGGGTGGGTGGCGAAGACGAGGAACGCGAGGGGGCCGTGCCGGCCTGTCGTACGGCGCGCCCGGAGCAGGACGGGCACCGCGAGCGCCGCGGCCGCGAAGGTGATCGCGGCGCCGCCGGGCCAGGGCTGGCCGTGCGCGGCGGGCGCGACGGCGACCGGGTGCGACGCGACCGCCTCCATCGAGCCGGCCATGCCGACGTGCGGAGTGGCGGGACCGTACCCACCGGTGAGGGCGTGCTCTGCGGAGGCGGCGACGCCGCTGGCGGCCGGCGACAGGAGCGCCGCCAGCACGACGAGCAGCAACCGCGGCACGATCCGCCGATTCGCCCGCCGTCTCGCGGTCGCCGGCCCAGCCGTCACCGGCCCTGCTGTCATGGGCAGAGCGTACGCGAGGATCGTCAGCCCGCGTGCAGCCAGCGGACGGGGGCGCCGTCCCCGGCGTACCGGAAGGATTCGAGCTCCTCGTCCCAGGGCCGGCCGAGCAGCCGGTCGAGCTCCGCGGTAAGGGCGGCGGGGTCGCCCGCGTGGTTGCGCATGGCGAGGCGGAGCCGCCCCTCGGGGACGAGGACGCCACCGTCCGCGCCGACCGTGCCGGTGAAGACGCCGAGCGTGGGCGTGTAGCTATAGCGGACGCCGTCGCAGCCGGGGCTCGCCTCCTCGGTGACCTCGAACCGGAGGAGCTGCCAACCCTTGAGGGCCGAAGCGATGGCACCCGAAGAGCCCGGACGGCCCTGCCAACTCACCTCGGCACGGTGAGTGCCGGGAGCGGCGGACTGCGCCGTCCAGGGCAGTGTGACGGGCACACCAACAACACCTGCGACCGCCCACTCGACATGCGGGCACACCGCCGCAGGTGCGGAGTGGACGTACAGGACGCCACGTGCGGACACCGAACCTCCTGATGCGGACGAGGTGCGCTTCCCCGACGCCCTCGTTCGTCCCTCAAGCTGTGCCCTGTGTCCGCGACTCATTGTGCCCCATCGGCCCCGCGTGCACCAGGACCCTCAGCCGTGTCACGTCGATCTTTCGCAGGCGAGGCACCCCAGACTGGCCCAAGATCGGCCCCGGCGGTAGGTGGAGTCCGTAACCGGTCGGTCACCGGTCGAATTCAGCACACGACCGGAACCCCCTCCTGGCACAGGTGAGCGCCGTTTAGATGGGAATGACCGATATGCGAGGGTTTTCGGAATCGGGGAGCCGGTCATGCCCGACAACACCGACGACGCAGCCGCCAGTCCCCCCGCGAGCCCTGCCGACGGCGCGGCCGCCAGCGGCCCTGCCAATGCCGCTGACGGTGCTGGCGGCGCTGGCCGTGCCACCGCCGGCGGCGCTCCCATCGGCGCTGCCGAGGGCGTTCCCTCCGAGGTCGCGAGGGAGCGTTTGGAACGGCTGCTCGCTCGCCGGCCCGACCTGCAGCTCACCGAGGGCCCTCCGGGCGGCCTGATCCGGCGCCGCGAGCTGCTGGTGGCGCCGGAGGATCTCGCCGCCGCCGAGGAGCGCGTACGCCGCTGGTACGACGGCCGGGACGACCACGGATGCGTCGTGCGGATCCGCCTCCGGCCCGGAGTCCCCGCACCCGAGCTGGCCGCCGAGACGCCGGGGGCGGCTGTCAACAACATCCTGCAGGGCGCCGGCATCTGGTGGGGCGGCCCCAAGGGCCCGCCTCGCCCCGCACCCCCGCCGGCCGCACGCCACGGCACCGAACCGCCTCGTGCCACCTCCCCTCTGAGCGCTCCACCGCCCGAGGCCGCCGCACCGTACGCCGCCCCACCCGTTGGCGTCCCACCCGACGGCGCCCAACCCGGCGGCGCCGTTGGCGCCCCAGCCGTTGGCGCCCCGGCCGACGGCGGCCCACCCGGCGGCGGTCCGGACGACGGCGGTCCGGACGACGGCGGTCCGGGCGACGGCGGTCCGGGCGACGGCGGTCCGGGCGACGGCGGTCCGGCCGACGTCCCCCGGGCCGACCGCGCAACGCCGGCCGACCGCATGACGCCAGCGGGCCACACGACCCCGCCGGGCCGTACGGTGACGGTCGCCGTACTGGACACCGGCATCGCGCCGCATCCCTGGTGGTCCGGTACCGACTGGTTTGCGGAGGTTTCGAGGGACGCCGCCGACCTGCCCGACGCCGACCTCGACTACCGGCTCGACGCCCAGGCCGGGCACGGGACGTTCGTCGCCGGGCTGGTACTGCGCGCCGCCCCCACGGCCCGGCTGATCGTGGCGCGGGTACTCGACGCCGATGGCGTCGGCGACGACCTACGGCTGCTGCGCGCACTCGGCGGTCCGCCCGGCCGCGCCGACGTGATCAACATGTCCTTCGGCGGCTACACCCTGGACGACGGCCCGTCCCCGCTCGTCGCCCGGGTCGTCGCGACGCTTGCCCGGCACCGCGCCATCGTCGCCGCGGCGGGCAACGACGCGAGCGGCCGACCGTACTGGCCGGCCGCCCTGCCCGAGGTCATCGCCGTCGGCGCACTGGACGCCGCCGGACGCCCCGCGGCGTTCACCAACCGCGGCAGGTGGGTGGATACGTACGCCCCCGGTACCGATGTGACCAGTACATTCCTCACCTTCGACGGCCCCAGGCCGGCCGTACGCGGAATCGACCCCGACGCCTTCGACGGGTACGCGATCTGGAGCGGCACCTCGTTCGCCGCCGCCGCGATCAGCGGAGCGATCGCCGCCGCGATGGCGAAGGCCGGGCAACACGACGGCCCCGGGCGCCATACAAACCGGGACAGACCGGTTCGGGCACCGGAAGATCGGCGCTGAACTGCGAACAGGGCGCGGAGGAACGGGCTAGCCTCATCCACCACACGCACGGAGGAGGGCGTGTGGGTGGGGAGGCTCGTGTGTCCGATCAAGTCGTATCCGACTTAGTCAAAGGCGCGGCGGCGGGCGACCAGCGCGCATGGGATCAACTGGTCGAACGTTACGCGGGATTGCTGTGGTCGATAACCCGATGCCACGGTCTTCCCGATGCCGAGGCCGACGACGTCCATCAGACGACGTGGCTACGTCTCGTCGAGCGCCTGGAGACCTTGCGCGACCCCGCGCGGGTGGGCGCCTGGCTTGCCACCACGGCGCGAAGAGAGAGCCTGCGGCAGCTCTCCCGCCGCGCCCGCGAGGTGCCCGGCATCGCCCATGACCGGCCCGAACCACCGGGCCTGCCGGCGGCCGAGGAACGGCACCGATCCCTGTACGCGGCGCTGACCGCGCTGCCCGGCCGATGCGGCCGGCTGCTGCGCCTGCTCGCGGCCACACCTCCCGCGAGCTACGTGGAGATATCCGCCGCGCTCGGCATGCCGATCGGCAGCATCGGGCCCACCCGCGCCCGCTGCCTCGGCCATCTCCGCAAATCCCTGGCACCACGGGGAGCGACGACGTGACGCGATCGACCGGCCCCGCCGACGAACGCGACGACGGTTGGCGAACCGACCCGCCAGGCACCGAGCCGACACGTTCGGAGCCGCCGCGCGCCGGACGGCCAGGCGCCGAACCGACGCGTACCACGGCAGCGGGGGTGGACCCGGCGCCTTCGGAGCCGCCGCGCGCCGGACCAGCGAGCACCGCTGCGGCAGGGATGGAGAGAGCGCCCAACGGTGAGAGGCGGGCCGACGAGCAGCGCACCTACCGCCAACCCCCCGGTGGCGCACCCTCCGGCGTACGGCGCGCCGAAGGACGGCCCGGCGAGCAACGCCGCATCGAAGCACGGCGCGGAGCGAGCAACACCGGAGTGCCCCCGTACCGGTGGCGCTCCGACCGCACGTCCACCGCACCGCAGAGGAACCTTCGAGGAAGCAGAGAAACCGTGATCACCCCCGATGACGAGACGTTGATGAACGAGCTGCGGGATGCCGTGGCTGTGATCGACCCCGTCCCCGGCCGGCTCCTCGACGCCGGTCGGGCGAGCTACGGCTGGCGCACCATCGACGCCGAGCTGGCGGAGCTCGAGGCCGACTCGGCGCTGGCGGGGCCCGTCGGCGTACGGTCCGGCCCGGACCAACGGCTGCTCACCTTCCGCTCCCCCACCGTCGCGGTGGAGCTGGAGGTGACCGGCCACGCCGACCGGCGCGACCTCGTCGGGCAGCTCGTACCGGCGCGTCCCGGCACGGTCGAGGTGCGGTGGCCGGGCGGGCAGGCGCTCGCCCGTACCGACCTCGTCGGCAACTTCCTCGCCCGGGACGTCCCCGCCGGGCCGGTCAGCGTCCTGTGCCGCTTCGGCGACGCCGCCCCCGTCACCACCAGCTGGGTCAGCCTCTGACGCCGTGACCGGCCACTTAACGGACCCGCCAGAACCCGCGATATCCGACCCCGAGACCGGCCCTCCCGGACGCGCTCCCAACGGCGCGCGCCCCCGGGAGGGCACCGTCCCAACCGCGCCCCCGGACCACGCGGAGTCGGCCTTCGCCTACGCGGGCGATGCGAACGCGCCCGGGCCTAGTCGCGCGTCGGCCGCAGCGGAGTCGGCTTCCGACGAACCGGGCGATGTGGACGTGCTCGGGGCGGAGGCGGCGTTGGCCGCGGTGGAGTTGGCTTCGGCCGATCCGGCGCTGGCGCGTACGCGGGCGGTCGCGTTGCTGGGCGACGGCGTGGACGTGGACGTGGAGACGCGGTGCATCGCGGGCCGGGCGCTGGCGTTGGCCGCCAAGGAGCTCGGTGACCTGAGCACGGCGTATGCGCGGCTGCGTGAGGCGATCGCCCTCGCCGCGGGCGCCGGGCTGGCGCGGCGGGCGGCGGAGGCACGGCTGAGTCTGGTGGCCGTGCTCGCCGATCAGGGTCGTACCGCGGCCGCGCTGGCTGAGGCCGATGCGGCCCGCGCCAGTGGTGCGCTCGACGCCGGCGACCTGGGCCGGCTGCTCGCCCAGCGCGCCATGGCGCTGGCCCGGGACGGGCGGCTGCACCGCGCCCTGGCGGCCTTCGACGAGGCCCTGCCCGTCCTGCGCGACAGCGGCGACGCCCGGTTCATCGCGGGCGCGCTGAGCAACCGCGGGCTGCTGCTCGTCCACCTCGGATCTTCGGACGCCGCCATGGCGGACCTGAGCGAGTCCGCCGCCGTCGCGGAGGCGGCCGGTCTCCCGCTGATCGCGGCCATGGCCAGGCACAACCTCGGCTGCGCCGCCCTCCGCGCCGGGGACCTGCCGCGCGCCCTGACCATGTTCGACGCGGCCGAGCCCGCGTTCACCGGATCCGGCGAGCGCGCCTGCTGCCTCGCCGTGGACCGCGCCGAGGCGCTGCTGGCCGCGGGGCTGACCGCGCAGGCCCGCGACCTGCTCGCCGGGACCGTACGCCGGCTCGGAACGTTCACCGCCGACCTCGCCGACGCCCGGTTGCTGCTCGCGCGGGCGCGGCTGGTGACCGGCGAGGCGGCGGAGGCGATACGGGATGCGCGCGCGGCACGGGCCGTCTACCGGGGCCGTACCGGGTGGGCGCTGCTCGCCGCCTTCACCGAGCTGGAGGCGCATATCGCCGCCACCGGCGGTCCCGGCCACCGGCCATGGGCCGAGGCTCAGGACATGGCCGGTCGTGGGGGTGCCGGGGCGGGCGTGGATGACGAGGGGCGGTTGGCGGCTCGGGTACGGCGGTGCCGGCGGCGACTGGCGCAGCGTGGCTGGGTGGAGGCGGCGGCGCGAGCGCGGATCCTGTCCGGGCGGCTGGCGCTGGCGGCCGGGCGGGTGGAGCAGGCTCGCGCGGAACTGCGCGCCGTGGCGGGCGCTCGCCGGGACGGACCGGTCCAGATGCGGGTGGCGGCCTGGTACGCGGAGGCACTGCTGCGGCTCGCCGACGGGCGGCGGGCCGCCGCGATCGCTGCCGCGCTGGCGGGGTTGCGGGTGGTGGCCGCGCATGCCCGTACCCTCGGCGCCACCGAGCTGCGCGCGCACGCCGCCGCCGAGGGGCGGGAGCTCGCCGCGCTCGGCCTGCGGCTCGCACTCGACTCGGGACGCCCCAGGGCCGCGCTGGCCTGGCTGGAGCGCGGCCGCGCCGTGGCGGCGGAGGCGCGCCCGCTGCGTCCGCCGCACGATCCCATCCTCGCCGCCGACCTCGCCGAACTGCGCCGGATCAGCTCCGCCGTCGCCGCCGCGATCGCCGACGGCACCGATCCCGCGCCCCTCCGCTCCGCCCAGCTCCGGCTTGAGGCGACCATCCGCCGACGCTCCCACCGCACCCCGACCTCCGACGCTCACGCCCGTGACGACGGGAGCGAGGGCGGGCTGGGCCAGGGGGCGTGGGAGCTTCGATTGCGGGAGGTCGCGGTCGCGCTTGGCGATCGCGTACTGGTGGAGTTCGGGACGCTGGACGGGCGGCTGATCGCGGTCGTGCTCGCCGGTGGGCGCTGCCGGCAGCGCCCACTCGGCGATCGCACGCAGGTCGACCGGGCTTGTGCCACGTTGCGGTTCGCGCTGCATCGCCTGGCGGGCGGGCACGGCGTACCGGCCGCCCGCCGCGCCCTCGGGCACGCCGCCGCGGAGCTCGACCGCCTGCTCCTCACCCCGCTTGGGCTCGACGACGACCGGGAGCTCGTCATCGTCCCCGCCGGCGCGCTGCACACGCTGCCGTGGGCCGCTCTGCCGACGCTCGCGGGCCGCCCACTCACCGTCGCGCCGTCGGCCGCGGCCTGGCTACGGGCGACGCGCGCGTCGGCCGCGTACGGAGGCCGTCCGCTGCTCGTCGCCGGCCCCGGGACCGCGCACGCGGGCGACGAGGTCGCCGCCCTGCACCGGCTCTACCCGGACGCGACCGTACTGAGCGGACGAGAAGCCACCGCCGCCGCGGTCCGCCACGCGCTGGACGGGGCCGGCCCCGTACACATCGCGGGACACGGCGAGTTCCGGGCAGGCAGTCCGTTGCTGTCCGGGGTGATGCTCGCGGACGGGCCCCTGTTCGGGTATGAGCTGGAGTCGCTGCGCGTCGCGCCGCCGCGGGTCGTACTGTCCGCGTGCGACGCCGGTCGTGCCGAGGTGCCCGGGGACGGCGTGCCGCTGGGCGTGGCGGGCGGGCTGCTCCGCTGCGGGGTACGGAGCGTCATCGCCGGGATCACCCCGGTCGGCGACGCCGCGACCCGGCGGCTCATGCTCGCCCTGCACGAACGCCTCGCCGCGGGCACCCCGCCCGCCGCCGCCCTGGCCGCCGCCGGAGCCCCCGAAGCCGCCCTCGGCTTCCTCTGCATGGGCGCCTCCTGATGCCCCCCAGCCGCCCCCGCCCCCGTCCGAAGCCGTCCCAGGCCGAAGCAGGGCAACCAGCAGGCCCCGCTGCGGCCGAAGACGGAGTTGGCCGCCGGGCGGCTCCGCCCCAATCCCCCAAACCCGTTGCTGCCCGAACGGGGCCGTACGCGAGCGCTGCCGCAGGGCGGAGAGGGGATGGCGGACCGGCCTCGTCCCAGCCCCGCCCCTGGTCGAAGCGGGTGCGTCAGCGGGCGCCGCTGTGGGCCCGAAGCGGGCGGCGGCGGGGTGAGGGCGGGGCGATTCGGCGGATTTGGGAGCGCTCCTGCGGGACAATGGCCGACACCACGGAAGAATCTGCGGAAATCCGTCCGCGCACGCCTATGATGCGGGGGCAACGGCTTGGACCCCGAGGAGAAACGGCCCGGTCATGAACGGCGGCGAGGAGGCCCGCGGCGAAGCGCCGCACGACGCGTTCGATGACGCCGAGACCGCTTGGCGCTCCGGTCGGCACAGGCGGCCGGCCACCCAGGGGGGACACATGAACGAGCGCGTCTTCACGGTCGTCGAGGCCGACGCGCTGATGCCCGAGGTCCGCCGTCGCGCCGCGGAGATCATCCATGTGCGCGCGGACCTCTCCGAGCTGGTCCGCGACCTGCGTTCCGGCAATCCGGTGCCGGGCGGCCGCGCCGCCGCGAAGGCGTACGAGGCCCGGCTCGACGAGCTCGCCAGCTGGTTCACCGCCAACGGTATCGAGGTGAAGAGTCTCGCTCCGATCCTGGTGGACTTCCCCGCCGAGCTCGCGGGCACGTCCGTACGGCTGTGCTGGCTGGAGGGCGAGACCGGGCTCGACTGGTATCACCGCAGCGAGCTCGGCTTCGTCGGCCGCCGCCGCCTCCCCCCAGAGGCGCGCTAGACCCCACCGCCGTCTGCCCGGCCCCAGCCCAGCGCGACCGGACGGCACCGCACTGACCCGGCCCAGGCGGCCCGGCGGCACCTCACCGGCCCCGTCCAACGCGACCCGG
>WHSL01000213.1 GCA_009380095.1 Streptosporangiales bacterium | reverse complement strand
TCATCGGAGAGAATCGGCCCGTGACGCTCAAGATCGACCTGATGATCGACGACGACTCCGGTACGCCGCCGTACGAGCAGCTCCGCGCGCAGATCGCCGCGCAGGCCCGGTCCGGCGCGCTGCCGGCCGGGTACAAGTTGCCGACCGTGCGCGGGCTGGCCGCCGAGCTGGGGCTGGCCGTGAACACGGTCGCCAAGGCGTACCGGGTGCTGGAGAGCGACGGCGTGATCGAGACCCGCGGGCGGAACGGCACGTTCGTCGCCGCGGCCGGCGATGCGGCCGAGCGGGAGGCGGCCGCGGCGGCGCGGGCGTACGCAGAACGGGCCAGGCGCCTCGGCCTCGACGAGAACGCCGCCCTCGCCAAGGCCCGCGAGGCACTGCGGGCGGCCTACGGCTGATCACCATCGGTGTTCCCCGACGGTTCGCCCGCCGTTCGGGAGGAGTCCCGGGACCCCGGCCGGACGATGGTCCCGGCGCCGCGAACGAACTCAAGGAGCACCCATGGACCGCACACCCGACGACCGCGAGAGCGGCATACCCGGCCCGCCGCTGCCCCACCGCCCCGGACCGCCGCCCGCCCAGTCCGATCCGTCCGGCGCGCCGCACGGCCAGCCGGGCCCGCCGCACGGGCAGTTCGGCCCGCCCGGGCCGGGGCAGCCGTGGCAGGGGCCACCGCCGGGACCAGTACAGCAGGGCCCGCCGGTCCCGGTGGAGCGTCCGCGGAGCGTGACCAACGCGGTGATCCTTTTCGTGGTCGCGGCGGTGCTGTGGCTGCCGATCGCCGACGCCGATCCGGGCGCCTCCCAGCTCGCCGGCCTCGTGCTGATCGCCTCCATCGTGTGCGCGATCCTCGCCGGCGGCGGCCGCCACGGCGCGAGGGTCACCGTCACCGTCCTGGCGGGACTCGCGTTCCTGCTGCTGGCCCCGTACGCCTGGCTCGGCTTCCTGGATCAGCGGAACCCGTACGGTGCGGAGTACGCCGTCATGGACATGATCGCCATCGCCGCCACCGCCGCCGCGATCGTGCTGATCTACCTGCCCACGAGCAACGCCTACTTCCGCGCCCGCCGCGCCGCGCCGACGACCCTCGGGCACCCCGGAGGTAACGGCTGATACACGGATGGTCCATCCCCGTGAGCGGGGAACCGGTCGGCGGTACGATCGCCCTGGCCTGACGGGGAAGGACGGATCGCCGGGTGACCGCGAAATCGTCGGCGCGTTGATCACCCGTGCGCTCAACGACGCGCAGCGGCGCCGGCCGGCGCGTTCTACGAGCTCGGCGCGGGAATGTTCCACCGCAGCGGGCACGCCGGCCCGGCCGCGACCGTCGTGCTGGGGGAGACCGACCCCGCGGTGCGGAACCGCATCCTCGGCCCGCCGAACGGCGGCCCGGCCACCGAACGCCGGGAGCTGTGCCCGCCGGCGGAGCTGGCCGAGGTCGCGCGGGCCGCTGTCGGTGGCGTGCCGCTGAGCACCTGAGGACCGTCGCGGGGCGGGGAGGATCACTTCTTGTTGGAGAAGCCCGCGTCCACGGGCAGCATCACGCCGGTCACGTACCGCGCCTCGTCCGAGGCCAGGTAGACGATGGCGTTGGAGATGTCCTCCGGCTCCACCATGTCCACCGGTAGCGCGTTGGCCATCGCCTGCCCCATCGTCGGGTCGGCGGCCAGGACCGCCTCCATGACCTCGTTGACGATCATCGGCGTACGCACCCCGGTCGGATGCACCGTGTTCACCCGGATGCGGTGCGGCGCGAGGATGTTCGCGTACGAACGCATCAGCCCGACCACACCGTGCTTGGAGGCCGCGTAGCCGAGGCCGCCCGGCGTGTCCCCGCCGATGCCGTTGTTGCCCGCGGTGGAGCTGGTCAGCACGATGGACCCGCCGGCGCCGCGCTCGACCATGCCCGTGCGGGCCGCCTCGACGGTGTTGTAGACGCCGCCGAGGTTGACGTCGATCACGTCGCGCCAGTGGTCGGGCGTGGGCTCCTCCAGGGACATCGGCGCGATACCCGCGTTGGCCAGCACGATGTCGACCGGGCCGAGCTCGGCGATGCCGGCCTCCAGCGTCTTCCGGAGCGCGCCGATGTCGCGGACGTCGGCACGGTCGGCCACGATGCGCCGGTCGAGGGCCTCCACGAGGCGTACGGTCTCCGCGAGGTCCTCGGGCGTGGCCATGGGGTAGGCGACGGTGCCGACCTGATCGCAGAGGTCGACGGCGATGATGTCGGCGCCCTCTTCGGCGAGCCGTACGGCGTGGCTGCGTCCCTGTCCGCGCGCGGCTCCGGTGATGAAGGCGACCTTGCCCTCCAAACGCCCCATGGCGTGCCTCCATAACGCTGTGGCTGCTCCGTGCTTCGGCGTTCCCCC
The DNA here is from genome assembly GCA_009380095.1 of Streptosporangiales bacterium. GTDB lineage: Bacteria > Actinomycetota > Actinomycetes > Streptosporangiales > Streptosporangiaceae > WHSL01. The sequence goes on along the minus strand of WHSL01000213.1, from coordinate 7,062 downwards.
GATTCGGTGGGTCCGTACGTGGTCCGTTGTGGCGTAAGTTATGGCATCGAGTGCCCTTGGGGAAGAGTCCATACTTGGCCTCATGGCGCAGCGGAGTGCGGCGGCGGTACCGCCGAAGGCGGCACGCGGCGGACGCCCGGCGGCCACCTCACACGTGGACCTCGCGCACGTCGCGCTGGAGCTGTTCTCCACTCGCGGCTTCGAGGCCACGACGGTGGACGACATCGCCGACACCGCGGGCATCGGCCGGCGCACGTTCTTCCGCTACTTCTCCTCCAAGAACGACGCCGTCTGGGGTGACTTCGACGCCGAGCTGCGGCGTATGGAGGACTATCTCGCCGCCCGGCCCGCCGACGAGCCGTACATGACCGCCCTGCACGGTGCGATCCTCGACTTCAACACCTACTCGGCGGCGGAGGCGCCCTGGCACCGGCGGCGGATGGAGCTGATCCTCACGGTGCCGGCCCTGCAGGCGCACTCCACCCTCCGGTACGCGGACTGGCGCCAGGTGGTCGCCGCCTTCGTGGCGGGCCGGCTCGGCGCCGCGGCCGACGACCTGGTGCCGCAGACGGTCGCGTACGCGCTGCTCGCCGTCTGTGTGGCCGCGTACGAGAGGTGGCTGGCCGACCCGGGAGCCGAGCTCACCGCGCTGCTGGACGCGGGGCTGCGGCTCCTCGAGTCAGGCCTGCGCACCTGACCGGCCCTGCGGCGCGTCAGCGTCCGGCCGTCTGGGCCGCGACCGGGGCGGACTCGTCGATGGCCGCGATGCCGACGCCGCGGGTCTCGGGGAAGACCCAGGCCCAGACGGCGACGCCCGCGTAGAGCAGCGTGGCGCCGAGGAAGATCGGCGTGTAGCCGTGCGGCTCCAGTGCGGCGTCGCGGACCAGGTCTGGGCAGAGCGCCATGGCCAGGCTGGTCTCGATCTCGCAGGCGTGCCCCCAGCGGCGCGAGGTCACGTAGTCGGCGATCACGTCCGAGGCCTGCGTCATCCAGAATGCCGACGCCGCCTCGATGCCGGCGTCGTACGTGAGCGTCGTGGTGATCACGCCGAGCACGCTCTCGTTGCCGCGGTGCCCGTTCACGAAGACGATCTTGCGGATGCCGTGCCTGGCCAGGCTGGACGCGATGTCCGTACACAGGGCTGTGAACGTCGCCGCGCTCACCGACAACGTGCCGGGGAAGCTCATGTGGTGCCCGGACAGCCCCACCGGCAGCGCCGGGACCACCACCGCGAACGGATCCACCCGCGCCGCGACCCGCTCGGCCAGCGCCGCCGCGACCCGCCAGTCGATCCCCATGCCCAGGTTGGCGCCGTGCTGTTCGGTGGCGCCGACCGGGATCAGCGCGACCTTCGTACGGTCCGCGCGCGCGGCGAACTCCGGGCTGGTCAGATCCGCCAACCCATGCCGGGTCACGCGGAGCCGCCCACGGCGAAGATGAACTCGATCTCCACCGGCGCGCGCCGCGGCAGCGCCGCCACGCCCACCGCGGAACGGGCGTGCCGCCCGGCCTCGCCGAAGATCTCACCGAGCATCTCGCTGCACGCGTCCAGCACCGTCGGCTGGGCGTGGAAGTCCGGCGCGCTGGACACGAAGCCGGTGACGCGAACCACCGAGGTCAGCGCGTCGATCCCGCCTGCGTACTCGGCCGCACACGCCAGGCCCTGCAGCGTGCACTGACGCGCCGCGTCCTGGGCGACCTCGAGCGTGACGTCGTCGCCCACCCGGCCGGTGACGGTGACCTCGCCGTCCTCGCCCTTGGGCAGCTGCCCGCTGACGAACAGCAGATCGCCGTGGCGGGAGACCGGGACGTACGCGTACCGGGGGGCCGCGGCCTTGGGCAGCGTGATCCCGAGCGCGGCGAGCCGGGAGGAGGGGGTGTCGGCCATGGTCGTGCCTTTCTGGGTCGGTTCAGCGGTCGAGACGAAATGCTCGCAGGGCCGCCTCGTCGACGGTGACACCGAGTCCCGGCAGGTCCGGAATGTCGATGCGCCCGTCGCGCGCGGTGAACGGCTCGGTGATGAGCTCATCCCTGAGCGGGTTGTACGAGCGGTCCAGCTCGAACCAGAGTTTCTCAGGCGGGTTGTCCACGTGCGGGTACGGCGGCAGCGCCGCGAGCAGCTGCAACGTCGCGGCCTGCGCGATGGCGCCGCCCCAGCAGTGCGGCGAGACCCGTACGCCGAACGCGCGGGCCAGCTCGGTCACCGCGCGCGCCTCGGTGAGGCCGCCGACCTTGGCCACGTCCGGCTGGACGATGTCGGTGAGGCGGGCCGCGATGGGCTCGCGGAAGGACTGGCGTCCGTACAGCGCCTCCCCGATCGCGACCGGCACGCCGAGCGGCCGGATCTCCCGCAGCCCCGGCAGATCCTGCGGCGGGACGGGCTCCTCCACCCAGTACGGGTCCAGGTCGCGAAGCCTCGCCACGGTCGCGGCCGCCACGTCGGCGGTGCAGTTGCCGTTCAGGTCGATCATCATGGCGCGATCGGGGTCGAGCGCCGTACGCGCCGCCTCCGCCCGCCGCCGGTCCTCGGGGAAGCCGACGCCGAGCTTGATCTTCGCGGCAGGGAACCCAGCCTCGACGCCGCTGCGCACCATCTCCGTGAACTCGTCCAGGTCACGCGTCTCGGTGGTGAAGCCGGTGGAGGCGTACGCGGTGACGTGGTCCCGGGCGCGACCGCCGAGCAGCCGGCCCACGCTGCGGCCGAGGGTGTGGCCGAGCGCGTCCCAGGTCGCGGTGTCGACCGCGCTGACCGCGGAGAACAGGGCTCCGCCGTCGCCGTTGTGGTAGCCCTGCTGCAGGATCCGCGCCGCCCACGGGCCGGGCGGGTCCAGCTCGCGGCCCCGCACGGTGGGGGCGAGGTCCTCGACGGCGGCGGCGACCACGGCGGGGGTGCCGTAACCCTCGCCCCAGCCGATGGCACCGTCGCTCGTGGTGAGCCTGACCAGGGTGAGCTGCCGGGCCGGGATGAGGCCGCGGGCGGAGCCGTACGGATGATCGAGGGGGACTCTGAGGGGGAACACGTCAAGTCGTTCGATCACCGTCATGCGCGACCTCCGCGAGAGAGTTTCGTGGATCCTATATATGCGGTCGTCAAGGGCGGACGCGGGGAACTTGCCTCCGTGGGATTCCGGATTCGGGAGGCGCGGGTCATCCTGGGCTGGGTCGCGTACCGGACATCAGGAGGACACGTGCCGATGGACTTCGACGCCTATGAACGCGAGCTGTGGGCCGGCCGGGCGGAGGCGTACGGCCGCGGCTTCGCGCGGATGACCGCGTACACCGCGCCGCTGCTGCTCGACGCGGTCGGCGCGCGGCCCGGCATCGACCTGCTCGACGTGGGCACCGGCCCGGGCGTCGTGGCCCGCGAGGCCGTCGCGCGCGGATCCCGCGTACGGGCCGTGGACGCCGAGCCGCAGATGCTCGAGCTGGCCCGGCGCAACGTCCCCGGACTCGACGCGACCCGCGCGATCCTGCCCGAGCTGCCGTTCCCCGACGGGTCCTTCGACGCGATCACCGGGAACTACGTGATCAACCACGTGGGGGAGCCGCCGGCCGCGCTCGCCGAGCTGCGCCGGGTGCTCCGGCCCGGCGGCCGGATCGCGCTCACCACCTGGGAGTTCCCCGGCCACCGGGCGAGCGCGGTGTACGGCGACGCGCTCGAGGAGGCCGGCGTGCCCTGGCCGGAGGACGTGCCGATCTCGCCGTTCCGCGCGTACGGGGAGCGCGATGCCTTCGCCGGGCTGCTCAAGGACGCGACGTTCGGCGAGGTCCGGGTGGAACGCCTGGACTGGACGCACACGGTCGACCCGGAGGACTGGTGGGCCGGGCCGCGCGACGGGGTCGGATCCAACGGCGTGGTGCTGAGCCGGCTCGACGCCCCCACGGTGGCGCGCGTCAAGGCCGCGTACGACCACATCGTCGCCGCGTACGCCACCCCCGACGGCCTCGTCGCCCTCCCCGCCCGGGCCCTCCTGGCCACCGCCGCGCGCACCTGACGTCGGCCCGGCCGGCGGTCAGTCCTGCTGGGCGACGATGGTCTCGGCGATGCGGTCGACGGTGGGGGACTCGTCGAAGACCGTGATCCAGAGTTGCTTCTCGCAGTTGGGGAGCCAGGCGTGCAGCTCGCTGCGCGGGCCCTCGGGGTCGCCGGTGAGCTCGTACCGGAAGCCGCCGGCCGCGCCGGGCACACGCAGCGGGGCCGTACCGGAGATGCTCGCGCGGTTCGTGATGCCGGTCTGCAGCGGCTCGGGCCTGGTCTTGCTGGGGCACTCGAGGATCGTCGTGATGTCCGCGGAGGCGCGGGTGGCGCCGGTGGAGTCCACCCAGTGGTTCGTGGAGCCGCTGCCGGTCCGCAGCTGCCACTCCGACGGCATGGCGAACCCGAACCACGCCCACTCCACCGCCGTCATGCCCGCCGGCGGCGTGACCTTCGGCGTCGGATAGTCGGCCCGCGGCGGCATCGGCGCCCAGCAGCCGGTGAGGAGCAGGGCGGCGCACACGGCGGTGAGGGCGGCGCGGATCGGCGGGGGGCGCATGCGCCAACGGTAGCCGTACGCGCCGACATCCCGCGGCCCTCCGGGAGACGCCGGAGGCGAAACGCCGGGAGGAGCTTTGGTCGGGCGCGGGCTGTCCGTGGCGGGCGGTAGCGTGCTGGTCGTGCCTGCTTCGCCGCCTCCGCTGCCCGACCTGCTCGCCGCCGCCGTCCAGGCGGTGGGCGGAGCCGAGCGTCCCGGCCAGGTGGCCATGGCCGAGGCGGTGGCGGACGCGATCCGTACCGAGGAGCACGTGGCCGTGCAGGCCGGCACCGGCACCGGCAAGTCGCTGGCGTACCTGGTGCCCGCGGTGCGGCACGCCGTCGCCAAGGACGTCACGGTCGTCGTGTCCACCGCGACGATCGCGCTGCAGCGTCAGCTCGTCGACCGTGACCTGCCGCGGCTCGCCGAGGCGCTGGCGCCGCTGCTCGGCCGCGCGCCGCGGTTCGCGATCCTCAAGGGGCGGCGCAACTACCTCTGCCTGCACCGGGTGCGTACCGGCGCGCCGGACGAGCCGGAGGACTCGCTGTTCGACCCCGGCGCGGTCTCCGCGCTGGGTAAACAGGTGCAGCGGCTGCACGAGTGGTCCGAGACCACCGACACCGGTGACCGTGACGAGCTGGTGCCGGGGGTGTCCGAGCAGGCCTGGCGTCAGGTGGCGGTGACCGCGAAGGAGTGCCTCGGGGCGACGCGCTGCCCGTCCGGGGTGGACTGCTTCGCCGAGCAGGCGCGGGCCGAGGCGGCACGGGCCGACGTCGTCGTCACCAACCACGCGCTGCTGGCCATCGACGCGCTCGAGCACTTCCAGGTGCTGCCGGAACACGACGTCGTCGTCATCGACGAGGCGCACGACCTGGTGGACCGGGTCACCTCGGTGGTGACCGGCGAGCTCACGCCGGCCTCGGTCAGCACGGCGGCGCGGCGGGCGGGCCGGCTCGTCGACGAGGAGCTCGCGGACCGGCTCGCCGAGGCGGGCGAGGGGCTCGGGGTGATCCTCGGCGATCTCCGCGGCGGCCGGATGGACGTGCTGCCCCAGCCGCTGGAGGGCGCGCTGGCCGGCGTACGCGACGCGGCCGAGGCCTGCGTCCGCGCGATCGGCCCGGAGCGCCGGGAGGACGCGGAAGGCGCCACGGCGCGGCAGATCGCGCTCGCCGCGCTCAGTGAGGTGCACGACACGGCGGTCCGGCTGCTGGAGGCGTACGAACCCGAGCTGACCGCCCGTACGCACGTGGTCTGGCTGGACCCGGCCCGCCCCGCCGAGGGCGGCCGGCGTGCCTGGCCCGCCACCCTGCACGTCGCGCCGCTCGGGGTCGGCGGGCTGCTCCGCGAGCGTCTCTTCGGTGAGCGTACGACCGTCCTCACCTCCGCCACCCTCACCCTCGGCGGCACCTTCGACGCCCTCGCCCGGCAATGGGGTCTCCCGCTGGAAGGCGAGGTCAAGCCCGATCCCGAGGGCGAGGCCGAGCGCCGGGAGGGACCGAAGCCGCCGGTGGAGGGGGCGCCGATCGCGTGGCGGGGCCTCGACGTGGGGTCGCCGTTCGATCACCGGCGCAGCGGCATCCTGTACGTGGCCGAGCATCTGCCGGCGCCCGGGCGGGACGGGCTCACCCCGGCGTTCCTGGACGAGCTGACCGGGCTGGTCGAGGCGGCCGGGGGGCGCACCCTCGGGCTGTTCTCCTCGATGCGGGCCGCCAAGCAGGCGGCGGAGGAGCTGCGCGGGCGGGTGGACCACCCGATCCTGTGCCAGGGGGACGACTCGACCGCGCTGCTGGTCCGCGAGTTCGCCGAGGACGAGGCGACGTGCCTGTTCGGCACGCTCTCGCTCTGGCAGGGGGTGGATGTGCCGGGCTCCGCGCTGCAGTTGGTGGTGATCGACCGGATCCCGTTCCCCCGGCCGGACGACCCGCTCGCCTCGGCCCGGCAGCGTGCTGTGGCGGCGCGGGGCGGCAACGGCTTCATGACGGTCGCGGCGTCGCACGCCGCGCTGCTGCTCGCCCAGGGCGCCGGGCGGCTGCTGCGCCGCATGGACGACCGGGGCGTCGTCGCGGTGCTGGACTCCCGGCTGGCCAAGGCCCGCTACGCCGGCTTCCTGCGCGCCTCCCTCCCCCCGTTCTGGCCCACCACTGACCCCGACACGGTCCGCAAAGCCCTCCACCGCCTGGCCACCGCCCCACCCCCCAACCCCACGACCACGACCACGACCCCCGCCACCCGCGAATCTGCGCCGGTGGTGCCCGCCTCCGGCGAGTCAACGTCCGGGGTGCCCACGTCCGTCAAAACCACGTCCGGCAAAACCACGTCCGGCGAGCCCGCCTCGCGGGAATCGACACACAGCGAACCCGGGACCGCCGAACCCGCGACTGCGGACTCCTGACCAAGCGGCGGAGATCTCCCCCGTAACCGTCGTTTCCCCCGTAACCGTCGTTCGGGCGCCCGGAATGCCCGCTTTGTGGAACGGGAACGGGGGTTGGAACCGAAACGGGGGAGACCCCCGACGTCGAACCAACCCGATCCGGAGGATCCGGGGCAC
>WHSL01000296.1 GCA_009380095.1 Streptosporangiales bacterium | reverse complement strand
GGCGGGCATGGCAGGCCGGGGGCATGCGTGGGTGGCCGGAGAGGGCGCGGAGGCATACGTTGGAGGAGTGAGGATGCCGCGGTTGCGCAAGCGCAGTGAGGTCGTTCACACGGTGACCGACGCTCACCGCCCGATGTCCGAGGACATCGGGTACCGCGAGCGCCGCTACATGATCACCATGGCCATCCGTACAGCGTGCCTGATCCTCGCGTTCTTCGTGCACGGCCCGTGGCGCTTCGTGGCGCTCGCCGGAGCGATTTTTTTGCCGTATTTTGCGGTGATCTTCGCCAACGGCGGAAGGGAGCCCGAACCCGCCGTGAGCTTGGATTCCGTCGATCCGGACGAGGGGGACGGCCGGGAGTTTCCGGGCGGTCGCCGTGAGATCCCCTCGTAACCGGCTCTTGACGCAGGGCTAGTTGTATCGGTGTACATTGGGTTGTGGCGCTTCGGTCCCCCGTCGAAGCGCCGCTGCCGGCGTTCCGGGCCCCCGTCGGAACGCCGATGAATGCGACGCCGGGTGGTTTGCCCCCGTAGCCACCCGGCGTCGCTCTTTCTTTGTTCAGGTGTATCCGCTGACTTTGCCTGCGCTTGACCTCAGGATGACGTGCGCTTGAACTCCTCGGCCAGCGTGGTGACCCTGGCCGCCGCGTCCCGCGCGGGCGCCCCGCGGCCCACCGCCAGCCCCAGCAGGTAGGCGGTGAGCGGCGCGGCCGGCCGCGCCACCCCGTGCGCCACGTCCCGCGCCAGGTCCAGGATCAGATCCCGGTCCACCTCGGACGTCTCCAGGCCCAACTCGGCACAGGCCATCTCGATCCACTGCTCCATCACGTTGTCCGCCACCCGGTCATCATGGCCCAGCCACACCTCCACCGCGACGTACCTCCGCTTCCCCCTGCCCTCGCGTACCGCTCACCGGCGCGCGAAACGCCCAGCGGTAGGCGCATCGTTCACCTCGTGCGTGGACACGCCGTCGCGTTCGGGACACAAGGTTTGGAGCCGGGGGGGTATGGGGTGTCCATGACGGATCGCACCTATCGCGTGACCGAGATCGTCGGCACCTCGCCCGAGGGCGTGGAGCCCGCCATCCGCAACGGCATCAGGCGTGCCGCGCAGACCCTCCGCCACCTGGACTGGTTCGAAGTGGGGGAGGTGCGCGGGCGGATCGTCGACGGCGAGGTCGCCCACTTCCAGGTCACGCTCAGAATCGGCTTCCGCCTCGAGGACACCTGAGGTCCCGGCCGGCCCGCCCGCCCGTACCGGCTCGCCGCGTTCGCCGCGCTGCCACCGCCGCGTCGCTGCCGCCCGTCGCCGCCGAGGGCGCCTCCGTCGCGTCGCCGCCGAGGGCGCCTCCGTCGCGTCGCGTGAGCCGTCGAGGCGGGCTCGGGCTACCTGCGGGTAGCCGATACGCTCGCCTCGTTTCGTTTCTCGAGCGAGGTGAGTCCAGCCCATGACCCGTTCCGCGCTGGTGACCGGGGGCAACCGCGGCATCGGCCTCGGCATCGCCCGCGAGCTCGCCGCGGCCGGCGACAACGTCGCGGTGACCTACCGCTCCGGCGAGCCGCCGGAGGGCCTGTTCGGCGTCCGCTGCGACGTCACCGACTCGGCCTCAGTGGACGCCGCGTTCAAGGAGGCGGAGGCGGAGCACGGCCCGGTGGAGGTACTGGTGGCCAACGCCGGCGTCACCAAGGACCAGCTGCTCGCGCTGATGAGCGAGGACGACTTCTCCTCCGTGCTGGACACCAACCTCACCGGCGCGTTCCGCGTGGCCAAGCGGGCCGTACGCGGCATGATGCGGCTGCGCCGGGGGCGGATCATCCTGATCTCCTCCGTGGTGGGCCTGCTCGGCTCCGGCGGCCAGGCCAACTACGCCGCCTCCAAGGCCGGCCTCGTCGGCTTCGGCCGGTCGCTGGCCCGGGAGCTGGGCTCGCGGAACATCACGGTCAACCTCGTCGCGCCCGGGTTCGTACAGACCGACATGACCGAGGCGCTGCCCGAGGAGCGGCAGGCCGAGATCAAGAAGCAGATCCCGCTCGGCAGGTACGCGACCACCGAGGAGGTGGCGCGCGTGGTCCGCTTCCTCGCCGGCGACGACGCCGCGTACATCACCGGAGCGGTCGTGCCCGTCGACGGCGGGCTGGGAATGGGGCACTGATGGGCATCCTCGACGGCAAGCGGATCCTGGTCACCGGGGTCCTGACCGACGCCTCCTTCGGCTTCCACGTCGCGAAGCTCGCCCAGCAGCAGGGTGCCCAGGTGGTGCTCACCGGCTTCGGACGGCTCAGCCTCGTCGAGCGCATCGCCAAGCGGCTGCCCGAGCCGCCGCCCATCGTCGAACTCGACGTGGCGAACACCGAACACCTCGACACACTCGCCGCGCGGGTCGGAGAGCACGTCGACGGACTCGACGGCGTCGTCCACTCGATCGGGTTCGCACCGCAGACCGCGCTCGGCGGAAACTTCCTGAACACTCCGTGGGAGGACGTCGCCACCGCGGTCCAGATCTCCACGTTCTCGATGAAGTCCCTCGCCGTCGCGGCGCTACCGCTCATGAAGAACGGCGGATCCATCGTCGGCCTCACGTTCGACGCCTCCGTGGCCTGGCCCGTGTACGACTGGATGGGCGTCGCCAAGGCCGGGCTCGAGTCGGCCTCCCGCTACCTCGCGCGGCACCTGGGCGACCAGGGCATCCGGAGCAACCTCGTGGCGGCCGGCCCGGTCCGCACCATGGCGGCCAAGTCCATCCCGGGCTTCGACGAGTTCGAAAAGACGTGGACCGACCGGGCACCACTCGGCTGGGACATCAACAACCCCGAACCGGCGGCCAAGGCCTGCGTGGCCCTGCTCTCCGACTGGTTCCCCGCCACCACCGGCGAGATCATCCACGTCGACGGAGGCGTCCACGCCGTAGGCGCCTAACCGCCACCCTCCCCACCACCTACCCCCCGCGCGATGCCGGCGCACGCCCTCCGCGCCGGCCACCCCCCGGGCACCCTGGCCGGCGCTCGGCGCTCGGCGCTCGGCGCTCGGCGCTCGAGGCTCGGGACGCACGACGCACGACGCACGGCGCGGGGCGCACGGCGCGGGGCGCACGGCGCGGGGCGCACGGCGCAGGGGTCGGGGCGCAGGGCGCACGGCGCAGGGGTCGGGGTGCGGGGCAGCAGGCGGAGGGCTCGGGGGTCTCCTCCGTAACCGCTAGGAGGTCTCCTCCGTAACCGTTGATCATCGGTCCGGATTGTCCCGGTTTGTGGAACGGGACTGGAGGAGAAGACCGGACCGGAGGAGACCCCCGCCGCATGCGCCACCTCCCAGAGGGGCCGGTGCCGAGCCCGCCGAGACCCGCGCGTGACTCTGCCGCGTCGGTTCAGTGGGCGAAGACGATGACGTTGTCGCGGTAACTGCGCCGCCGCTCGTCGAACGTGCCACCGCAAGTGATCAGGCGAAGCTCCGGACGGTCAGAGCCGCCGTACACCTCACGATCCGGGATTCCACTCTTGGGGTAGCGGGCGAGCCGGCGCACGGTGAACGTCACCGTCGTACCGTCGGCCCGGTCAACGTGCACCACGTCCCCACGGTCCAAGTCCCGCAGCCGGAAGAACACAGCAGGCCCGGACCGCGAGTCCATATGCGCCGCCACCACGGCCGCCCCCGTCTCACCAGGCTCCGGACCGGCACGGTTCCACCCCGCGACGTCATACCGTTCCGGCGCGACAAGCCGCCCCGAGCCGTCAAGCGACAACGCGATCACCTCGGCCGAAACACCAATCGCAGGAACCCGAACCCGCACCGGATCCGCAACGTCCCCACCTACTCCCGCCGCCGAGCCTCCCGCCCCCGCAGAAGCCTTACCTCCACCCGGCCCGCCACCCGCGCTGGCACCGCTTGGCGAACCCGCCCCCGCCCCAGGCGACGCCCCGCCACCCGACCCCGCCACACCATCCGTCCCGCCGCCGGCGCACCCCGGCAATCCCACAACCACAGCGAAGGCCAGAAACCCCAGCAACCGACGCCGCACCGAACCGACGCGCACCGAACGGACACGCGCCGAGTCGATGGGGGTGGTTGGCGGTTGTGTTCGCGTTTTGGCGGGGGCCGCGGCGACCGCGGGGGCGGGTGCCCCACGGTCGTCGCGACGGTTGTTGTTCCGGATCACCGTCAGCCGCCCTGGCTCAACCGGCGCCGTATCCACAGCCCGCCGAGGGCGAGCGCGGCAGCACCGCCCGCCCCGAGCGAGGCGATCACCACGCCGCTGGAGCCACCCTCAGTCGTCCCACCCGCACCGGTCTCGACGCCGCCGCGAGGCACGCCTCCGTCGTCGTCGTCGCGGGCGATCTGGTTCGCGGTGGCGCCCATGCCGGTCTCCACGCCGCCGTGAGGCGCGCCTGCGTCGTCATCGTCGTCGTGGCGGGCGATGTGGTTTGCCATGGCCCCCATTCCCGTTTCGACGCCGCCGCGGGGTACGCCTGCGTCGTCGTCATCACGGCCGTCGTCATCCCCTCGGCCGTCGTCGCGGTCGCCGCCGTCGTCGCCGTCGACCTCGCGGTCGTCGTCGGGTTCGGGGCCGTCGTCGTCTCGGGTGCCGTCCTTGTGTTCGGTTCGGTCGTCGGTGGGGGTGGTGGAGTTGTTGGGGGTGGATCTGGTGGTGTCGGGGGGTTGGGGAGCAGGTCGGACTGGGTGGTGGGGTCGGGCACGGCGGACGTCGCGGTGGCGGCGGTTGCGGTGCCTGCGACGCCCATGCCGGCGACGGCGGTGGCGAGCAGGACGCGTCGGAGGTTCGGGTGCATGAGATTCCTCTCTGGTGTCGTACGCGGTCTCTCCGCGTGCGTCACCAACCTCCCCGGCCGGCATGAACCCACCGTGAGCCGTTCGTGAGCGGCCCTTCATCCCCTCGCCCGAGGCATGACAGGGCTCGGCCGGAACGCCGGCCCGTCAGGACTGGCGGTGTTTGGGTGCGGGGCGGGAGCGGAATCGGGCCCAGGCGAGGCCGGTACGGCCGGCCGCGGCGGCGAGCGCGAGCGCTCCGGCCACGGTGAACCAGAAGGCCGGGCCGGGGAGGGCGGTGGCACCGCGCCCGCGCGGGTTCTCAGGGGCGGCGTCGGGGCCTTGGGTCGCGTGCTCGTCGCCGATGGGGCTCGTCGCGGTGGCGGCGAGGGTGTGGCTCTCCGTGCTGAGCGGGCTCGGCGGTCCCGGAAGGAGCGGCAGTAGGAGCAGCGTGGACCGTCCGGCTCCAGGTCGAGGGTCCGGCGTGTCCGAGCCCCAGTCCGGGCCGGTCTCCGGGTTGGTACTCGGGCCTGGGATGAGCGGGGCCCGAGGCGGTCGGGGAGCCGGGCTGCCGGGAGTTCTGGTTTCGGTGGCCGTTGGGCTCGGCGCTGGCGGTGTCGGCGGCTGAGGCCGTGGGGGTGGACTGGATCGGGTTGGGCTCGCCGACGGGGGCCGAGCGGACGAGGAAGCGGGTGGGGGTGTCGGGCTCGGCGTGGGCGTGGGCGAGGTAGATCTCTGGCGGTCACGGCCTCGACCCCGGCCCTCGCCCCGCTTGTCACCGTCTTCCTTGCCCGCGCCAGCCGGGCCACCCGCGCCAGCGGGGCCACCCGCGCCAGC
>WHSL01000392.1 GCA_009380095.1 Streptosporangiales bacterium | reverse complement strand
GGGTCGCCGGCCAGGGTGCGTTCCACAGCGAAGTACGGATACTCGCTGTACATGGTGCCCGCGAACACCCCTGCCTTGCCCGCGTACGCCTCGTGCAGCCGGGCCCGCGGGTAGCCGGCGTCCTCCAGTGCCGCCCAGCCGACCTCGAGGAACAGTCGCTCCTGCGGGTCCATCCGGTCGGCGTCGCGCGGTGCGATGCCGAAGAACAGGGGGTCGAAGCGGTCGACGTCGTCCAGGAAGGATCCGTACATGTCCGGCAGGCCGGGGCGGCGCCGCTCGGCCGGGGGTTCGCCGATCAGATCGGCACCTTCCTCCAGTAACCGCCAGAACGCGTCCAGGTCCGGCGCTCCGGGGTACCGCCCGGCCATCCCGATGATCGCCACATCGTCCGACGGCTCCCGGCGCGGCTCGTTGGGGCGGGCGGTTTCGGGCCGTGGCGCGGGGGGCGGGCCGAGGAGGCGGGGTGCGGAGTGCTCGTGGTCGGCGGGGCCGGCGGTGAGGCCGAGGAGGAAGGGATCGCCGGGGCCGGTGCCGAGGGCGGCGTGGAGGCGGTCCTCGTCGAGACCGCCGATCTCGCAGAGCCCCAGGCCGAGCTCCGCCTGGGCGAGCAGCAACAGTTCGGCGATGTGCCCGGCCTCCAGGGCGAGCAGCCGGTCGGCGTCGGCGCCGTACCGGGGGGCGATGCCGCCGGTCCGCCCGACCAGGTACAGAGCGAAGCCGGCGGCGTCGTACAGGGTGCGGTCGCCAGGTGCGAAAAGGTCGCGGTCGAGGGAGGCGGGGCCGGGGATCGGTTCCAGGGTGTGGTCGGCGGGGTGGTGGAGGTAGAGACCCGCGGGGACGCCGTCGACGCCGTCCGGCTTGACGTGGACGTAGGTGCGTACCGCGTAGGTGGAGCCGGCCGACGGGTACAGCGACCGGCCATCCGCTTCCCGGAGCAGGGCGAGCAACCCGGCGAAGGCGTCGGCCGGTACGGGTTCCGCCAGCAGGTCCCGGCGTGAGCGGCGCCGTACGTAGAGGTCGGACGGCGGAGCGCCGGCCAGCGGCAGCTGTTCCGAAGTCCCGCCGAGCGCTTCGCGGAGCCAGTCGGCGATCGCGGCGACGGTGGGGTCGGCGAGGACGGCGGAGACGGGGATGCGGAAGCCGTACCGGTCCTGGAGCACGTTGGAGACCTGGACCAGCGTGAACGAGGTCGCCCCTTGGTCCCAGAGGTCACCGTCGGGGTCGACCGACGCGCCGACCCGTTCGGCGAACAACTCCGCGATCTCCGCGCGCAGCTCCTCATCGGGGGCGGCCTGCCCCGTGGCGGACGGGGTTCGGTGAGGCTCGAGCAGGGCGGAGCGGTCGATCTTGCCGTTGGGGGTCGTGGGGAACGCGTCGAGGAAGGTGACGTGGTTCGGGACCATGTAGCCGGGGAGCGTACGGGCGGCGTGTTCGCGCAGGTCCGGCACGGTCGGCGGGTCGCCGGCCGGGAGGACGTACGCGGCGAGCCGCCGGTCGCCGGGCTCCCCCACCGGCAGCACAACCGCCTCCCTGACCGCCGGATGCTCCCGCAGCCGGTGCTCGACCTCCCCCGGCTCCACCCGGTATCCGCGGATCTTCACCTGGTCGTCGGCCCGGCCGCGGAAGTGGATGAGGCCGTCGGGGTCGTACAGCGCCCGGTCCCCCGTCGCGTACATGCGCTCGCCGGGCCGCAGGGCGTACGGGTCCCGAATGAAGCGCTCGGCGGTCCGCTCCGGCTCGCCGGCGTACCCCTGCGCCAGGCAGGCGCCGGCGATGAACAGGCCGCCCTCGGTCCCCGGCGGGCACGGCCGGAGCCGCTCGTCGAGGATGTGGTAGCGGGCGCCGTCGATGGGCCGCCCGTACGGGATCGCCCGCCACGCCGGGTCCACCTGGTCGATCTCGAACCAGTTGGACCAGACGGTGGCCTCGGTCGCGCCGCCGAGGCTGATCACGCGCGCGTTCGGGAACGCGGCCCGCAGCTCGCCGGGCAGCGACAGCGGCGTGTAGTCCCCGCTGAGGAAGACGAGCCGCAGGTGCTCCGAGCCGCGGCCCGGCGGGAACGGGCTGAGCTGGGCGAGCGTCGTGGGCGCCGAGTTCCAGAAGGTCACCGGC
>WHSL01000207.1 GCA_009380095.1 Streptosporangiales bacterium | reverse complement strand
TCAGAGCGTTCGCTGCGCACGTCGTTCGCCTCTTCCCCGCTGCCTTCGGCCGGACAGCCAGCACCGCCCACCGTCGGAGAACACGTTTTCCCGATTCCTGGCGGGACCGATCGTCTGTAAGCGGTTACTGTCCTTAGGGGGAGGAATTCGATGGCGAGACCGACACGGCAGAGAATCATCGACGAGGCGCTGCGGCTGTTCGCCGAGCGCGGCTATTCGGCGACCGCCGTGGCCGAGATCGAGGCCGCGTCCGGCCTGTCGCCCGGCGCGGGCGGGCTGTACCGGCACTTCCGGTCCAAGGAGGAGGTGCTCGCCGCAGCGGTGCGCGAGCACGTCGAGCGCACCCGGCTGGACCTGCAGGACGGGATGCTCACGTCGATCGCCCCCGAGGCGATGGTGCTCTCCGACCGGCTGCGGCTGATCTGCCGGCTGGGCCTCGCCAAGCTGAACGAGGAGCAGTACCTGATCAGGGTGCTGTTCCGCGACCTCGACAAGTTTCCGCACCTCATCGACGAGCTGCGGGACGGGCTGGTCGGGCTCATCTACCTGCGACTCGCCACCTGGATGGACGCGCAGCCCGAGTACGCGGGCGCCGGCCACGACTGGGAGGCGACCGCCACCGTACTGGGCGGCGCGGTCGTGAACTACTGGCTGTCGGCGGCCCAGTTCCACGGGCCGGGCGTCGACCTCAGCGAGGAGCGCTTCATCGAGGCCTGGGTCCGCATGGCGCTCAGCCTCGCCGCCCACCCCGCCCCGGCGACACACACCGCCGGCTGACCTACCACCGGCGGTCCCCGCGGCTACCGGGCCGGCTCCGGCCGTTCCCTGGGCTACGTCGCCACGCGGGCGGTTAGGCCCCTGACCGTCTCATGGGGCCCGGAGCCGGTGGGACGGGCGGTCAGACAGTGCGGATGAGGCGGAAGAAGAGGTAGGCGGCGCCGCCGAGCGCGGCGAGCCGGAACGCGGTCGGGCCCACGTCGAGGAGTGCGGTCCAGTACGCGAAGTAATCGGTTCCGTCGCGGGGATCGGCCCGCGACGACCCGGTGGAGATCACGGCGAGCGCCGAGATCAGCACGGGTGCGCCGAGCCCGATCCACTTCTCCCGGCCGAGCCAGCCCGCCGAGAGCAGCACCAGGAACGCGCCGACCGGCCAGAACAGATACGGAAACACGAGCCCCCCGACCCCGATCAACAGCAGCGCCACGCTCTCCCGCCGATGCGCGCGAAGGATCGCCATCGCCTCCGCGCCGCTCAACGGGTTGAACCCCTCCACGACAAGCCCACCCGACCGGGGCGCCTCACCGACCGGCATGGACACGTCGCCGCGGGACGCGGCCCCCTCACCCGAGGACACGGCCCCGTCACCCGAGAACGCGGCCCCCTCACCCGAGGACATGGGCCCCAAGCCTGGGGAGGCCGGCCCCGCGCCCGAGGCTGCGGGCCCGTCGCCGGAGGAGGCGCCTGCCCGGCCGGACCGTTCTTGCTCGCGGCGCCATGGCGGCGGCTTCCGCTCGATCCGCGTACGCCGCCGCAGATCCGCCGCGTCCACCCGCCTCCGCCGGCCCCGCCCGGCCCGCCCAGCCCGTCCGGCCCCTGCCCGTTCGGTCCGCCCGGCCCGTTCGGTCCGCCCGGCCTGCCCGGCCTGCCCGACCTGCCCGGCCCGTCCGGCCTGCTCGGCCTGCTCGGCCCGCCGGTCCTGCCTACCTCGCCAGCCCCGCGGGCCGCGGCCGGCCGCGCCCACAGCCCGCCCCGGCTCCGGACCGGCATCCTCATCGCGGGCTTCTTCGCCGAGGAGGCGCTGGTATTCGGCCTCGACGAGCTGCTCCGGGTCGCCGAGCCGGTCGAGTACGTCCAGCGTGTGCCGCCACCCCCCGGCACGCCCCGCGCGCTGCTCCTCGATGCCGGCGCGTAACCGGCCGAGGAAGGCCACGCGCGCCTCCGGCGGCAGCCGCCCATGAGCGAGGTCGGCCACGCGCCCCAGGTAGTCCAGGACCAGGCGCTCCTCCGCGTCACCCATGCGACGATCCTCCCCCCGATTCACCCGCGACGTGCGCACAAACCGACTCTTCGTCGGGGAACGGCCACTCGCCCGCGACGCGTGGCGCCCCTGTGGATTGGCGGGCGCGCGGCTTCGGCACGTGAGGGATGCCGTAACTTGGGAGGGATGACGCAGGGGGACTACGGTGATTGGCTGCGCGGGCGCGACGACGATGAACTCGCCGCGCTTTTTCGCGCGCGCCCAGATCTGATCACCCCGGTCCCCGCCGACGTGGCGGCGCTCGCCGCACGCGCGTCCAGCACCCCCGCCGTGACCCGCGTGGTCGACCGCCTGGACCGGTTCGCCCTGCACGTGCTGGAGGCCCTGCTCGTCCTGCACGAGCCGGCCACGTACGACGAACTGCACGTCGCGGTCCTCGGCGGCGACGAGGAGAACGTCCCGAAGCTGCACGCCACCTTCGACCGGCTGCGCGCCCTCACCCTGATCTGGGGCGAGGACTCCGCCCTCCGCTCGGTCGCCGCGCTCCGCGAGATCCTCACCACGCCGGCCGGGCTCGGCCCCTCGGCCCGCGCGCTGTTCGCCGGCCGCCCGCCCGAGCGGCTCGCGTACCTGCTCGACGACCTCGGCGTGGAGTCCACCGGCAACGCGCCCGAGGCCCTCGCCGCCACCCTCGCCGACCCGGACCGGCTCGCCGCCCTGCTGACCGACGCCGGCCCGGAGGCCGAGGAGGCCCTCCGCCGCCTCGCCTGGGGCCCGCCGGTGGGCAAGGTCGAGGACGCGCAGCGCCCCGTACGGACCGAGTCCGCCCGCTCCCCGATCGAGCGGCTGCTGGCCCGCGGTCTACTCGTCGCCACCGACGACAACACCGTCACGCTCCCCCGCGAGGTGGCCCTCTACCTGCGCGCCGGCCGGCTGTTCGCGAGCGCGGAGGCCGACCCGCCCACGCTGACCGGCCGCGAGCGCGACCCGTCGATCGTGGACCGCGCCGCCGGCGGCCAGGCGTTCACCATGATCCGCGCGGTGGAGGACCTGCTCGAGGCGTGGAGCGTGGAGCCGCCCCCGGTGCTGCGCGCGGGCGGCCTCGGCGTACGGGAGCTGCGCCGCGCCGCGCAGATCCTGGACACCGACGACGCCACCGCCGCCCTCTACGTGGAGATGGTCGCCGCCGCCGGGCTGATCGCCGAGAGCGACGAGGGCGAGCCGGAGTGGCTGCCCACCAAGGCGTACGACCTGTGGCGCGTCACAATCCCGGAGCGCCGCTGGTCCGCGCTCACCACGGCGTGGCTGGCCGGTACGCGGGTGCCCGCGCTGACCGGCGGCAAGGACGACCGGGGCCGTATGCTGAACGCGCTCGGCGAGGGGCTGGACCGGGGGAACGCCCCGGAGCTGCGCCGCCAGGTGCTGGAGACGCTGGCCGAGGCCGCGCCCGGCACCGCGCTGGACATCGACGCCGTCCGCGACTATCTGGGCTGGCTGCGCCCGCGCCGCCAGGGCCAGCTGCGGGAGATGCTGCTGGAGAGCACGCTGCGCGAGGCCGCGGTGCTGGGCGTGACCGGGCTGTCGGCGATGTCGGGGCCGGGGCGGTCAATGCTCACCGACGGCCGCCCGCCCGCCGAGGAAGCGCTGCGGCCACTGCTCCCCGATCCGGTCGACCACGTGCTCATCCAGGGCGACATGACCGCGGTCGCGCCCGGTCCGCTGGTGCCGGAGCTGGCCCGGGAGCTGGCGCTCGCCGCGGACGTGGAGTCCACCGGCGGGGCCACGGTGTACCGCTTCTCAGAGTCCTCGGTGCGCCGCGCGCTGGACGCGGGGCGGGGCGGCTCCGACGTGCTGGAGCTGCTGGAACGCGCGTCCCGAACCCCGGTTCCGCAGGCGCTGCGCTACCTGATCGACGACACGGCGCGGCGGCACGGCCGGGTCCGGGTGGGCACCGCGTCGGCGTACCTCCGCTCCGATGACCCCGCCATGCTGAGCGAGCTGCTCGCCGACCGGCGGGCCTCGGAGCTGGGACTGTTCCGGCTGGCCCCGACCGTGCTGGCGAGCCGTACGCCGCGGGGCGGGCTGCTGGAGACGCTGCGCACGCTCGGGTACGCGCCGGTGGCCGAGTCTCCCGAGGGTGCGATGGTGCTGACCAGGCCGGACGCGCGCCGTTCGGTGGAGCGCGCGCCGCGCGGGCTGACCGAGCCGCCGGCCCCGGACGACACGGTGCTGGTCGCGGCGGTACGGGCCGTACGGGCCGGTGACGCGGCCGCGACGGCCGTTCGGAAGCCCATCACCGCGCCCGAGGACGAGCCGCCGCGCTCCCCCGTGGCCGCGACGATGGCGGCGCTGAACGCGGCGGTGGGCAGCGGCTCCCGGGTGTGGATCGGCTACCTGGACGCGCAGGGCCAGGCCAGCAGCCGCATCGTGGAGCCCGCGCGGGTCGAGGGCGGGTATCTGACCGCGTACGACGCGACCCGCGCCGCCGTGCACCGCTTCGCCCTGCACCGCATCACCGGTGTCGCGGAGATCAGCGAGACCGAGCCCGCCCCGTCCTGAGTGCCCGCCGAATCCGTTGGCGCGGCACCATGCGGCCGTGACACCGTTCAGCCATGTCGTTCGGTACCTACGCGCGCCGCGTCCGTGACCCGCGGCTCCCGCTACGCGCGACGGCACCGGGCGCTGCGCTCCGCGGTCACCGGCTTCTGCCCGCTCGGGTTCCACGCCACCTGGGACTACATCGAGCTGCGGGCCGGGCGGTTGCGCGGGGACGCGGCCGCGCTGGTCCGCGCGCTCGGCGTGCTCGAGACCGCCCGGGACGCCCGGCTGCGCGAGGCGGCGGAGTACGAGCGGCGCCGTACCGCCGAGAAGCGCACGCAGCGGGTGCCGGACGACACGCTGGATCGGCTGCCGTGGCGCTGGCCGGGCCCGGACGGGCATGACGCGATGTACTTCACGGCCGAGGTTCTCTGGGCGGAGCGCACGCAGCCCTTCCCCGAAGGCTTGCCGCCCCGTGGCGAGCTCGCGCTCCGCGTGCTGCAGCGGCACGTCCTCGTCTGCCTGAGCGGTTATTTCGAGCAGGACGGCCGGCTGCTCGACCGTGATCGCGGGACCCTGCGGGCCGCGCTCGGCGAGCTCCGCGCCGTGGTGGGCTTCCCCCGGACCTATCCCGCAGCGTTCGCGCACTTCTGGCCGCTGCTGAAGCTCGCGACGATCGTGGCGCAGGACTCGCGGCGAGCGCGTACGGCCGGTTCGTGCCCTTCAACGGAGAGTTCGTGCACGCGACGGCGCAGCGGGCCGCGAGCTACTGGAGCCTCCATCACCGGCACGACTTCCCGGACCGCTCCACGTACCCGGCGACCCGCCTCCTCGCCGATCTGCGTGCGGCCTACGAGGAGTACCTGCGGACGCCCGGCCGCTGACGGAGCTAGGCGAACACGAAGTAGCGGAGCCAGAGGTACGGGACGCACATCAGGATCGTGACGGCCGCGACGACGATGCCGTACTTGGTGAACTGCCAGAACGTGATCGGGTGACCGTTGCGCTTGGCGATGCCCAGCACGACCACGTTCGCGCTGGCACCGATGGCCGTGGCGTTGCCACCGAGGTCGGCGCCGAGGGCCAGCGCCCACCAGAGCACCTGGCCCTCGGGTCCGTACCCCTCGGTGAGCTGCTGGACGAGCGGCGCCATGGTGGCGACGTACGGGATGTTGTCCACCACCGCGGACAGCACGCCGGACGCGACCAGCAGCACATTCGTCGCCAGCAGCAGGTTGCCGCCGGTCGCCTCGGTGGCCCAGTCCGCCACCGCGGCGATCACGCCGGTCTTGACCATGGCGCCGACCATGATGAACAGCCCCATGAAGAAGACCAGCGACTCCCACTCCACGTCGCGGAGGAACTGCTCCGTACGGGACCGCGAGATCGCCACGATCACCGCCGCGCCCAGCAGCGCGATGATCGACGCATCCACGTGCAGCACCGAGTGCAGGGTGAACGCGACGAGCACCGCCCCGACCACGATCAGGCAGCGCACCAGCAGCCTCGGGTCCTCGATGGCCTCGCGCTCGTTCAGCGCCATGACCTCGGCCGCGCGGTCGGGGTCGTACCGGAAGGCGTCGCGGAACAGGAACCGGATCAGCCCGAAGAACACCGCCATCATCACCACGACGATCGGCCCCAGGTGGACGACGAAGTCGTTGAAGGTCAGCCCGGCGCGGCTGCCGATGATGATGTTGGGCGGGTCGCCGATGAGCGTGGCGGTGCCGCCGATGTTGGACGCGAGCACCTCGGCGATCAGGTACGGGATCGGGTTCACGTTCAGCCGGTCGCAGACCAGCAGCGTGACCGGCGCGATCAGCAGCACCGTGGTCACGTTGTCCAGGCCCGCCGAGGCGACCGCGGTGATGGCGGTGAGCAGCACCATCACGCGGTACGGGCGGCCGCGGGCGCGCTTGGCCGCCCAGATCGCCAAGTATTCGAACACGCCGGTCGGGCGCAGCACGCCCACGATGATCATCATCCCGAAGAGCAGGAAGATGACGTTCCAGTCGATGCCGGTGTCGTGCGAGTAGAAGATGTCGTCCGCGCCGACGATGCCGAGCGCGGCCACCACCGCCGCGCCGCCCACGGCGACGACGACGCGGTTGAGCTTCTCCGAGGCAATGAGAACGTAGGCCACGGCGAAGACCGCGACCGAGAGCGCCGCCGTCATGCGGGAGGCAGCACCCGAGCGAGAAGTGCGCTGAGGGTCACGACCCCGAGCATTTCACCGTCGTCCACCACCGCGACCAGGGGGGTGTGCATCCCCGCCATCATCGCCGCTATCTCCATGACGGTGTCGTCCGACTCCACCACGGGCAGCTCATGCGGCTTCGCCGGCATCAGCTCCCGTACGGTGTGCGCTTCGAGCCGGGCGCCGAGCCGGTCCGCCGCCGCCTCGTCGTACACCCGGGCCAGGGACGGATCCTCCTGCACGTAGGAGGGGATCGCGAAGTTCAGCACCTGCGATCCGGGCAGCACGCTGTAGGGCAGGCCGTCGTCGTCGACCACGACGAGGCCGGGCAGCTGGCGGTCGGCCATGAGCCGAGCGGCCTCCAGCGCACCGGTGTCCAGGGTGACCGTCGGAAACTCGACGGCGATCTCTCGGGCTCGCACGCCCGCAACGCTACAGAACGGAACCCGCCGGTACGAGGGCGGCCCGGCCCGCGCCCGTGGCCCGGGTCATCCCGTGACGTCCCGCCGCGGTCCCCGCTACCGCGCGCCGGCCCGGTAGTTGCTGATCTCGACGAGGTTGGCGTCGGGGTCGCGGAGGTAGACGCTGCGGATCGGGCCGGTCGCGCCGGTCTTGTCCACCGGTCCCTGCTCGATCGGCACGCCGTGCGCCTCGAGCTCGGCGATGACCTGCTCCAGCGGGTCGTCCGTGATCAGGCAGAAGTCGCCGCCGCCGGGGGCGGGGCGGGCGGCCTTGGGCTCGTACTCGTGGCCGGCACGGTGCAGGTTGATCTTCTGCCTCCCGAAGGTGAGGGCGATCCGCCCGCCGTGGAACGTGACCGCCTCCATCCCCAGGACGCGCGTGTAGAACGCGACTGTCGCGTCAATGTCGGTGACGGTCAGCACAATGTGATCCAGCCGGTCGATGCGCATCGACCGATCGTACGGATCCGACCTCCGAGGGAGCCACGATGTCGTTCACCGAAGAAGAGATCGCCTACCTGCGCTCGCAGATGAACGGCCGGCTGGCCAACGTCGGGCCCGGCGGCCAGCCGGACGTGGTGCCGGTCGCCGTGGAGTTCGATGGCACGTACTTCTGGGTCGGCGGCAACGGCGCGGCCGTGCTCGCCACGCGGAAGTTCCGCAACGTCGCGGCCGGCGGTCACAAGGTCGCGCTGCGTTCGACGACATGGTGTCGTTCGAGCCGTTCATCGCGCGCGCGATCCGCGTGTACGGGCGCGCCGAGCAGCCCTTCGAACGCGTCGGCATGGTCGGCCCCGGCACGTTCATCCGCATCACCCCGGCCGTCTCCTGGGCGTGGAACATGGCCGGCGACCCCGTCGGCGAGACCTGGTACGAGCCCCGCCGCGCCGAGCACACCCCACCCGCGGGGACGTGACTCGGACGCAGCCCGCACGATCACGGGAAGCGGCACGGCAGACTCGGTGTTGGACCTGTGGTTGGCCGCATCCGTGCGCCACCGTCCGTCACCCCTGGGAGGCCTGATCCGGTGTCCGATGGCCCGCTGATCGTTCAGTCCGACAAGACCCTCCTGCTCGAGGTCGACCACGACCTGGCCCCCGCCTGCCGTAAGGCGATCGCGCCGTTCGCGGAGCTCGAGCGGGCGCCCGAGCACGTCCACACGTACCGCGTGACCCCGCTCGCGCTGTGGAACGCCCGGGCCGCCGGACACGACGCCGAGCAGGTCGTGGACACGCTGATCACGTTCTCCCGCTATCCCGTGCCGCACTCCCTGCTCGTCGACATCGCCGAGACCATGGCCAGGTACGGGCGGCTCCAGCTGCACAGCGACGAGGAACACGGGCTCGTCCTGCAGGCGCTGGACCAGGCGGTGCTGGAGGAGGTGCTGCGATCCAAGAAGGTCGCGCCGATGTTCGGCAAGCGGCTCGCCCCGCACCTCGTGGCGGTGCACCCGTCGGAGCGTGGCAACCTCAAGCAGGCGCTGCTCAAGCTGGGCTGGCCCGCCGAGGACCTGGCCGGGTACGTGGACGGCGAGGCGCACGCCATCGACCTCGACGAGGCGGAGTGGGAGCTGAGGCCGTACCAGCGGGACGCGGCGGAGAGCTTCTTCCATGGCGGCTCCGGCGTCGTCGTGCTGCCGTGCGGCGCGGGCAAGACGCTCGTCGGCGCGGCGGCCATGGCGCACGCCAAGGCGACCACGCTGATCCTCGTCACCAACACGGTCGCGCTGCACCAGTGGAAGTCCGAGCTGATCGCGCGCACCTCGCTGACGGAAGAGGAGATCGGCGAGTATTCCGGCGCCAAGAAGGAGATCCGGCCCGTCACCATCGCGACGTACCAGGTCATGGCCTCACGGCGGAAGGGCGTCTACTCGCACCTCGAGCTGTTCGACGCCCGCGACTGGGGGCTGATCGTGTACGACGAGGTGCACCTGCTGCCTGCGCCGATCTTCCGCATGACCGCCCACCTGCAGGCGCGGCGGCGGCTCGGGCTGACCGCCACGCTGGTCCGCGAGGACGGCCGCGAGGGCGACGTGTTCTCGCTGATCGGGCCGAAGCGGTACGACGCGCCGTGGAAGGAGATGGAGACCCAGGGCTGGATCGCACCGGCCGACTGCGTCGAGGTGCGGGTCACGCTCTCGGAGTCGGAGCGGCTCGCGTACGCGACCGCCGAGCCCGAGGACCGGTACCGCTTCTGCGCCTCCACCCCCACCAAGACGGCCGTGGTGGAACGGCTGGTGAAGCGGCACGAGGGCGAACAGGTCCTGGTCATCGGCTCCTACATCGACCAGCTCGACGAGCTCGGCGCGGCGCTCGACGCCCCGGTGATCAAGGGGGAGACGCGGGTGAAGGAGCGCGAGCGGCTCTTCGACGCGTTCCGCGATGGGTCACTGAAGACGCTCGTCGTCTCCAAGGTCGCGAACTTCTCCATCGACCTGCCCGAGGCGGCGGTGGCGATCCAGGTCTCCGGGTCGTTCGGCTCCCGCCAGGAGGAGGCCCAGCGCCTCGGCCGGCTGCTGCGCCCCAAGCGCGACGGCAAGACCGCCCGCTTCTACGCGGTGATCGC
>WHSL01000368.1 GCA_009380095.1 Streptosporangiales bacterium | reverse complement strand
GGGGCGGGGGGCCGGCGGGGGGCGGGGGCGGGGGCGGTGGACGTCAGGGATGGCAGGCGGTGCGGGAGACGGCCGTGATCACCGCGGGCTCGCCACCGGGGTTGCGCAGGAAGCTCAGCTGCAGACCGGTCAGCCACACCACTCCTCCGGAGACGAGCCCGAGCCGGGACCCGTCCGCCTCGCACAGCTCGATCCGCCCGCGCTCCACGACGACGATCGCGTCGGGCCAGTCGTCGGCGTCGTACGGGTGCACGCCACCGGGCGCGACGACCAGCACCCGGAGCCGGAACGAGCATGGCAGCGCCCGCCCCAGGAAGGACAGCGGGCGATGGTCGTCCTCATCGCCGCACCAGTCCACGACTCCGCTCACGGCCGCCTCCGCTCACCGTCACCCTCCGCCCGGTGCCGTTCACCGCGCGCTCACTCCTTAGACGGTCTACGGAACGGAAACCAATCGGTCTCCGGCACCCCGGTTTCCCGATCCACGCCCGGCCGCGGGCGCGCGGTCTCAGGATCGGCGGGCCGGCCTGTCGCCAACCAGCGTGGAGGAGGTGGTCGCATCTTCTCCATCTCAGTTGTGATTGGCAGGCTCCGGCGCACAGCTGGTTCCGCCGGCAGGAGCAGGGGGCGTGAGGATGGCCGAGGCCCGACCGGGCGCGACGCTGGCCGAGCGGCTTGACCGGCTGTTCCGCACCGTGCGACGGCGCGGCGGCGGCGAGTACTCCAACGAGGAGGTCGCGGAGGCCCTGCGGGAGCGCGGCGGGCCCACGATCTCGGCCACGTACCTGTGGCAGTTGCGCAAGGGCATCCGGCACAACCCGACGAAGAAGCACCTCGAGGCGGTGGCGGAGTTCTTCGGCGTGCCGACCGCGTACTTCTTCGACGACGAAGCCGGGGCACGGATCGAAACCGAGCTGGAGTTGCTGGCGGCGCTACGCGACAGTTCCGTACGGCAGCTCGCGCTACGCGCCTCGGGCCTGTCCGCGGAGAGCCTCAGCGCGCTCGCAAAGATGGTCGACCGGGTCCGTGTGCTGGAGGGGCTGCCCAACGACCCGGGCGCCCAGGGCGCGGGCTGACCGCGGCATCCCGGGTCCGCCACCTCCGCCTCGCCCTCATCGCGCGCGCCTCTCCCGTTCATGGGACGGACTCGCCGATTCATGGAACCCCACCACGTCGGACGCCTCTCCCGATCGAGTCTTCCTAGGGAAGTGAGCGCCTCTCCTCCGCAACCGTCGATTTGGCGCCCGAATTGCGGCGGTTCGTGGAACGGGAACGGAGGAGAAGCCCCCTCAACCCACGGGAAGTTCCCCCAGCCCGCCCCGCGCCGCTCGGCCGCCCCCGGCCGCTCGACCCCGCCCAGCCGGGCGGAGCCGCGCCGCGTCGTGGGGTGGGTGGGTGCGGTAGCTCCCATTAGGCGGTGAAGCGCTCGGCTTGGGCGCCGCGGAGGTGCCCCTTGGGGAGGCGGCGGCCGCAGAGCACCAGCAGCAGGTCCTGGGCCGCCCCGCGGAGGGGTTCGCCGGAACCCAGGGACCAGTCGGCGTCGTCGGCGCACAGCTCGACCCCGTCGAGGTCCACGCCGAAGAAGCGCACCCCCTTGTCCTTGAGGGACCGTGGCAGCACAGGAAGTAGCCGGTCCATGGGCACCTTCCGCTCGATGCCGAATGCCACGGTGAAGTCGAGGCCGTGGATCACGTCGTGCGACAGCGCGCCCACGTAGCCGCCGCCCGGCGGCTTCCACGGGTGCCGGGCATTGCCGGCGAGGGACGCGGCGAGCTCGTCCACCGCGACCTCGACCGCGTCGCGCCGGGCGATCCGGTCGGCGAAGGCGTTGAAGTCTCCGCGCGACCGGAGCAGCCCGAGGAGTACCCGCGGGCCGGAGTGCCGGTACGGCATCGTCATGTGGGCGACGAGTTCCCGGACCCGCCAGCCGGCGCACAATGTCGGCTCGTCCCAGCGCTCCTCGGGCAGACCGGCGAGCAACTCCGCCAGCTCACTCCGCTCCGCCGCGATCGCCTCCCGCAGCGCGGCCTCCCCATTCTCGTTCGAAGCCATGTCGTCCTCCTCAACGTCGGTGTTCACACCACCGACGAACGCGCGGCCACGGAAAGGACACCCGCACCCGGCGACATGTCCGGACGCAATCCGGACCTCGCCGGGCCAGGAGCCTGCTGGAGGGCCGGCCTCGCCTGGGCGGGGCCGGGACCTTCCTGATCCGTGCCTCGATACCGCGGAACTCCCCATAGCCCGGCATGTCGGGCATGAAGTCGTGGCAGAGCAACGCCGGCTGGACACTGCCGAAGGGGTCGGTGACCCCGTCCAGGTAGGTGGGCCCGACGCGACCGGAGAAGAGCTCCGCGTACGCCTGCCAGTACGCGGTGGCGTAGGAGTTGCCGAGGTAGCGCAGCCGGGGCTCGTCCAGGGCCGCCCGCATCGCCTCCAGGTCGTGCGCCACCTGCCAAGAGGTGAGGTGGGCGAACGAGGCGCCGGCCGCGTCCCGGCAGCCCGCGTCGTACCGCGCGTTGGTGGCGGCGTGCGCCCGCCACGCGGCCGGGCTCGCATCGGCCACCAGGCCGTAGACGGAGGCGGCGAGGTGCGGGCAGCGCACCAGCGTGCCGTTGCCCGCCGTGCCTAGCCCGGGCGGGTCGAAGACCACGAGGTCGAAGCGTTCATGCAGGCCGCGCAGCCCGGCCGGCAGCTGACCGCGGACGCTCTGCGTGCTGTTGCCCGCGCCGAGGTTCACCACCACCGAGCCGAGCCGCCGCTGCGGATCGGCCGCCGGGACCCGCACGAGGTTCAGCCGCATCCGCTCCTCCCGCGGTGCCGCCCAGTCCACCGGGACCGTCAGCGTCGAGCACTCCACGCCGCCTCCGCAGTCGCTCCACTCCAGCGGCCCCGCCGCGCCCCGCACCGATGGCGACTCCGCGCCGGCCACGGATGACGACCCCGCACCGGACACGGACGGCGGTTCCGCGCCGGACACGGACGCAAGTCCCGCGCCGGCCACGGACGCAAGTCCCGCGCCGGCCACGGACGGCGGCCCCGCGCCGCCGCCCCGATCAGCAGCCGAGGACGTGGCCGCCACCGACGCCGTGACCATGGTGGAGGCCGCGACGGCGAGCAGTGTCGCGATGACTGCGGTGCGCTTGACGCGCGGCATGATCTTCTCCGTTCCGTCGAACACCCGATCGAATCCGAACGGGAACGACGGTACGCAGGACGGCCGCACGACCGCCTCCACCGAAGGGCTGGTCTTCCGCCTCCCC